>NZ_JACHFN010000001.1:300000-586189 GCF_014201885.1 Deinococcus budaensis | reverse complement strand
TACCCGGTGCGGGTGCAGGCGCCCGGCTTCCGCGACTACACCACCACCATCACCGTCCGTGCCGGCGCCACCACCAACCTCAACGTCGAGTTCGCTCAGGCGGTCACGCCCGCTCCGGTCGTGAGCAACCAGTTCACCCTGGCGATCCGCAGCAGCGTGAACGGCGCGCGGGTGTTCGTGGACGGCCGTGAGGCCGGCACCATCCGCAACGGCGGCCTGAACGTGACCGTGGACCGTGGCGGCACCGAGGTCGTGCTGATCGCCCCCGGCTACCGCACCTTCGTGGGCACCTACAACGTGACCCGCAACGCCCAGATCACGATCAACCCCACCCGCTAAGGCCCGGTGTTCCAGCCTTCACCCCCACCCGCGACGGTGGGGGTGTCGCTGTGTCTGGCGGTGGGCCTGCCTGCCCGCGAGGCTCACGGCCCCTGCTCCAGCAGGTCGTGCAGCACCCGGGCCGTCATGCCCCAGATGTCGTGCCCGCGCCAGGGGTAGCGGTAGAGCGGCACCCGCTGGCCGTCCGGCAGCGCGCGCGTCTCGCGCAGGACGGTCAGGGCGCGCAGCTCGCCCAGGCTCGGGGTGAGGATCGCCGCGACCTCGCTGCTCAGGGCGAGGCGCGGCGCGGCGGGAAGGCGGGCCAGCACCGGCGTGACGTGAAAGCCGACCGGCGTGAACACGTCGTCGAGTTCTCCGAGAACGGTGACGCTTCCCGGATCGAGGCCCACCTCCTCCTCGGCCTCGCGCAGCGCCCCCTGCACCGGGGTCTCGCCCGCCTCCAGGCTGCCGCCGGGAAAGCTGATCTGGCCCCGGTGGGTGGGCAGCTCGGCCGAGCGCACCGTGAGCAGCACCCGGGGGTCCGGCTCGCGCGTCAGGGCGACCAGCACAGCGGCGCGGCGGTACTCGGGCAGATGCAGCGGCGTGCGGGTGCGGCCGCCCAGCCACACCGCCCAGGGGTCTTCCAGCACCGCGTCCAGGGGGTCGGGTTCGTGGCCTCCCGGGGTCACGCGCCCGCCTCCGCAGGGCCTCCTGGGGCCGTGGGGACGGGGTCCGGCAGGGCCGCGAGGGTGGCGTGGGTGCGGTCGCGCAGCGCCAGCTCGGGGTCCACTCCCGCCGCGCGTGCCCAGGCCACCACGGCGGCGAGCACGTCGGCCACGCCTGCGGCAGTGTCGGGCGCCGCGTGCAGGGCAGCTGCGACGGCCTCCCGCCCGGCCTGTTCCTGCCCGGCCAGCCGCTGCGTCTGGGTCTCGCGGGCCAGCGCGCCCAGCGCGGCGGGCACCCGTTCGGCGGCGCGGCGCGGCCGGCCGGCGCGCTCGGCCGCCTTGATCGCCTGCCAGTTGCGGACCACGTCGGCGCTGCCCTCCACCGTGACCGAGCCGAACACGTGCGGGTGGCGCCGCACCAGCTTGTCCACGATGCCGCGTTCGATGTCGGGGTAGCCGAAGGTGCCCACCTCCTCGGCGATCACCGCGTGAAAGGCCACCTGAAGCAGCACGTCGCCGAGTTCGTCGGCCAGCGCGGCGGGTCCCCCGGCCACGGCGTCCACCGCCTCGGCGGCTTCCTCCAGCAGGTAGGGGCGCAGCGACTCGTGGGTCTGCTCGCGGTCCCAGGGGCAGCCGTCCGGGGCGCGCAGGCGGCGCAGGGTGGTCAACAGGTCTTGCATACCCGCCATGCTAGGGCGCTTTGCCGGGGCGGCTGCGCCGCTTCCCCCCGCCTTCACGCTCACGCAGGATTCACCGTCCGTCAGGCGGCGTGTGATGCACTGTGCCGCATGCACAAAGTCCTGACCCCGCTGGCCCTTCCTCTGCTGCTTGCCGGAGCGGCGCTGCCCGGCCTGGCCCAGGCGGGCGCCCCGGCGGCCCAGAAGAACGCGGCCTGGAACGCCCAGACCCTGGCAAACGCCAAATACGTGATCCTGCCCGCGCGCATCGAGGGCAACGCGAACCTCGTGAGCGCCGAGCAGCGGGCCGGCATCCTGGGCGCGATGCAGCGCGACTCGGGAGGAGCGATCAAGCGCCGTTATCCGGGCGCGACCATCCTGACCGACCCGCAGACGCCCGGCGCGATCCGGGTCACGCCCATTCTGGTGGCGCCCGGGGCGCTGCTGCCCTGGGCCAAGCTCACTGCCCGGCTACACTTCGATCTCGCGGGCGGCCAGCGCGTGTCGGTGCAAGACCAGTTCGGGCTGATCACCCTCTGGCAGCATCAGGCCGAGGCCGCCAACTACCTCTACAACGAACTCGCCAAGAAGCTGCCCTGAGGGGGCGCGGTCCTGACCCCGGCCCCACCTCGGCCGGGGTGGGGTCTCAGCCTGGAGGCACCAGCGGAGCCTCCTGAAGTGCCAGCGCACGGGCCTGCTCGGCGGGCAGCGGGCGGCCGATGTGGTAGCCCTGGGCCAGCGTGTAGCCCAGCTCGCGCACCTGGGCGTAGTGCTCGGGGGTCTCGACGCCCTCGGCCACGGTGGCGAGGCCCAGGGTGCGCCCCAGCACGGCGACCATCCGGGCGAGTTCGGTCGCGGCCCCGTCCTGACCCAGGTTGGTGACGAACGAGCGGTCCACCTTCAGGTCGCTGATGGGAAACTCGCGCAGGTAGCCCAGCGAGGAGTAGCCGGTGCCGAAGTCGTCGAGCGCGAGCCGCAGGCCCAGGCCGCGCAACTCGCGCAGGGTCTGCGCGCTGGCCGCCGTGTCGCTCAGCAGCACGTTCTCGGTCAGCTCCAGCATCAGGCGCTCGGGGGCCAGGCCCGAAGCCTGCAGGGCCGACTGCACCTCCTGCACCACGTCGGGGGAGTGGAGGTGGGTGGCGGTCAGGTTGACCCCCAGGCTGACCGGGGGGCGCCCGGCGGGCTGCGGCCAGCTGGCCACCTCCGCGCAGGCCGCCCGCAGCACCCAGCGGTCGATGGCGACGATCAGGCCCGTCTCCTCGGCCAGCGGGATAAAGGCGCAGGGACCCAGCAGGCCGCGCGCCGGGTGCCGCCAGCGCACCAGGGCCTCGAAACCGCGCAGCTCTCCGCCTTGCAGTTCCACCAGCGGCTGGTAATGGATCTCGAAGCCCCCGCGCGCGATGGCGACGCGCAGGTCGGCTTCCAGTTCCAGGCGTTCGAGGACGCTGGCGTGCATGGCCGCGTCGAACAGCTGGGCGCGGCCCCGGTGGCGCGCCTTGGCGTGGTAGAGGGCCACGTCGGCGTTGCGCAGCAGCGTCTCGCTGTCCTGGGCGCCTGGCCCGCGCAGGGCGATGCCCACGCTCGCGCCCACCCGCAGCGCGCCCCCCGGCACCGGCACCGGGTCTTCCAGCGCTCCCAGCAGCCGCCCGGCGACCTCGCTCGCCTCGCCAGGGCCGTGCAGGTCCTCCAGCAGCAGGGCGAACTCGTCCCCGCCCAGCCGCGCCACCACGTCGCCCGGGCGCACGCACCCGCGCAGGCGCTCGCCCACCACCCGCAGCACCAGGTCGCCCGCCGCGTGGCCCAGGCTGTCGTTGATGGCCTTGAAGTTGTCGAAGTCCATCAGGATCACCGCCAGCGTGCGCCGGGGCGCCGCAGGCCCGGCCAGCGCCTGGCCCAGCCGTTCGTTGAACAGGCGGCGGTTGCCCAAGCCGGTCAGGGGGTCGTGCAGGGCGAGGTGGCGCAGATGGGCCGTGAGGCGTTGGCGTTCGCGCATCACGGCGCCCAGCAGCAGGCCCGCCAGCGTCACGGTGAGCAGCCCGAATTGCAGGGCCAGCCCGCCGCTGCGCTCCACGTCGCTCTCGCGGGTCAGCAGCGCCACGCCCACATTGAGCAGCAGCACTGCCACGACCGCCCGCCCGAAGCCGTGCCGGGCGGCGATCCACAGCAGCGGCACGAACAGCACGTAGCTGTAATCCAGGCTGGCGCTGCGCGGTCCCCCGTACCCCACCCACAGCGCCAGCCCGATCAGGGCCAGCTCGCCCAGCCCTTCCAGCCCGCGGCGCCAGCGCGCCCAGCGGCCAGCCTGCGCCGGAAAATCCTGCGGGTGCAGGTTCAGCCGCTGAAGCTCGTCGGGCAGCGGCGCCAACCGCGCCTGGGTCAGCGGGCGCAGCGCGAGCAAGAGGGGCGGCGCCAGCATCCCGACCCCGGTGGCGATTCCGGCCCACAGCTGAAGGGTATGCACCGGAGCCTTGCTCCAGGTCAGCAGGTCGCCCAGGGTCAGGTTGAGCACCTGAAGTGCCGCTGCGGCCAGCGGCGCCGCCAGCACGGCGACCCCCACGAAGAGGCCCACGTCGCGCAGCCGGGGCAGCCGCACATCCAGCTGCCAGACGCGCAGCAGCAGCGCGCAGGCCCCCGCGTGAACCAGCGCCGTGCCCACCACGAAGACCAGCAGCGGCAGGGGCGGCAGCGGTTCAGGCACCGTCAGCAACTGGTGCAGCAGCCCGCTCAGCAGCAGCAGCGGCCAGAACCGCAGCCCGAACGCCAGCAGCAGCACGTAATCCAGCGCCGTGGGCGGATACCACACCGAGATGCCGGGCGCGGTCTCGAAGCGCTGGGCGGCGGCGTCCAGCCCCCACCAGGCGGCCAGATACACGGCCGCGATGGTCAGGGGGGAACGCCAGGCGCGCGGCATAGGTCACCCTAAAACACTGGTCAGCCGCGTGCCACCGAAAACGCGCCCCGGTCGGCGTTCGGCCCCACGGCCCTCCGGGGACACGGGCCGGGGGCCGGTCGAGAGGGGAAAAGCCCGTTCATGCCCCCTTGAAGCAGGGCGGCCTGGCCTGCCCGCGCGTGTTAGCGTCGCCCCATGACCCACAGTGAGTCCCGCAATCCGGCGTCCGGCACCGGCAAGAGCGCCTTCGTGACCGGCGCGAGCAAGGGCATTGGCCTGGCCGTCGCGCAGGCGCTGGCCGGGGCGGGATATGCCGTCACGCTGACCAGCCGCACCCAGGCCGAGGTGGAGGCCGCCGCGCAGGGGATCGGTGGGCAGGCGCGCGGCGTGGTCTGCGACGTGCGCGACCCGCAGGCCCTCCAGAGGGCGGTGGACGCCCACGTGGACGCCTTTGGCGGCCTGGACGTGCTGTTCGTGAACGCGGGGCTGGGCCACTTCGCCAATGTGGAGGACCTGACCATTGAGCAGTGGCAGGAGGTCATCGACACCAACCTCAGCGGCGCCTTCTACACCGTGAAGGCGGGCCTTCCTGCGCTCAAGCGCCGGGGCGGGTACATCTTCACGCTCTCCAGCCTGGCGGGCACGAACCCCTTCGCGGGTGGCGGGGCCTACAACGCGAGCAAGTTCGGCCTCAACGGCCTCTCGGAGGTGCTGACCCTCGACCTGCGTCAGCACGGCATCAAGGTGACCCAGATCATGCCCGGCAGCGTGGCGACCTTTTTCAACGGGCACACGCCTGGCGAGCAGGACGCCTGGAAGATTCAGCCGGAAGATGTCGCCCAGCTCACCCTCGACCTGCTGGCGATGCCGGAGCGCACGCTCCCCAGCCGCATCGAGGTCCGGCCCAGCCGGCCGCCCACGAAATGACGGGCCAGCAATAGTTCCCCTTGATCCCCCCGCCGCGCGTCTGCTCCCGGGGGTTTTTGCCGTCCCCTTCCCGGGGCGGGACCCCTGCTAGAATGCGCCGCGTGTACACGAACCGCCGCGCACACTACGAATACGAGTTGCTGGAGCGCTTCGAGGCGGGCATCAGCCTCACCGGCAGCGAGGTCAAGAGTGTCCGGGCAGGTGGCGTGGACTTCCGGGACGCCTTTGCGCGCCTGACGAACGGCAACATTGATCTGGAGGGCCTCTACATTCCGACCTACACCCAGGCGACCTACAACAACCACGAACCCCGGCGCCCGCGCCGCTTGCTGCTGCACCGCGAGGAGATCGGCAAGCTGCGCCGGGCGCTGGAGCAAAAAGGCCTGACCCTGGTGCCCACCCGGATGTACCAGAAAGGCCGGGTCTTCAAGGTCGAACTGGCCCTGGCGCGCGGCAAGAAGTTGCACGACAAGCGCCGCGCCGAGGCCGAGAAGACCGTGCGCCGGGAGCTGCGCGAACTATGAGGCGCTGGAGGCTGGGGGGGAACCTCGGGGGCCGCCTGTCGCGTCCGCTGCTGCTGTCGGCCGCCCTGCTGGGGGCCGGACTGGCGGGCGCGCAGATCGCCTTTACCCGGCTGAACCTCGCCGGGCAGCAGGTGCAGAGCATCAACCTCTACGGGGCCGAGTACGCCAGCGAGACGGTGCTGGGCCGGGTGCTGGACATCACCCGCGAGGGGCCGGTCGTGCGGGTGGAGGGCTACGGCCACACCCTGCTGCTTCCCATCGACGAGGACCAGGAGCGGGCGACGACCTCCTTTAACACCGTGCAGCTGGGCACCGAGCGGGTCAAGGCCAGGGCGGCCACGCTGGTCAACGGCAACCTCTACCTGCCGCTCGATACGCTGGCGCGCGGGCTGGGCGCACGCTACGAGGCCGGGAACTTCCGGGTGGTGCCCGCCACCCTCCAGGGGGTCAGCAGCCGCGCGGGCCAGAGCAGTGACCGCCTGGTGCTCGACCTGACCCGCGACGTGGCGGTCAGCGACGAGCTGCGTGGCACCACCGTCACCGTGACCCTGAAAGGCGTGCAGGGCGACGCGCGGCGCTACACCACCCGGGGCGCTTTCGTGCCGCGCGCGCAGGTGGTCCGCAAGGGAGAGGACCTCCAGCTGAGCTTTACCCTGCCGCCCGGCAGCGGTTACCGGGTCTACCGGGTGGTGCGGCCCGGCGGCGCGCGGCTGGTCGTGGACGCGGGACCCGGCGTGCCCTACGCCAGCCCGGCGCTGCTGGAACGCATCTCGCGTCCCCTGATCGTGCTTGACCCCGCCCGCGTGACCGGCCCCGGCGTCAAGGATCTGGGCCGCGACGTGACCCTGGACGTGGCCCGCCGCGCCGCCGAGCTGCTCAGCCAGGCAGGCTGGCAGGTGCGGGTCACCCGCGACGAGGGGACCGCGCTGGGCCTCAACCAGAAGCTCACGCTGGCGCGGCGCAGCGACGTGTATCTGGCGCTCGACCTGGGCCGTTTTCCCGGCACCGAGCGCGGCGGCGTGACCGTCTACGAGCCGACCGGACGCTCGACTGCCCAGATCGTGAACGCGGTGCGCGGCGGGGCGACGGCCCCCTACCTCGACCTCGCGGTGGGGGGAGCGGGCGGGACCCGGCGCCTCAGCGAGCTGCTGCGCGGGGAGCTGCGCGGCGGCGGCGTGACGGCCAAGGCCGACACCGTGAGCCGCGCCTACACCCTGGGTGAGGCGGCGCAGGCCGCGCTGCTGCTGGAACTCGGCTGGGTGGGCAACGCCGAGGACCGCGCCAAGCTGGGCGTGGACGACCGCCTGCAGGCGATGGCGGTCGCGGTGGCCCGCTCGGTCGCCACCTACCTGACCGCCCGCGCGACGAACGCGGGCCGCGCGGCCCCGGCGTCCACGCCTGCCCCGGCAGGAGGCCGCCAGTGAAGCGGGTCTTTTCGCTGTTCAACGTGGTCAGCGCCGCGCTGCTGGGGGCCGCCGCCTACGCCTACCAGGAGGTGCAGCGCCCCCTCGAGACGCCCGCCGCGCCCCGGCTGGAGTTGCAGGAGCGGCGTCCGGTCAAGGTGAAGGTGTATTTCAGCGACGCGCAGGTGCAGACCATGAGACCCGAGACGCGCACCGTGCAGGTGACCCAGGACACCCCGGTCGCGCTCGCGCAGGCGGCGCTGAACGTCTGGGCCAAGGGGCCGCAGACCTCCGGCTCGCTGCCGGTGGTGCCGGGGGGCAAGGAGGCGCCCAACGTCTGGCGGCGCGGCACCCACCACTACGTCAACCTGCCCGCCGACTACCTCACGCTGCGCTACGGCACCAGCGGCGAGCGGATGCTGATCTGCACCCTGACCCGCACCCTGCTCGAAGGCGGAGGCCAGGACGTGACCTTCCTGGTGGACGGCCGCAACGTGGAGACGCTGTGGCACCTCGACCTGCGCGAGCCGTACCGGGCGCAGGACTGCGCGGACCAGTGACGCCCGGCGTGCGCGCCCGCCCCGGCGCCTGAGCTTCCATGCTGCGCAGCATCACCCTGCAAGGCTTCAAGAGTTTCGCGGACCGCACCCGCCTGGAGTTCGGCCCCGGCGTCAGCGCCGTGATCGGCCCGAACGGCAGTGGCAAGAGCAACGTGGTCGAGGCGCTGCGCTGGGCCACCCACGGAGCGAGGGCGCGCGAGCTGCGGGCCGGGCGCGGCACCGAGCTGATCTTTCACGGCAGCGGGGGCAAAGCGCCGCTGGGGCTGGCCGAGGTGCAACTCGAGTTGCAGACTCCGGAAGGCCGCGTCAACCTGGCCCGCCGGGTCTACCGCGACGGCACCGGCGAGCAGGACCTGGGGGGGCGCCCCGTCCGCGCCCGCGACGTGCAGTCGGCCCTGCGCGGCACCGGGCTGGGGCCGGGAGGCCTGGCCGTGATCGGGCAGGGCGAGGTCAGCGGCGTCGTGCAGGCCGAGGGCCGCACCCTGCTGGGGTACGTGCAGGAGGCGGCGGGCCTCTCCCGCGCGGTGTCCGCCCGTCAGGAGACCGAAGCCCGGCTGCGTGAGGCCGCCGGGCACCTGGATCAGCTGCGGCTGGTGCAGGGCGAACGCGCCGCCGGGGTGGAGCGGCTGGCGCAGGCCGCCCAGGACGCCCGCGTCTGGCGTGACCTGACGGCCCGCACCCTGACCCTGGAAGACGCCCTGCGGCGCGAGCGGCAGCTTGCCCTGGGCCGCGAGATCGCGGGCGCGCGCGCCGAGGTGGAGACCCTCGACCGCCGCAGCGCCGACCTCGCCGCCGAGGTGCAGGTCGCTGCTGCCCGGGTCGAGGCCGCCCGCGAGGCTGTGGGCGACGCCCGCGCCCGCGCCGAGGCCCATGCCGGGGCGCTCGACGCCCTGCGCGCGGCCCGCGACGCGCACGCGCAGGCGGGGCGCTACGCCGATCATCTGCGCGCCGAGGCGGGGCGCCTGCACGCCGAACTCGCCGCCCTGCCGCAGACCCCGCCCGCCGGGGCCGCTCCCGACCTGCCCGCGCTGGAAGCCGCCGCCCTCGCCGCCCGCCAGGAGGCCGAGGCCGCCGAGCGCCGCGCCCGCAGCCTGGACGCCGACCTCACCCGCGCCCGTGCCCAGGCTGCCCTCGCCGCCGAAGCCGCCGCCCGGGTGGACGCCAGCCGCGAGACGCTGGAAGGCGAACTGGGGCGCGCCCAGGGCAACCTGGAGACGGCGCTCGAGGCGCTGGCCGCCGCCCGCGAACGCCTGGAAGCCGCCGCCCACGCCCGGCAGCAGGCCGAGGCCGGATACGCGGCCCTGACCGACCAACGCGCCGGGGCGCAGGCCCACGAGCGTCACCTTTCCGCCGAACTCGGGCGCCTGAAGGCCAGCGTGGCCCCGCTGCGCCGCGAGCGCGAGCGGCTGGAGGGCACGCTGAACTCCTACGCCCGCTACGGCGAGGGCGCCCGCAACGCCCTGCGCCTCGACCATCCCGGCATCGTCGGTTCGGTCGCGGACCTGCTCACGGTGCCCGCCGAGTACGAGACCGCCGTCACCGCCGCGCTGGGCCGCCGTCTGGAGCAGATCGTGGTGCAGGGCGGCGAGGACGCCCGCTTGATCATCGAGGAGCTGAAGCGCTCGGGGGGCCGGGCGACCTTCCTGCCCCTCGACCTGATCCGCGCCCGGCCCCGCCGCGACGGGGCGCTGCTGCGCGAGCCGGGTGTGATCGGCAACCTCGCGGACCTGTGCCCCACCGATCCGCCGCTGGTGGGCGAGGCGATCCTGGCCGACACCTTGATCGTGCAGGACCTGCGCGCCGCCAACCGCCTCGCCCGCACCTACCCCAACCGCCCGCGCCTGGTCACGCTGGACGGCGAACTGCTCGAAGCCGGGGGCGCGATCACGGGCGGACGCCTGCGCGACAGCGGCGTGAGCGTGCTGGCCGACCAGCGCCGCTCTCAGGAACTGGACGCCGAACTGGAGGAGGTCGAGCGCCAGGGCGCCCGCCTGGAGGCCGAGCTGGGGCGGGTGCAAGCGACCCTCTCCGGCGACTCGGAGGAGCACGGCGCCCTGCTCGCCGCCCGCGAACGCGCCGCCCGCGAGGAGCGTGAGGCCGAGCGGCGCGTGACCGAACTGGACGCCCAGGCCCGCAGCCTGACGGCCCACCGCGACCGCCTGCTCGCCCGCGTGAATGCCGAGACGCCCACTGCTGCTCCTGAAGCTTCCGCCGCCGACCCCGCCGAGCTGGAAGCCGCGCTGCTGGCCGCCCGCCAGGCGGCGGAGGCCGGGCGCGCGGGGGAGCGCGCGGCCCTGGAAACCCTGGCCCTGGCCCGCGAACTCGACGCTGCCTGGCGGGCCTTCCGGGGTGCCCGCGCCCGCGCCGCCGACCTGCGCGCACGCCTGGCCGCCAATGCCGAGGCCGCCGCTGCCCAGACCGCCCACCTGAGGGGCGCCGCTGCCGAGGTCGCCCGCCGCGAGACTGCGCTGGGCACCCTCGACGAACACGAGCTGTCCCGTGCCGAGAAAGAACGCGGCGCGGCGGCCGGTGCCTACACCTCGCTGATCGGAGAGCAGAACAAGGTCCGTGCCCGGCTCGAAGACCTGCGCCTGCTGATCGCCCGCCGCGAGGGCAGCCAGGAACCCCTCCCCGACGGGTGCAGCCCCCCCGGTGCTCCCCGCGAGTGGACCGCCGAGCTGACCCGCGCCCGCGCGGAGCTGGAGCGCCTGGGGCCGGTGAATGCCCGCGCCGAGGCCGACCATGCCGCTGCCCAGGCCGAGCTGGAGGCTCTCAGCGCCGAACTGGGTGACGCCGAGGCCGCCGCCACCGAGCTGCGCGCCCACCTGACCGAGCTGGAAAGCGCCGAGGGGGTCGCCACCCGCGCAGCGTTCGAGCGGGTGAACGGGGCCTTCCGCGAGTATTCCGCCGAGCTGCTGGGCGGCCAGGGCGACCTCGAACCCGAGCATGACGAGGCCGGGCGCCTGACCGGGCTGCGCCTCGCCGTGCAGCCCCGGGGCAAGCGCACCCGCTCCATGACCCTGCTCAGCGCGGGCGAGCGCACGATGGCGGGCCTGGGGTTCCTCTTTGCCCTCAACCACGCGGGCGGGGAAGGGGGGGCCGGGGGCCTGCCCCTCGCGGTGCTCGACGAGGTGGACGCGCCCCTCGACGAGGCGAACATCCGCCGCTTCACCGCCTTTCTGGAACGCTTCAGCGCCCGGGGCGCCCAGTTCCTCCTGGTCACCCACCAGAAAGCCACGATGGAGGTCGCCCACGCGCTGTGGGGCGTGACCACCGACGCCTCCGGCGCCAGCCGCGTGCTGAGCATCCGCCAGGCCGAGGAGGCGGTGGGGCGATAAGCCTGCGGTTATTCCCGGATGGCCTGAAAGTCCAGAGACCGCCCTGCCTCACAGAGCGGACAGCTCGCCGCCGGAAACGTCCGGAACGGCGCGTCCATCAGCGTCGCCAGCCGCTCGCCCTCCAGGCCCGTGCGGCTGAGCCAGGCGCTCACGCCCAGGACCGTGTGCCCCCCGCGCCGCAGAAAGGCCAGGACCGCGCGGGCATCCGTCCCCGTGCAGATCAGGTCGTCCACGGAGACGGCGCGCTCGCCGGGGCGGGGGACGTGCATCCGGTGCCAGCCGGGGTCCGGCCCGGTCAGGACGTAGGCCACGGGCAGCCCGAGGTGCCGCGCCACGAAGGACGCGAGCACCGCCCCACAGGCCGGGGCGCCGACCAGCAGCGTCGCGTCCGGAAAGTCGGCGTGCAGGCTGGCGGCCTGGGCCGCCGCCACCCGGTCCAGCGTGGCCGGGTCGCGCGCCACTTCGCCCTTCTCGATCCAGCCGTCTGCGTGCAGGCCGTTGCGAAAGAGGGTGTGCCCCCGCCGCAGCGCGCCGCGTTCGGCCAGCAGAGCCGGGAGGTTCAGGCTCATCCCTGCTCCCGGAAAGCCGTGTCGAGGGCCAGCGCCCCCGCCAGCAGCGCCTGCCCGATAGGCCCCACGCCCCAGGGGAGGAAGCGGGTGACCTCCGCCGGGAGCACCCCGACGCGGTGCTGCGTCTCGTGCCTGGGCTGAAAGGGGAGCAGCCGGACCCGCGCCCAGGCGCGCAGCTGGAAGTACGGCTGCGGGGTCAACCCCTCGACCTGCACGGCGCCCAGCAGGCGGCAGTGCCCCATCTCGGCGCACGCCTCCTCCGCGACCTCGCGCCGGAGGGTCTGCTCCCAGCCTTCCCCGGCCTCCGGTTTGCCTCCGGGCAGGCTCCAGCTCGCCCCGTCCTGCGAGACGAGGACGATCCTGGCCCTCTCGTCCAGGCACAGGCCGCTGACCTGCCTGACCGCCTCGGCGGCACCGGGCCGGTACCCTGGCAGCCACGTCAGCACGGCAGGGCGGCCCTCCCAGGTCGTCCGCTCCACAGCCTCCACCCTCAGCCGTCCAGCCGCTGCACGCTGCTTCCCGCCACGCTCTTGGTCACGATCAACCGGCTGGGCAGCCTCTCGGAGAGGCTCTCGACGTGGGTCACCACGCCGACCATGCGCCCCTGGGTCCGCAGGTTCTCCAGCGCGCCCGCGACCGCCTCCAGGGCCTGCGGGTCCAGGGTGCCGAAGCCCTCGTCGAGAAAGAGGGCGCCCAGGATCTTGTTCCCGGCGAGGTAGTCGCTCAGGGCGATGGCGAGCGAGAGGCTGGCGAGGAACGTCTCGCCGCCCGACAGGGTCTTGACCGCCCGCGACTCGCCCGCGTTCCAGAGGTCCTGCACGGCGTATTCGCCGTCTTCCAGCGCCAGGCGGTAGCGCCCGTCGGAGATGTCGTAGAGCAGGGTGCCCGCGCCGGTCAGGAGCTGCGCCTCGACCTCGGTAAGCAGGTAGCTCTGAAACTCGTTGGCGCGCAGGGTGTTGGTCAGGGTCTGCCAGGTGTCCAGGCGGGCGGCCAGGTCCTTCGCCTGCGCCTCGATTTCGCCCCGCCGTACCAGGCGCCCCCGCGCGCTGCGTTCCTGCTCGGCCAGGCTCCCGGCCCGCTCGCGCGCGGTGCCCAGCGCCGCGTCGGTGGCGGTGAGGTCGCGCTCGGCCTGCCGGAGGTTGGCCGGGTCGAAGGGTTCGACCCCCAGTTGGCGCTCCAGCTCCGCGAGCTGGGCGCGGAGTTGCTCGACCTGCGCGGCGTGGGTGCGGGCGGCGGCCTCCAGCGCGGCGATGTCGGCCTCGGGGAGCGCGGCGGCGCGGGCCTGGGCGGCGTCCAGCCCCAGCCCGGCCAGGGCGGCTGCCAGCGCGTCTTGCGCCTCGCGGTCGCGGCCCTGTGCCGCGTTCTGGGCCGCCGAGAGCGTGGCCTGGGCGGCGGCGTGGGCACTCCCCGCGCGGGCCAGCGCCGCTTGCGCCCCCGTCAGCCGGGTGCGGACGGCCCCCACCTCGGCCAGCACCCGCGCTCGCTCGCGGGCCGGGTCGGCACCCGCCGCGCGCACCCGCGCCGCCAGCCCGGCAAGCAGGCGCAGCGCCGTGTCTTGCGGGTCGCCCGTGACATGGCTTTCAAGCACGCGCAGGTCGGCCTCGCGCTGGCGCAGCGCCTCCTCCCAGTCGGCGAGTTCGGCGCGGCGGGCCTCGACCGACTTTTTCAGGGTCGCCAGCTCCAGCCCGATCTCCTTGTAACGCAAGCGGCGGCCTTCCAGCGCGGCTTGCAGGGCGGTGGCCCGCGTCTCCAGCGCCGCGAGGTCCACCCCCGACCCCTGCGGCAGCGTCTCCACCGGCTGCTCGCACAGCGGGCACGGCTCGCCCACATGCAGGTGGGCGCGGTAGGCCGAGAGGCCCGCTTCCAGCCGCGCCGCCGCCAGTTCGGTTTGGGCGCGGTCGAAGTCGGCCTTGGCGCTCTTGCCCTCGCGCTCGACCCGGACCTGCTCGGCCTTCAGCGCCTCGTGCTGCGCCTGCTCGGTGGTCTGGCGCTCGCGGCCCGCCTCCAGCGCGGTCTTCTGTGCTTCCAGCTGCACCCGCTCCTGGCGCAGTTTCTCGAGCTTCTGCGCGCCTTCGCGGGCCTCGGCGTGGGCGTCCTCGTCCCAGGGCAGGGGAGAGGGGTGGGAGGTCTGCCCGGTGCCCCCCGCGCGGCGCAGGCGGGCCGCGTCGGCCTCGGCCTCGCGCAGGGTCTCGGCGCGGGCCTCGAGGTCGGGAATCCGCGCCTCGGCAAGCTGGGCGGCCTCCAGGGTGGCCGTGGCCGCGTCGAGGGCCTGTCTGGCCCGCGCTTCGGCACCCGCCGCCCGGTCGCGCTCGCCCGCCTCCCGTCCCGCCGCGATGCGGGCCCGCTCGGCCGCGTCGAGCAGCGGCAAGGCGCCCGCCACCCGCCTGGCCTGCGCGGCCCGATCGGCACCCGCCCGCACGCCCTCCGCGCGGGCCTCCAGGTTGGTCAGCCGCCGGGCAGTGTCCTCCCGGGCAGTCCAGACCGCTTCCAGCGCCCGCAGGCGGCTCACCTGCCCTTGCAGGCGCTCGCGGGTGTCCACCAGCCGCTCGGCCTCGGCGCTCGCAGCCTCGCGTTCGGCGCGCAGGGCCCTGACTGCTTCCGGCGTCACCCCCGCGTATTCGCCCTCCAGCAGCGCGTGCAGGCTGCCCAGCGTGTGCTTGAACTCGCGCGCCCGCTCGCCCGCAAAAGCGTGCATGGCCCGGACGTGTTCCAGGCCCATCAGCTCGCCCAGCAGCGCCTGGCGCTCCTTGCCGGTGCCGTGCAGCAGCCGGGCGAACTCGCCCTGCGGCAGCAGCACGCTGCGCGCGAAGGTCTTGAAATCCAGCCCCACCGCGCGGCGGATGCGGTCGTTGACGGCCTTGGTGCCGCCGTCGCTGAGGCCCACCCAGCGCCCCTCTTCCCGGCGCTCCAGCCGCACCTCGTTCTCGGCCTGGCGGCGGCCCTTGGAGCGCGCGACCCGGTAGGTCTCGGCCCCGACCTCGAAGGTCAGGCTGACCGCCAACCCGCGCTCGCCCTGCGAGATCAGGGCGTCCAGGCCCGTGGCGCCCAGCCGGGGGGTGTGCCCGTACAGCGCAAACGTCATCGCGTCGAGCAGGCTGCTCTTGCCGCTGCCGGTCGGCCCGACCAGCGCGAACAGTTCGAGGTCCGAGAAATCCAGCGTGGTGTGCTGCCGGAAGGCGGTGAAGCCCTGCACCTCCAGATGAAGCGGCCTCACGCGCCCACCCCCTCGCCGAGCGTGGCCTCCTCGCCCCGCGCGGCCTCGTCCGCCTCGCGGAAGGCCGCGCGCAGGTCGCCCGGCAACTCGCCCCGCCGCTCCTGGTGAAACCGCTCGTACAGCTCGGTCAGGCTGAGGCCCTCGCGCCGCAGCTCGGGCAGCGCGAGGTCTTCTTGCACCGCGTCGAGTTCGACGGCCAGCGTGTTGGGCACCATCCGCAGCACCCGGTCTTTCAGGCCCGGCAGCGCGGTCCCCGAGGGCGCGCGCACGACGACCTTCACCAGCCCGGCAAACCCGTTCAGCGCCGCGAGCCGCGCGTCCACGTTGTCCAGCGTCACCCGCACCGTCCGCAGCTCGCGCCCGCTGGCGAGCGGGATGGGGGTCACGCGGGCGGGGCGCCCCGGCTCCACCTCCACCAGATTGACCTGCTTTTTCTCGCCCGCCTCCCCGAAATCGAGCTGGATGACTGAGCCGGGATAGTGCGCCAGCGGCATCTCCGAGGCCTGCTGCGGCTTGTGGACGTGGCCCAGCGCCACATACTGCGCGGCGGAGGGCAGTTGCAGCGGCGAGAGCGTGTAGGCGTTGAGCAGGTCGAACTGCATGGTGCGCTCCGAGCCGCTGGGCACCGCGCCGTCCATCGTGGCGTGGGCCATCAGCATGTTCACGCCCCCGGGCCGGAAGCCCTCGGCGACCTTGCGCAGAAAAAAGCCCATCCCTTCGCGGTACTTCTGCCGCCACGCGCCCACGTCGCCGCCCAGCAGGTCGGCGGCCTTCACCAGCCGCCGCTCGGACAGGAAGGGCAGCGCGCCCACCGTCAGCGTCTCCCCGCGCTTCGTCTCCACCGTGCGGATCAGGTCCAGGGGATTGGCGGTGGGCTGGGCCACCAGTTGCACGCCCACCCAGCCCAGCAGCCCCGCCAGCCCGTGCAGCCGCGCGGCCGAGTCGTGGTTCCCCGCGATCACGACCGCCGGGATGCCCGCGTCGCGCAGCCGCAGGAAAAAATCGAAGACGGTCGCCTCGGCCTCGGCCGACGGGTTCACGGTGTCGAACAGGTCGCCGGACACCAGCACCGCGTCTACCCCCTCGCTGCGGGCCAGGGCCGCGATCTCGGTCAGCGCCCCCTGAACCTCCGGGGTCCGGTCGAAGCCGCGCAGATTCCGCCCGGCGTGGAAATCGGCGGTATGAAGTACGCGCATGACGGAAAATTTAGCATGGGGTGGAGGTCTGCGCCGTTGTTTTCGGTGCCCAGGCGTGCAGAGCGGCTGCCAAGGGGAGCAACGCCCGGACCAGGCGAGTTTCAGGCGCAGGTCGCCATTCGATGTGGGAAGCACAGAGACGTAGACGATTCGTCGGCTCTCAAGTGGCGCGCCTGATTTCATTTGTCGAACGGCTGAATAAAAATACAGGAGGGACGCTTGTCATAGCTTGGCCATTCGGTTCATGAAAAACTGCGTTCATGTACAGCAACGACCTCGATCTCGTGACCAAGAGCCGCCTGCACTCCGGGCTGGACCAGCCGCACGCCGGGCAGCGGCTTCCGCGCTGGGTGCGGCGTCTGGCGCGGCTGACCCGGCGCGCGCGGCGCTGAAGCCTCTTTTCCGCACGGCCCCGGCGCTATCCTCTCGGGGTGACCGCCGCCCCTCCCACCGAGCCGATTCGCGTTTCCGGCGGCGTCAACCGCGTCCGTTTCCGTGCCGACAGCGGCTTTACCGTGATGACCGCCCGATTGCGCAACAGTGAGGGCGAGGACCCCGACGCCACCGTGATCGGGGTGATGCCACCGCTGGAAGCCGGGGACACCTTCAGCGCCGACGTGCTGATGGAAGAACACCGCGAGTACGGCTACCAGTACCGGGTGCTGAACATGGTGCTCGAGGCCCAGCCCACCGACCTGACGGAGGCCGGAATCGCCGCCTACCTCGAAGCCCGGGTGGGCGGGGTGGGCAAGGTGCTGGCCGGGCGCATCGCCAAGATGTTCGGCCCCGCGACCTTCGACGTGCTGGAGGGGGACCCCGAAAAGCTCCTGCAAGTGCCGGGCGTGACCGCCTCGACCCTGCACAAGATGACTGCCAGCTGGAGCCAGCAGGGGCTGGAACGCCGATTGCTCGCGGGCCTTCAGGGTCTGGGCCTGAGCATCTCGCAGGCGCAGCGGGCGGTGAAGCACTTCGGGGAAGCGGCGCTGGAACGTCTCACCGCTGACCTCTTCGCGCTGACCGAGGTCGAGGGCATCGGCTTTCTGACCGCCGACAAGCTCTGGCAGACGGCGGGCGGCGCGCAGGACGACCCCCGGCGCCTGACCGCCGCCGCCGTGTACGCCCTCCAGCAGGCCGCGCAGCAGGGCGGGCACAGTTTCTTGCCGCGCGCGCGGGCCGAGCGCGGGGTGGCCCACTACACCCGCGTCTCGGCCGAGGGGGCCAGGCTGGCGGTCGAAACGGCGGTGGAACTCGGCCGCCTCGCCGACGACCCCACCCTGGACGGCACTTCACGCATCTACCTGCCCCACGTCCTGCGCGCCGAGAAAAAGCTCGCCACCTTGATCCGCACCCTGCTGGCCACCCCGCCCGCCGGGGATGAGTGGATGGTGCCTGCCGGGGCCGCCCGGGGCCTCTCGGACGAGCAGGCCAGCATTCTGAGCCTGCTGGAAGACCACCGCCTCGTCGTGCTGACCGGCGGCCCCGGCACCGGCAAAAGCACGACCACCCGCGCGGTGGCGGACCTCGCGGAAAAACTCGGGTTGGAGGTCGGCCTCTGCGCGCCCACCGGCAAGGCGGCCCGGCGGCTGGGCGAGGTCACCGGCCGCACGGCGAGCACCATTCACCGCCTGCTGGGCTACGGCCCGGCGGGCTTCCGGCACAACCACCTCGAACCCGCCCCCTACGACCTGCTGATCGTGGACGAGGTCAGCATGTGCGGCGACGCGCTGATGCTCTCGCTGCTCGCCGCCGTGCCGCCGGGGGCGCGGGTGCTGCTGGTGGGCGACACCGACCAGCTTCCGCCGGTGGACGCCGGGCTGCCCCTGCACGCGATCACCGAGGCCGCGCCCACCGTCCGCCTGACCACCGTCTACCGCCAGGCCGCCGAGAACCCGATCATCCGCGCGGCGCACGGGTTGCTGCACGGCAGCGCGCCGGAATGGGGCGACCCCCGCCTGAACCTGACCGAAACGGACCCCGACGGAGGCGCCCGCCGGGTGGCCCTGATGGTCCGTGAACTCGGCGGGCCGGGGCAGGTGCAGGTGCTCACGCCCATGCGCAAGGGGCCGCTGGGGGTGGACATGCTCAACGGGCACCTTCAGGCCCTCTTCAACCCCGGTGAGGGCGGCCTCCGCATCGGCGACGGCGAGGCCCGCCCCGGCGACGTGGTCGTGCAGACGAAGAACGACTATGGCAACGAGGTCTTCAACGGCACGCTGGGCACGGTCCTGAAAGCCGAGGGCGGGCGCCTGACGGTGGATTTCGACGGCAACATCGTCGAGCTGGCCGGAGCCGAGCTGTTCAACGTGCAGCTGGGGTACGCGCTGACCGTTCACCGCGCGCAGGGCAGCGAGTGGCCCACCGTCCTCGGCGTGCTGCACGAGGCGCATATGCCGATGCTCTCGCGCAATCTGGTCTACACGGCCCTGACCCGCGCCCGCGAGCGCTTCTACGCGGCGGGGTCGGCCTCGGCCTGGGTCAAGGCGGCGGGCCGCCAGCGCGAGGAGCGCAACACGGCGCTGCTGGAGCGGGTGCGGGGGCGGTAGGGGACCGATGTCTACTCCTTGTAGATACGGGGAGGCGCCATGAAGGGACAGATTCAGAAGTGGGGCAACAGCCTGGCGCTGCGGATTCCCCGGGGAATCGCCGAAGAGGCTGGGCTGGGGCAGCGTACGGCGGTGGAAATGCGCGTGGAGGGAGGCCAGATCGTCATCACCCCTCTGCGTCCTGCCCGCTACCAGTTGGATGAGTTGCTGGCAGGCATCCGGCCGGGGCAGCTTCACGGGGAGACCGACTGGGGCGAAGCCCAGGGACAGGAGGAGTGGTAGGCGAGCCGACCTATGTCCCAGAACGCGGGCATCTGGTCTGGCTGACCTTCACGCCCCACGCCGGGCACGAGCAGGGGGGACGGCGCCCGGCGCTGGTCCTGACGCCCGCGAGCTACAACGGCCTGACCGGGCTGATGATCGCCGCGCCCGTTATCAGCCGGATCAAGGGCTACCCCTTTGAGGTGGCCCTGCTGGAAGGAGGAGCGGTGCGCGGCGTCGTCCTCAGAGATCATGCGCGCAGCCTGGACTGGCGGGCGCGGCGGGCCGAGTTCGTGATGGCCGTGCCGGAAGCGGTGCTGGAGGAGGCTGGGGGGAAGCTGGCGGCCCTGCTGCAACTGAGCTGAGGTTGCGGGAGAGTCAGCATGTCCGGGTGATGCCGCCCGAGCTGGCGATGAAGCAGGGGCGCTCGCGCATATTCTCCGAGCACACCAGCACAGGCTTGCTCAACAAGGCTGAGATTCGCACGACGAAGTGGGTCAGTCTGGTCGCCAGCTCCGCGCTGTGGATGTCCTGAGGGTGGAGGTCAAGCTCGATTTCTTCCGGGATGAAGAAGTGACAGTTGAGCTTGAGGCCGTCCGAATCGAGCGTGAGCAGGCAGCGGGACGCCTCATCGCTACGGCTGAAAATATCCTCGGTCCGCAGGGGAAGGGGCCTGCGCTCGTCGCCCAGCTCGAAGTCCCTGTACTCGTAGGGCAGGAACCCGGTCCGAAGCTCGTCCAGAAGCCGTTGCCAGTCTTCCAGTGACGTGTTCGGCACGTACAGGTCCACGAGTGACCCGTCAGGCTCGAAGATCTCCGGAAAGGCGGCGAGCGTGAGGTCGTGGGAGGCCATCAGGGCCAGCGTACCTGCCCCCGTGCTATCCTCTAATCCCGGAGGCCGAGCGCCCCGGCTTTTCTTTTTGGCCCCTCGTGTGGGGTCAGGCGCTCGCGGTCAAGCATGAAATACATCTTCGTGACGGGCGGCGTGGTCAGCAGCCTCGGCAAGGGCGTGGCAAGTGCGTCCCTGGGGGCGCTGCTGCGGGCGCGCGGGTACAAGGTCACGGCGGTCAAGATCGACCCCTACATCAACATCGACGCGGGGACCATGCGCCCCTACGAGCACGGCGAGGTCTTCGTGACCGCCTCGGGCGCCGAGACCGACCTCGACATCGGCAACTACGAGCGCTTCCTCGACCTCGACATTCCGGCGGGCAGCAACATCACGACCGGGCAGGTGTACCTGGAGGTCATCCGCAAGGAGCGGGCCGGGGACTACCTGTCGCAGACGGTGCAGGTCATTCCGCACGTCACCGACGAGATCAAGCGCCGCATCCGCGCGGCGGGCGAGAACGCGGGCGCGGAGATCGTCCTGATCGAGGTGGGCGGCACGGTGGGCGACATCGAGTCGCTGCCCTTCCTCGAAGCGATCCGGCAGTTCCGCTTCGACGAGGGCGACGAGAACGTGCTGTTCCTGCACCTCACGCTGGTGCCGTACCTGGGCACCTCCAACGAGTTCAAGACCAAGCCCACCCAGCACTCGGTCGCCACCCTCAGAAGCGTGGGCATCAGCCCCGACATCGTGATGGTGCGCTCCAAGGAAAAGCTGCCGCCCGAGATCACCCGCAAGATCGCGCTGTTCACCTCGGTACGCGAGAACCGGGTCTTTTCCTCCTACGACGTCTCGCACGTCTACGAGGTGCCGCTGGCACTGGAGGAGCAGGGGCTGGGCAAGGCGGTCGAGGACCTGCTCGCTCTGGAGCGCACCCACCCCAACCTGGGCGTGTGGCAAAACGCGGTGCGGACCATCAAGCAGCCGCGCCACGAGGTCACCATCGCGCTGGCGGGCAAGTACACCGAGATGCCCGACGCCTACCTCAGCCTGCTCGAATCGCTGACCCACGCCGGCATCGCCAACGACGCCCGGGTGAACATCAAGTGGGTGAACGCCGAGGAGCTGGCGGGGGGCGAGGGGGAAGAGGGAGACCTCGAAGCGCAACTGGGGGGCGCCGACGGCATCCTGGTGCCGGGCGGCTTCGGCATCCGGGGCATCGAGGGCAAGATTAGGGCCGCCGAGTACGCCCGCACGCGCGGGGTACCGTACCTGGGCATCTGCCTGGGGATGCAGATCGCGGTGATCGAGTACGCCCGCCACCGGGCCGGGCTGGAAGGGGCCAACTCGGCCGAGTTCGACCCCTACGCGCCGCACAAGGTCATCGACCTGATGCCCGAGCAGCTGGAGGTCGCCGGGATGGGCGGCACCATGCGCCTGGGCGACTGGCCGATGGACCTGCGGGCCGGAACCCGAATTGCCGAGTTGTACGGCGTGCCGCAGGGAGGCACCGTGCGCGAACGTCATCGCCACCGCTACGAGGTCAACCCCGCCTACGTGGGGCAGCTTCAGGAGGCAGGTCTGGTGATCAGCGGCGTGACGCCCGGCGTGGAGGGGCGCGGCGCGGGGCTGGTCGAGAGCATCGAGATTCCCGGCCACCCCTTCTTCGTGGCCTTGCAGGCCCACCCCGAGTTCAAGAGCCGCCCGATGCGCCCCAGCCCGCCCTTCGCGGGCTTCGTGGCAGCGGCACTGGCCAGCCGCCAGCAGTCAGCCGCCAGCAGCGCGCCCGAGGTGGCCGGAGCGTAAGGCAAGGTTTTGCGACAAAGCCTCAGCTTTTGCTGGGGCTTTTCTCTTGCTGGTTGCTGGCCGTTGGAAGCTGAATGCCCAGCGCCGTCAGGGCCGCGTCCACCTGCGCTTCCAGGGCGTCCAGGCTCCCGCCATTGTCTAGCACGAAGGC
The DNA here is from genome assembly GCF_014201885.1 of Deinococcus budaensis. Taxonomy (NCBI): domain Bacteria; kingdom Thermotogati; phylum Deinococcota; class Deinococci; order Deinococcales; family Deinococcaceae; genus Deinococcus; species Deinococcus budaensis. The sequence goes on along the minus strand of NZ_JACHFN010000001.1, from coordinate 564,319 downwards.
CGCGCGCCTGCGCTTCTCCCCGGCGGGCAGCTGCTGGGCGTCCCTGGCGCGCACTTCCTCCTCGCTCAGGCCGGAGCGGGCCATGACGCGGCCCACCCGCACGTCCAGCGGCGCGTCCACGACCAGCACGGCGTCCATCACGCGGTCCAGGCCGCCCTCGAACAGCAGGGGCACGTCCTGAACCACCCAGGCCTCGCCGCGCCCGGCCGCCGCCTGCTCGTGCGCGAGCATCCGCGCCCGCACGCGCGGGTGGGTGATCGCGTTCAGGACGGCCAGCCGCGCCGGGTCTCCGAAAGCCGCTGCCGCCAGGGCCGCGCGGTCGAGTTCGCCCCCCTGCACCACGCCGGGAAAGGCCGCCTCGATCTCGGCCAGCACTGCCGGATCGCGGGTCACCTCGCGCGCCTCGGCGTCGGCGTCGAGCACCGTCAGCCCGCGCGCGCGCAGCAGCCCGGCCACCGTGCTTTTGCCCGCGCCGATGCTGCCGGTCAGGCCCAGGCGGCGCGGTGGGGGAGAAGGGGAGGTCATGCCCCGGAGTCTAGAGCCGCCGGGAACACGTCCCAGCAGGGGTGCCCGGCAGCGCTCCGGTGAGGCCCGGCGCAGCGGCGCGTCAGAAGGCGGTCAAGCCTCCCGGCTACCCTGACCCCGATGCCCGCCTTCCCAACCCGCCGAGCTGTTTTTGCGCTCTCACACGGACTTCACCCCGCTTCTGGGGCCGCCGCCTATGCTGGGCGCGTGACCGGCTTTGCGCCTGACCTCGGCTTGCGCCCCCTCCTGCGCGGTGTTAGCCTCACCCCGGAGGTTTCTGAGTGAATCGACGTACCCTCGGCCTGCTGCTCGCGGCCGCCATCCTGACCGGCGCCGCCGCGCAGACGCAGACGCCGCCAGCGGCGCCCGCCACCGCTCAGCCTGCCGCGCCCGCCGCCGTTCCCACCACCCCACCTCCGGCCATCCCCCGTCCCGCCGCCAACTACGTGGCGTTGGGCAACTTCTACTACGGCGACGGCAAGTTCGATCAGGCGTATGTGGCGTTTCGCGCCGCCGCCGAGATCGACGGCAAGAACAGCGACGCCCTGCTGGGCCTGGGCCGCTCGCAGGTCAAGCTGCGGCTTTACGCCCCGGCCATCGAGACGCTGCGCCGCCTGACCACCCAGGACGCCCGCAACCTCAGCGGCCACCTCGCGCTGGCGCAGGCCTACCAGCAGCAGTTCGTGGGGGCCAGCGACCGGGCCAGCGTGACCCCCAACCTCACCGAAGCGCTGCGGGTCCTGACCCAGGCCGAGGCCATCGCCCAGGCCAGCCCCGAGGGTGAGCGCAACCTCAACCTCAGCAAGGTCTTCAACGAGCGCGGCAACGTGTACCGCCTTCAGGGCGACGCGGCGCGGGCCATCGAGGCTTTCCGGCAGGCCAGCGCCCTGAACCCCGAAAACGGGCTGATCCTCTTTAACCTGGGGGACATCTACTACGCGACCGGCAACCTGGTGGCGGCCCTCAGCAGCCTTCAGCAGGCCGTGATCGCCGACCCCCGCGACGCCTACAACCGCGCGTACTACGCCAAGCTGCTCGCGCTGAGCGGCAACACCGCCGCCGCCAAGCCCGAAGCCGCCCAGGCCGCGCGTCTGGCGCCCGGCAACGCCTACGCGGTCGGCCAGTACGGCGTGGTGAGCTACCTCTCCAAGGACGCGGCGACCGCCCGCACCCAGCTCGCGCAGGCGGTGCGGCTCGAACCGCTGCGCTACCCCGAGTTCTACTACTACCTGGGGCGCCTCGACCTCGACGGCGGCGACCTCAGGGCGGCCCGCGAGAACCTGACGCGCGCCGCCGCGCTGGGCAGCACCACCGCCGAGTACGCCTACTACCTGGGCCTCAGCTACGAGCGCGGCGCCGGAACCGTGGCCCCCGACCGCCTCAAGGCCCGCGACAACTACGAGCGCGCCTTGAAACTCAGCCCCAGTTTCGTCCTGGCGCGCGAGGGCTTGAGCCGCGTCCGCTGACCTCTCCGTTTCAGGAGCGGCTCTTTCCCGGGGGGGAGGGGCCGCATTTTCGGTCCAGGCCCCCTCCTCTCAACGTTCCCTAAAGCCGCACTGGCCGCCTGCGTCCCATCAGGGACGGGTAAGCTGAAGCTCACTGCCGCGTCCCGGTCCCCGGTGGGCTGGCTGCCGGGGACGCGGGTGAACCGGCCCGAAAGGAGCACCACACATGGCTTACCAACTGCCCCCCCTGCCCTACGCCTACGACGCCCTCGAACCCCACATTGACGGGCGCACGATGGAGATTCACCACACCAAGCACCACCAGACCTACATCGACAACGCGAACAAGGCGCTCGAAGGCAGCGAGATGGCGGACCTGCCCGCCGAGCAGCTCATCGCGCAGCTCGACCGGGTGCCTGCCGACAAGAAGAACGCGCTGCGCAACAACGCGGGCGGCCACGCCAACCACAGCCTCTTCTGGACCGTGATGCGCGGCGGCCAGAGCGGGAACAATGGGCCGAGCGGCGAACTCGCGCAGGCGATCAACGAAGCCTTCGGCTCGCTCGACGCCTTCAAGGAGAAGTTCGAGGACGCCGCCAAGACCCGCTTCGGGTCGGGCTGGGCCTGGCTGGTCGTGCAGGGCGGACAGCTCGCGGTCGTCTCGACCGCCAACCAGGACAACCCGCTGATGGGCGAGAGCGTCGCCGGGGTCAGCGGTACGCCGATCCTGGGTGTGGACGTGTGGGAACACGCCTACTACCTCAACTACCAGAACAAGCGCCCCGACTACCTCAAGGCCTTCTGGAACGTGGTGAACTGGGACGAGGTGGCCCGGCGCTACCTCGAAGCCAAAGCGCAGTAAGCAGAACTCCAGAAAAGGCCGCTCCCCGCGTAGATGGCGGGGAGCGGCCTTTTCTGGATTGAGGGTCAGGCGTGCGGACGGGCGGCGCGGGCCTTGAGCACGGCGGGCACGATCAACGCCAGCGCCACCAGCACCAGCAGGAAGGCCGTCAGCGGCTGCCGGGCGAAGATGCTGAAATCCCCGTTGCTCTGTTGCAGGGCCGTGCGGAACTGCGCCTCGGCGGTCGGCCCCAGCACCACGCCGATGATCGCGGGCGTGACCGGGAAGGCGAAGCGGCGCATCCCGTAGCCGATCACCCCAAACAGGGCGAGCAGCAGCAGGTCGAAGACGCTGTTGTTCAGCGAGTACACGCCGACGGTCGAGAAGACCAGGATGCCCGCGTACAGGAAGGGGCGCGGGATCCGCAGCAACCGCGCCCACACCGGCGCCAGCGGCAGGTTCAGCGCCAGCAGCATCACGTTCCCGATATAGAGCGAGGCGATCAGGCCCCAGACCAGCTCGGGGCTGGTGACGAAGAGCAGCGGGCCGGGTTGCAGCCCGTAGCCCTGGAAGGCGGCGAGCAGGATCGCGGCGGTCGCGCTGGTGGGCAGCCCCAGCGTGAGCAGCGGCACCAGCACCCCGGCGGCCGCCGCGTTGTTGGCCGCCTCCGGCCCGGCGACGCCCTCGATGGCGCCCTTGCCGAACTCCTCCGGGTGCCGGGTCAGGCGCCGTTCCAGGCTGTAACTCAGGAAGGTCGGCACCTCCGCGCCGCCCGCCGGAATGGCGCCGAAGGGAAAACCCAGCGCCGTGCCGCGCAGCCAGGGCTTCCAGCTGCGGCGCCAGTCCGCGCGGTTCATGTGGGCGCCCTCCGCCAGCGGGATCACGTCGGCGGCCCCCTTGCGGTAGCGGCTCGCCACGTACAGCGTCTCTCCGATGGCAAAGAGGCCGATCACCACCGTCACGAACTCGATCCCGTCGAGCAGTTCGGGGCGGCCCAGGGTGAAACGCGCCTGCCCGCTCTGGAGGTCGGTGCCGATCAGCCCGATCCCGAGGCCGAAAAAGAGGCTGATCAGCCCCCGCAGCGGACTGCCGCCGAACGTCGCGCTGACCGTGACAAAGGCGAGCAAGATCAGCGCGAACTTGGCCGCCGGGGTGATCTGCACCGCGAGGTCGGCCAGGGCGGGCGCGGCGAAGGTCAAGAGCAGCGTGCCCAGCGTCCCCGCCACAAAGGAGCCGATGGCGGCGGTCGCCAGCGCGGCTGAGGCGCGGCCCCGGCGGGCCATCTTGTTGCCCTCCAGCGCGGTGATGATCGAACTCGACTCGCCGGGGGTGTTCAGCAGGATAGAGGTGGTCGAGCCGCCGAACATCCCGCCGTAGTAGATGCCCGCGAACATGATGAAAGCGCTCACGGGCGGCAGTTGCGCCGTGACCGGTAGCAGCAGCGCGACCGTCAGCGCCGGGCCGATGCCGGGCAGCACGCCCACCAGCGTACCCAGCGTCACACCGACGAGTGCCCACAGCAGGTTCAGGGGCGTGAGGGCCGTCTCGAAGCCCACGAACAGGGCGGTCAGGGCCTCCATCTAGAGCACGCCTCTCAAGACGCCCGGCGGCAGGGTCAGGCCCAGCCCGCGCGTGAAGACCTCGTAGGTGAGGACGGCCAGCCCCAGGGCCACGCCCAGCAGCAGCCCCCAGCGCCGCTCGCCCAGCGCGAAGGCCACGCTGACGTACATGATCGCGGTGCCCAGCACGAAGCCCAGGCTGGGCAGCAACAGGGCGCCCAGCAAAAAGCCGCCCAGGATCACGCCCGGCGCCGCGAGGTTGACAGGCGCGTCCGGGTCGGCGTCCTCCTCGGCGGCGGGTTCGGCCCGGTCGCCGCGCAGCACGCCCAGGGTGAGCAGCGCCCCCAGTGCGGTCAGGCCGCCCCCCACGATCAGCGGGAAGACGCGGGGGCCGACCACCGCGTTGATGCCGAAGGGAATCTGGAAGCTGCCCAGGAGCAGCGCCGCGCCCAGCGAGGTGACGCCCAGCGCGACGAGCAGGTCGGGCAGACTGACGCCGCGCTGCTGGGCTGGAGCTGGAGAGGAGGAAAGAGATGGATCAGCAGGCATGGCAGAACTCCTTGCGGGGAAGACGAACAAACAGAAGCGGGGCGGCCTTCCTGCGCCGCCCCACCGCTCCGGGCCTACTTGACGAGGCCGATGTCTTTCAGGATCGCCCGCGTGCGGCTCTGCTCCAACTTGAGGAACACGTCGAACCGGCTGCCGCTGAGGTACAGGTCGGTCCAGTTGCGGGTCTTGAGGGTGTCCTTCCATTCCTTGCTGGCGTGCAACTTGTCCATCGCGGCGACCAGGGCGGCCTTTTCGCTCGCGCTGATGCCGGGAGGCGCCACGATGCCGCGCCAGTTGGCGAGTTCCACGTTCAGGCCCTGCTCCTTGAAGGTGGGCGCAGCGATGCCGGGCTGGCGCCTCGCCGAGGAGATGCCCAGCAGCCGCAGTTTGCCCGCCTTGATCTGCGCCTCGAACTCGCCGTACCCGGCCACGCCCGCCGCGACTTGGTTGCCCAGCAGGGCCGCCAGCGTCTCGCCGCCGCCGCTGAAGGGCACGTAGTTCATCTTCCTGGGGTCCACGCCCGCCGCCTGCGCCAGCAGCCCCACCAGCATGTGGTCGGTGCCGCCCGCGCTGCCGCCCGCGAAGGCGACCCCGCCGGGGTTGGCTTTCCAGGCCGCCGTCAGGTCCTTCATGGTCTTGTAGGGGCTGGCGGCAGGCACGACCACGACCTCGTACTCGCCGGTCAGCCGGGCGATGGGCGTGACGCGCGAGAGGTCCACCTTGCTGGCGTTGGTCTGCACCGCGCCGACCATCACCAGACCCATGGTCATCAGCAGCTTGTCCTCGCCCCGGGCGTTGTACAGCTGCGCCAGGCCGATGGTGCCGCCTGCGCCCGGCACGTTGTAGACCTGCACGGGCCGCACGATGCCCTCGCTTTGCAGCACCGTCTGGATGGCGCGCGAGGTCTGGTCCCAGCCGCCGCCGGGGCTGGCCGGGGCCATGATCCGCAGCCCCGAAAGGTTCTGGGCAACAGTCAGGGGAGCGAGGGAGAGCAGCAGGGCCAACGACAGCACTTGTTTCATGGGTCCTCCGGGGAGTGCGGGTCCGTCGCGGCCGCCGCGCACATTTCTGAGCTGTAAGAGCCTCTTCACGGTACTCCCCGTTGCTGGCCCGCGCAAGGTTTTCCAGCGTGCCACACGCCTTTTTTCGTGACCGGAATGCACGACCGTGAACGCAATGCACGCAAGGGGAGAGGGCCGCCCGGTCCCGGCCTAGAATGCGGGGGACACGGCTATGACCTTTCTCGCCCGCTCCTGGCTGGCCCCTGCCCGGCGGCATTCCCGTCCAGGGTTGCAGGGGAGGTTGGTGCGGCTGCATCTGCTGGTGCTGTGCGCCATGACGCTGCTGCTGGCGGGAGTGCAAACGGCGCACCTGTACGGGCAGGCGCGCGAGCGGCTGGGCGAGCGGGCGCTGACCGCCAGCCGCCTGGTGGCCCGGCTGCCGGCGGTGGTGCGGGGCGCGGAGGCCGGGCGGCAGAATCCGGCCCTGAATGCCGAGGTCGAAACGCTGCGCGCGGCGGCGGAGGCCGACTTCATCGTGGTGGGCAACCGCCGGGGCATCCGGCTGGCGCACCCGGTCGCCTCGCGGCTGGGGCAGCCCATGGAGGGCGGGGACAACGGGGAACCGCTGGCGGGCCGCGAGGTCGTGAGCGTGGCGCGCGGCAGCCTGGGCCGGAGCGTGCGCGGCAAGGTGCCGGTGTGGGCAGGCGGGCAGGTGGTCGGGGTGGTGAGCACCGGCTACCTGCTGCCGCAGGTCTGGCACCTGGTCGGGCAGGCGCTGCTGAGTCTGGCGCCCTGGTTCCTGCTGGCGCTGGGGCTGGGCACGGCGGGCGCCGTGTGGGCGGCGCGGCAGCTGCGCGCCCAGATCCTGAACCTCGAACCCGAGCAGATCACGGCGCTGGTGGGCCAGCAGCGGGCGGTGCTCGCCGCGCTGCGCGAGGGCGTGATCGCGGTGGACGCGGGCGGCCTGATGACCCTTGCCAGCGACCGCGCCGCCGAGGCGCTGGCGGCTCCCCGGTTGCCCACGCCCCTGGCCGCCGCGTGGCCCGAACTCGCCCTGCACCTCGCGGCGGGTGAGGCGGCGCGCCAGCAGAACGTGGAACTGATGCTGCGCGGACAGCCGGTGCTGGTCAATGTCGAACCGCTGGAGGGCGGGGGCTTTGTCGCCAGCTTCCGCGACCGGGCCGAGGCGCTGGCGCTGGCCGACGAACTCACCCACGCGCGCGGCTTCGTGGACGTGCTGCGCGCGCAGACGCACGAGTACCAAAACCGCCTGCACGTCCTCTCCGGCCTGCTGCAACTGGGCCGCCCGGAAGAGGCGCTGCGGGTGCTCAGCGCGGAGATCGAGCAGGGGGCGCAGTTCCGGGGGCTGCTGCGGGGCGTGCAGGTGCCCCGGCTGGTCGCGCTGCTGGCCGGAAAGCGCGAGCGGGCGCAGGAACTCGGCATCGCGTTCGAGGTGGCGGCGGAAAGCAGCCTGTCGCCCGCCTGGGAGCGGCACGCCGACACGCTGGTCACGGCGGTGGGCAACCTCACCGAGAACGCCTTCGAGGCGCTGGGCGGGCGGCCCGGCCGCGTGACCGTCTTGATCGGGGAGGACCCCGACGGCGCCCAGATCGAGGTGGAGGACAGCGGCCCCGGCGTGGCCCCCGAAGTCGCCGCCCGGCTGTTCACGCGCGGCGCGAGCAGCAAGGGCGAGGGCCGGGGCTACGGCCTGGCGGGGGTCCACGCCCGCGTGCTGGCCCTGGGCGGCGAGGTGAGGTGCACGCGGCGGGGAGAGCGCACCGTCTTTCAGGTGAACCTGCCGCCGCCCGCCCGGACGATCCCCGCGCCAGCCCCCCTGGCGGAGCAGACATGAGCCGCGTGCGGGTGCTGCTGGTCGAGGACGACCTGCGGGTCGCGCGGGTCAACCGCGACCTGCTGGAACGTGACGAGGGCGTGCATGTGGTGGGCAGCGCCGCCACGCTCGCGCAGGCGGACGCGTTGGCGCAGGCCCTGGAGCCTGACCTGATCCTGCTCGACGTGCATCTGCCTGACGGAAGCGGCCTGGGGCTGCTGCGGCACTGGCGCGCGCAGGGCCGCACGACCGACGTGGCGCTGATCACCGCCGCCGACGACGAGGCCAGCGTCCGCACCGCGCTGGCGCAGGGGGCCTTCGACTACCTGATCAAGCCCTTTACCGGCGCCCGGCTGGCCGAAGTGGTCGCCCGGCACCGCGCCCGCCGCACGCCGCTCGCGGGGGGGCGCGGCCCACTCGGCCAGTCGCAGCTCGACCGCCTGCTGGGGGTCAGCGGGGGGGCGCCCGAACCGCTGCCGCGCGGCATCGATCCGCATACCCTCGAACGGGTGGCAGGCGTGCTGGACGCTGCCGCTGCCGCCCTCAGCGCCGAGGAGGTCGGGGACCGCGCGCAGCTCTCGAGGGTCACGGCCTGGCGCTACCTTGAACACCTCGTCCGGACGGGCCGCGCCAGCCTGGACCACCAGTACGGTCAGGGTGGGCGCCCCGCCAAGCTCTACCGCGCGCGCGAGTCGGCCCCGGCCGAGCGGTAGGGGAGGAAAGACAGGGACCCGCAGCGCACAGGCGCTGGCCCGCTCAGCGGTCCGGCGCCCTGTCTTCCGTGTTGTCCAGCGACGCGAGCCAAGCTGCCGCCTCCTGCGGGCCGAGCAGTTCCGCGCCGCGCTCGGGGGCGAACCACGCCAGCAAGGCGAGCAGGTCGCCCCCGTGGTGTTCCTCCAGATCACCGAAGATCACCTTGTGGTCGCCGTCGGTCAGCCGCAGCAGCCCGGCGGGAACGGCGCGAACGTGGGTACCCACCGCCAGCGCCTCCCCCAGCCACACGGCGTCCACCTCGCTGCCGTCGGCGGGGTTGCGGGTGCCCGGCAGGCAGCCGTAGTTCACCGGGGCGGCCCAGGGTTCCTGACGGTAGGGGAGGACCTCGCCCTCCGCCCTGCTGCCGCGCCAGACGAAGCGCTCCACGGTGCCGCGCGTCCACTCCACCACGCCCGTCATCTCCGCGCCCGTCACGGCTCGACCTCGTACAGCTCGACCTGCCGCAGCACGTTGCCCCCGAAGGCCAGCACCGCGCGGTAGGCCCCCGCCTCCGGCGCCTCCAGCCGGAAGGTCGCCTCGCGCTGCGCCGCGTCGAGGTACACGCTGTCGCGCCCCAGCTCGCGCCCGCTGTCGAACCACGCCACGCTGAGGTAGCCCGGCTCGAAGCGGCCCTCCACCCGCGCCCGCAGCACCAGGGCGCCGCCCTCGCGGGTCAGGGCCGCGCTCGTCACGCGGGTGGGCAGCGCGACCTCGGCGGGCGCCGGAATCAGCGGGAGATAGGTGTAGCGGCAGCCCACCAGCAGGGGCAGCAGCAGGCCCGCCAGCAGCAGCGGGCGCAGGGTGGGGGAGGGCCGGACCATGCCCGCATTGTAAGAAGGCCGGGTGAGCGCCGGGCGCGGTGGACCGCTAGACCCCGGTCGCCACGATGGCCCCCAGCAGCGCCAGCGGGGCCGTCTCCGCCCGCAGGATGCGCGGCCCCAGCGTGACCGCGACCGCTCCCCGCGCCGTGAGCGCCGCGACCTCGGGGTCCGAGAGGCCTCCCTCCGGGCCGCTGAGCACCGTCACGGGGGCCTGCCAGCTCAGGTGCTCGGTCAGCCGCTCCCGGCTGCCCGGCTGCGCGACGAACAGTTGGCCCTCCCAGCGCCACTCGGCCAGCGGCAGCGGCGCGAGCACCTCCGGCGTGACGGCCCGGCGCGACTGCTTGCTGGCCTCCTGGGCGATCCGGCGCAGGCGCGAGAGCTTTTGCTCCCCGATCTCGCGGGCGTCGGCGTGGCGGGTCACGAGCAGCTGAATACGCGCCGCGCCGAGTTCGGTGGCCGCGCGCACCACGTCCGCGAGCTTGTCGCCCTTGAGCAGCGCGACCGCCAGCGTGACGGGCTGCGGGGTTTCGGCGGTGCCCATCAGCGCCTCGCCCAGCGTCAGCAGCGCCCGCGCCTCGTCCAGCGCGGTCAGGGTCGCCTCCGCTTCCGCCCCCTGCCCGTCGAACACCCGCAGCGAGTCGCCCGCCCGCAGCCTCAGCACATGCAGGTGCCGCGCCTCGCGGGGGCCGAGGGTCATCTCGGGCGCCAGCGCGTCCACCCGGACCCGGTGAGGAGCCACCGTCCGGCCCTCAGCGCGGCGCGCGGGCCGTCACGCGCGCCCACTCGCCGTCAACGGTCTCCTGCACGTCCCCGAACCCCTCCCGCGCCAGCGCCGCGCGCACCAGGGGCAGCTTGACGGTCAAGATGCCGGTGAGCACCAGCACCCCGCCGGGCACCAGATGCTCGGCGTAGTCCCCGGCCAGCAGGTCGTGCAGCTCGGCGTAGAGGTTGGCGACGAGGACGTCGTAGGCGTCCACGCCCTCCTCAGGAAAGGTCAGCGCGTCCTGCCCCTCACCCACTTGGCCCAGCCCCAGCGTGCCCTCCTCGAAGCGCACCCGGCCCGCCGGAACCCCGTTGATCTCCGCGTTCTCGCGGGCGATCGGGATGGTGATGGGGTCGATGTCCACCCCGAAGGCGAAGCGGGCACCCAGCAGCGCCGCCGCGATGGCGAGCACGCCGCTGCCGGTGCCCACGTCGAGCACCCGCGCGCCCTGCCCGCCTGGCCCCAGCGCCTCCAGCCCCAATTCCGAGAGCGCCTCCACCGCCAGCCGGGTGGTCGCGTGGTGGCCGGTCCCGAAGGCCATGCCCGGCTCGATCACCAGCGGGGTCTGCCCGGCCGTCACCTCCTCCCGCTGCCACGGCGCGACGATGGTGATCCGGCCCGCGACCACCGGGCGCAGCGTGCGCCGGAACTCGGCCTGCCAGTCCTGGTCGGCCTCCTCGCGCCACTCGCCGTCCGCCAGGGCAGCGGGCAGCTCGGTCCGCGCCTCGAAATAGGCGCGGATCACGCCCGCGCGTTCCTCCAGGCCGGTCGCGCCCGCCTCCCACAGCAGGTCGAGGTCGTGTTCGCGGGTTTCCAGGGTGCCGGGCAGGTGGTACACGAGCATGGGGGAGAGTCTAGGGCCTGGGGCCGCTTCCCGGCTCCTCTCCAGGCGAGCCACGGCCCACCCGCCCGCTACACTCTCCCCCATGAGACTCGCCATCGTCGGCGTCGGAAAACTCGGCCTCGCTCTGCTGGAGGGTGTCCTGGCGCGCGGTGTGATGCCCGCAGGGGACATCGGCCTGCTCGACGCCAATGCCGCCCGCGTGGCCGCCCTCGCCTCGCGCACCGGCGCCCACCTGATCGGCGAGTCCGACCTCAGATACGCCGAGCGCATCCTGGTCAGCGTGCAGCCGCGCGTGTTTCCGGGCATCAGCGAGGGGCTGGCGCAGGAGAATGCCGGGTACATCAGCACCATGGCGGGCGTCAGCACCGCCACCCTGGGCCGCCGCCTGGGCACCAAGCGCGTGGTGCGGGTGATGCCCAACCTCGCCGCCACCATCGGGCGCAGCCAGACCGCGATCACGGCCCCGCGCGAGGCGGAACTGGCGGGCGACCTGGCCTTCGCGCACTCGCTGTTCGGCGCGGTGGGCGACGTGTACGACCTCCCCGAGCACCTCTTCAATGCCTTTACCGGCATGAGCGCCTCGGGACCCGCCTACGCCGCCGTGGTCGCCGAGGCGCTGGCCGACGGGGGCGTCCGCATGGGGCTGCCGCGCGCCCTGGCCAACGAACTCGCCGCCAAGCTGCTCGTCGCCAGCGGCGAACTCCTCCAGCAGCGGGCGCACCCCGGCCTGCTCAAGGACGAGGTCTCCAGCCCCGGCGGCACCACCATCGCCGGACTGGAGGTGCTGGAGGCGGCGGGCGTGCGCGGGGCGCTGATGGGCGCGGTCGTGGCGGCCACCCGGCGCGGCAGCGACCTCGGGAAGGATCAGGAGTAGGAAAGCGGTCAGCCGTCATCCTTCAGCTTTCAGCAGGCACGGAGCCTGAGCACCAGCTCCCGGCCTGCTGACGGCTCCTATACTGCCCCCCGTGCCCGGCCCCGAAGTGCTCCTCTACGGCCTCCCCCTCGCCTTTCTCGCCGGGTTCATCGACGCGGTGGCGGGGGGCGGCGGCACCATCACGCTGCCGACGCTCTTTTTCATGGGCCTGTCGCCCGCGCAGACGGTCGCCACCAACAAATTGCTCGCCATCTTCGGGTCGGGCAGCGCGACCGTGCAGTACTGGCGCAAAGGGCACGTGGACCGGGCGCTGGTGTTGAGGATGATTCCGCTGGCCCTGGTCGGGAGCGCGCTGGGCGCCTTTCTGGTGCGCTTCGTGGACCCCGACGCCTTTCGCACCCTGGTCGGCGTGGTGATTCTGGGCGTGGGCGCGCTGGTGCTGGCGAACAAGCGCTTCGGCCTGGAAGACCGCTACCCCGGCCTGACCGCCCGCACGCTGGCGCTGACGCTCCCCGGCGCCCTCATCATCGGGATGTACGACGGCTTCCTGGGTCCCGGCACCGGCACCTTCTTGATGTTCCTGTTCGCGCTGGTGGGCTTCAATCTGGTCCGCGCCAGCGGCAACGCCCGCACCATCAATTTCGCCACCAACCTCGGCGCCTTCCTGTTCTTTTTAATCGGTGGCCAGATGGTCTGGTGGATCGGGCTGCCGATGGGCGTGGCGAACGCGCTGGGAGCCACCCTGGGCGCCCGCATGGCGATGCTGCGCGGAAGCGGCTTCGTGAAGGTGATGTACGGGGTGATCGTGGTGCTGGTGGCGGCGCGGCTGCTGACCCAGTGAGGAGGTGGGGTGAGGAGGTGGGCACTGGCCGTTCTTTTCCCGCCACCGCCCCAACCGTGCCCGATCCCTCCCTGCCGTGCCCCCGCAGGCGGCAGAATCCGGGCATGATTTCCCAGAGCGGCGAGCAGAGGCAGCAGGCGATCCTGGCAGGCGGGTGCTTCTGGTGTACCGAGGCCGTGATGCAGGATGTGCGCGGTGTGCTGAAGGTGGAAAGCGGATACATCGGGGGGCAGACCCCCACCCCCGACTACGAGAGCGTGTGCAGCGGCCGGACCGGGCACGCCGAGGCGGTGCGGGTGACTTTCGACCCCTCGCAGGTGAGCTTCAAGGACCTGCTGACGCTGTTTTTCGCCACCCACGACCCCACCAGCCTCAACCGGCAGGGCGCCGACGTGGGCACCCAGTACCGCTCGGCGGTCTTTCCGCTGACGCCCGGGCAGGAGCAGGAGACGCGCGAGGTGATCGCGGACCTGACGGCGCAGGACGTGTTTGGCCGCCCCATCGTGACCACCATCGAACCGGCCAGCGAGTTTCACGTCGCCGAGGCCTACCACCAGAACTACTACGCCCGCAACCCACGCCAGGGCTACTGCATGGCCGTGATCGCCCCGAAGGTTTCCAAGCTCCGCAAGGAATACGGCGACCGTCTGCGGGCCTGAACCTCGCGGGTGGGCGGGTGCTCGATTCCGCCGGGTTCTGTCCTACGGACGGGTCCAGACGTAAGGTGTCGTGGTCGTGATGGGCAGCAGACCGCTGCGCTCCAGGATGGGCCGCGAATACGCCGTGCAGTCGCTGTAGAGATACCGGACCCCACGGTCCAGCGCCGCCTGTGCCCGCGCGGCGGTCAGTGCCCGGTAGATTCCTCTGCCGCGCCACTCCGGGAGGGTGCCCCCGCCCCACAGGCCCGCGAACTCCGTGCCGGGCACCACTTCCAGGCGGCCCACGCAGACGACCTCCTGGGCCGTTTCGGCGACCCACAGCTCCACCTGGCCGCGATTTTTGTCCAGACGCCGCAAAAAGTCCTCGACTCCAAAGGGGAAGCCGAACGCCCGGCTCTGCGCCTCGGCCGCCCGGACCACTTCGGGAAAGGGGTCGGGCAGATGGTCGATGCGGCGCACGCGGACGCCTTCTGGCAAGCCGGGCGGCTGAACGAGGTGCCGGGCCTCACCGGCCATGACGGTCTCCTCCTCCTCCGGTTGGAAGCCGTGCGCCTGGAGCCGGGCAGCGAGGTCGGCCGGTGCGTCGTGCCCCCGCGTCTTCCATTCGGCGGAAGCGATCTGGGGGTCGGCGGCGTAATGGCTGACCGTTCGGGCGATCAGGGCATCCAGGGCCTGTCCGGTGTAGCCCTCCAGGGAGCGGTAGGAGACGAAGCCCCGGTCGCCGAACTTCCCGCGCCACAGCGGCCCGGCGCGGTCGTAACTGGTGGCCGACGCCATCTCGGCCCCCTCACGCAACTGGGCGTCGTAGGCGGCCAGCAGGCGGCGCTTTTCTTCCTGGCGCTGCTGCGCCGTCATCTGTCCAACAGCTCCTCCACGCCCCGGCGCAGGCGCGCGCCCAGCGGGTAGCCCAGCCAGCGCTCCAGCTCTTCCCGCGCGGGCGCGGGGCCGAACCACAGGTCGAAGGTGTCCACGACGCGGGGCGCTCCGGCGGGGGCGGCCTCGCGGGTGACCGGGTCGCCGTGGCCCAGGTCGCCCGCCTCCAACACCTGGGCGTAGAAGCCGGGGCGGCGGGCGGCCGCGAAGCGCTTCACGAAACCCGCGTCGCCCAGGCGGGCACCCAGCGTGCCGCAGGGAATCCGGCAGGCCGTGACCTCCAGCAGCACGGAACCGGCCCGGAAGCGCTCACCGACCTGGACCTCCGCCGATTCCAGGCCGCTCAGCAGCAGGTTCTCGCCGAAGGTCCCCGGCTCCAGGGGGCGGCCCAGCAGCTCGGCCCAGTGGTCGTAGTCCTCGCGGGTGTAGACGTAGACAGCCTGATCGGGGCCGCCGTGGTGTTTGCGGTTCATCACCCGGTCGCCGTCCAGCCCCGCCGCCGTCACCCGCACGCGGCCCGGCACCGGATGCTTGCGGATGCCGCTCACGACCGTGCGCCCCCCCACCTGCACGGCGGTAGGCTGGCCCACGTTCACGCTGAGGATCTTCATGGACGCAGGCTAGAGCATCCCGGCGGCGGCAGGTCTGGGCCGGCGCGCCCCGCCCGCCTGGGCCTCCCTCATGGCGCCTTCAGACTCTGGCCGGGCCAGCCCTCCCCGCGCCGGAGACAGGGCCGCGCGGCTCTATCCTGCCTGGAATGTCCGCCGCCGTGCCCTCCCGCCCTCTCGCGTGGCTGCTCGCCCTGCTGGTGCTGCTGGCGGGGCCGTGGCCGGGCGCCGGGGCGCGGGGGCGGGTCTTTCCCGGCGGTCTGACCGTGGTGAGGGGAGCGCTGCCCCCGCCCGACCTCGCGGCGCTCGACGGCCTGGGCCTCAACCGCTGCCCGCCACCGGAGGCGCCGCTGGACCGCCTGCTCTACGACCGCACGGTGGGCGAGGGCGCGGCGCTGAGCTGCGGCAACCGGATCGACGGCCTGCTGCACTTTCCCCAGGCGCACCCTTTCCAGGCGGACCCGGCGGGGGGCGCCCAGCCGCGCACCTCCCAGGCCCAGGGAGGCTTCGGCGCGCTGTACGCCCGGCTGCGCCAGACGAGGCGCGAGCTGCTGATCGCCAACATGGTCTGGGATGACGGCCCAGAGGCCCCCGGCGCCGGGGTCGCGCGGGTGATCGCCGAGCTGCGCCGCGACCTCGCCGAACACCCGGACCGCTATCCGGCGGGCCTGACCGTGCGGATTCTGCTGGGCAACACCGTCCGGCTCGACGCGCTGCTCGACCCCACCGCCAGCGCCTACGCGGCGGCGCGGCACCTGCTGGCGGCGGGCGTGCCGCTGCTGGGCGACACGGTGCCCGGCTGGCGGCTCGAACTCGCCAACTACGCCTACGCGCTGCCGCACAGCCACCTCAAGCTGGTCGTGCAAGACGGCGAGGCGCTGCTGGCGGGCGGCTACAACATCAGCTTCTTTCACGTGCCCGCAGGCCTCCCCGGCGGGCTGGACCTGACCGACCTCGCGCTGGCGGTGCGCGGCCCCGCTGCCCGCCACGGGGCCGCCGCCTTCCGCGACAGCTGGGAGCTGAGCCGCAGGCTGAGCTGCCGGGCCGTGCCCACCCCGCAGACCCTGCGCCGCGACTGCGCCTTCAGCGCGCCGACCGACCCCTACCCGCTGCTGTGGCCCGGCCCGGCGGCCGCCGCCGGAGGCGCCCACGTCTATCCCCTCTACCGGCGGCGCAGCTATCCGGACGCCGACGAGGCGGTCACGGCGCTGTTCGGCGCCTCGGAAAGAAGCATCGACCTGATGCAGTCGCAGATCAGCGGCACGTTGGGGTGCCTGGGCGACCTCGCCGAGGAGCCGGGGTGCCCGCCGGAGCGTCAGTTGCCGGTGTGGCGGGCGGTGGTGGGGGCGGTTCGCGAGCGCGGGGTCACCGTGCGGCTGCTGCTCGATTACGACCCCCTGCTTCAGGCCGAGACGCTGGGGCTGCTGCGTGGGCTGCACGCCGAACTGGCCCCGCTGGGGCTGGCCGGGCACGTCCAGGCCCGCTGGTACGGCCCGGCGGGCGGCCTGCACACCAAGGCCGCCCTGATCGACGGCGCGATGCTCACGGTGGGCAGCCAGAACCTGCACCATTCGGGCTTCGGACCGCTGGGTCTGAACGAGTACACGCTCGCCACCAGCGATCCCGGGGCCATCACCGAGTACAGGCAGATGTTCGCTTTCGAGTGGGCGCGCAGCCGGGCCATCGTGGCGCCGTGGTGGCTGCCCGCCGGTCCGCCGTCTCCGGTGCCCGCAGCAGACGAGTAGACCCGGCGCGTGGAGTGAGGAAGGCTACGGATTCCGGAACTCTCCCCAGCTCTCCAGGGCCACTTCCCGACCGGACTTCCAGGGCGGCGGGGCAGAAGGCGCAGAGGACGTGCGGGTTGGACGGTGTGGACTCGCTAAGCTGCGCCGCAAAGGCCCCTCTGACGTTCTTTTGAAGGGATGGAAGTCGTGGGGGAGGCAGCATCCTCCAGCCCTCACCGGAGGTCCTGACCTCTACGCCTCCGTGCTCAGCCGCCCTCGACCGTTCCCCTCACTGCATGGTGCGCGGCAGATTCTCGGTCGGCAGGATTTTCCTCGGCTCGCGGAACTCGATGTTTTCCCACTCGCCCTCCTCGACCACTTCCAGGGCGGGATTCAGCGCGCGGAAGTGCGCGACCACCCGCTGCACGAGGTCGTCAGGCGTGCTCGCCGCGCTGGTGATGCCCAGCGCCTTCACGCCGCCCAGGTCCAGGCCCGCCAGGTCGGCGTCCGTCTCCAGCCGCTCGGCCCGCCCGCACAGGTCCCGCGCGAGTTCCAACAGGCGCATCCCGTTGCTGGAATGGGTGCTGGTCAGCACCAGAAAGGCGTCCACCCCCGGCGCGATGGCCTTGACCGCGTCCTGGCGGTTCTTGGTGGCGTAGCACAGGTCCTCGCTGGGGGGCACCACCAGCGCCGGGAAGCGGGCCTTGAGGATGTCCACCGTGCGCCGGGTGTCGTCCACGCTCAGGGTGGTCTGGGTGAGGACCACCACCCGCGCGGGGTCGGGCACCTCGACGGTGTGTGGGTCGTGCAGGCCCTCGCCCGTCTTGCCGAGGACGCCCACGATGATGGTGTGCTCGGGCGCCTCGCCGCGCGTGCCGATCACCTCCTGGTGCCGGGCGCTGTCGCCGATCAACAGGATGGTGTAGCCCTCGCGCGCGTACTTCTTGGCCTCGGTGTGGACCTTGGTCACCAGCGGACAGGTCGCGTCGATGGTGGCGAGGCCCAGCGTCCGCGCCCGCTCGCGCACCGCCGGGCTGATGCCGTGGGCGCTGAACACAACCGTCTCGCTGCCCGCCGGAAGCGCCGTGATGTCGTCCAGGCTCTCCACGAAATGCACGTCGTGTTCGCCGCGCAGCCGCTCGACCACCGTGTGGTTGTGGACGATGGAGTGGTAGACCGTCACCGGCCGGTCCTCGGCCCGCGCGGCCTTTTCCACCGCGCCGATCGCCATGACCACGCCCGCGCAAAAGCCGCGCGGCTTGGCAAGGTGGATGCGTTCAACCATGAAAAGGCCCCGACATGCCCCCAGTGTAGGCGGGGGCTGCGGGCGAGAGGGTGCGGGAAGTCCCGGAGCGCCTCTCAGCGGGGGGGAGCCTGCACGTTCCGCATCCACCACTCGGGGGGCGCCTCGCGGGTGTGGTTGTTCCACATGTCCGCGAAGCTCGCCTGCTGCCCCGCCACCGCCGCCGGGTCGCTGGTCGCCAGCACCGCCTCGTTCAGCCCCAGCGGTCCCCAGGCCGAGAAGTGGAAGTTCATGCTGCCCACCAGCACCATCCGCCCGTCCACCGTCAGCGCCTTGGTGTGCATCCGGCGGGTCACGTAGCGGGCCTCGAAGCGGTCCTCGATTCCCCGGCGCCGCGCCTCAAGCCGCAGCAGGGCGATCCCGCTGCGGTTGGACACCCGGTCGATCCAGTCGCCCACGGTCAGCACCCGGACCTTGACGCCGCGTTCCATCGCGTGCAGCACGGCCTGCATGTACACCGGCCAGCGATCCACCGGGCACTCGTCGGGGTCGAGGTACGACAGCCAGCACTCCAGACGCGGACTGAAGTTGACCTGCATCAGGTCGATCTCGCGGCGGGCCTGCCCCAGCAGCGCGAGGTGCGCCCGGTCGGCCTGATCGAAGCCGGGGCGGCGGTAGAGCAGGAAGGCGCGAGCGGTTCCCGACGGCTGGACCCGGTGCGCGGAGGCCGGGTGGACCGGCGGCTCGGGGGCGGTCAGGCGGCAGCGGCGGGCCACGTCGTCCGCAGTCACGCCCGGCGGGCAACCCACCTGCCGCGAGAGCCGCCACAGGTCGTCGAACACCGCCACCCCGTCCTGGGCGACCGGACCGCGCATCCGCAGGCCAAGGTCTTGCAGGTTGCGCTCGGGCTGGCCCACCCCAGGCAGGTGAACGTCGGTGAAGTTGTAGCCCGCCACGGTCAGGTCCACCCCGTCGATCACGTGCAGCTTGGCGTGGCTGTGCGGAAAATAGGGGTAGTTCGCCACCGCGAGCTGCCAGCGGTTCGCCGGATCGCTCAGCGGCACGCCCAGCCGCCGCAGGTCGCGCACCAGGGCCAGCGGCTGGGTCGCGCCGTCGTCGCGTTTCAGGTCGGGGTAGCCGCCCAGCGACACCCGCACCGTCATGCCCTGCGGGTAGGCCGCCGGGGTCGCGCGGACCTTGCCGTACAGGTCGCGCACCGCCTGCGCGAAGGTCCAGCCGGGATGCCCCTCGCCCGCCTGCCATTCCATGCTGGCGAGCAAAACCTCGCTGCGGGCCTGGCGAATCTGGGAGGCCGTCACGTCAAAGGCGTCCGGCTGGGTGGACGTGCGCGGCGTTCGCAGGTAGCCCACGAAGGCGTTCGCGCAGGACAGGTCGGGCCGCCTGCCCCCCTCCGTCGTCACCCGCCATAGGGCGAGGTCCAGCGGGTCGGTGGGGGCGGCGCAGGTCAGGGCGCCCGCGTTCAGCGGCGCGGGAGGCAGCACGCCGCCCAGGCCCAGCGGCAATTCGGCGGCCCCCGCGCCGCCGCTCAGGGCGAGGCCACAGGTGGTCAGCAGGGGAAGCAGAAAGCGGCGCAGCGGCCTGGGGACGGCAAACATCGTTCCGGCAGGATAGGGCGCCCGCCTGACCCGGCAGGGTAAGTTTGCTGACGGGCCGTGAAGGTTTCCGGGGCAGGCGGGGTGGGGGCCTGCTGCGCTCAGGCCACCACCAACGCTCAGTCCACCACCGTGAAGCCCAGCCGCTCGGCCTGCTCCACGAAGAAGTTGATGTTCTCGGTCAGCGTCTGCGGCCCCAGGCTCTTGCGGTGGTGCTCGCCGGTCGCGGCGATGATCAGCGTCTCGGCCAGGCAGGCGGGCACCGCGCCCTCCCCGAATTGCAGATCGATGTTGCTGGTCATGCCGCCGGGGGGCCGCACCACGCCGCCCGGAATCAGCCGCACGCCAGGAACCTCCAGCACGCTCTCGTGCGCGTCGGCGGGGCGGCCCTCGTCGAAGATCCAGGTGCCGGGCTTCACGTGCTCGGGGAAGATCACCGGGTTGGGGTCCGAGGTCGCGCTGAAGATCAGGTCGGCTTCCTTCAGCGTGTCGTAGCTGGTGGTGGTCACGATCTCGGTGTCCTTCGCTGAGCGGCGCAGGGTGGCGGCGCTGCGCTCCAACCGCCCCAGGTCGCGCCCGATCATGATGACCTTGCCGACCTGCGGGGCGATGGTCCGCGCGATGCCGAAGGCAACCACCCCGTTGGCCCCCACGATTCCGGCGGTTGCCTGCCGCAGGTCGCGGCCCGTTTCCCCGAAGTGGCGCAGGATGCCGGGAATCGCCGCCTTGATGGTGCCGCTGGTGTACGCCCCGCCGTTGGTGATGGTGATCTCGGGCACGGCGGCCTGCACGTCCACGCCCTTGCCGCCCACCACCGACCAGAAGGCCCCCAGCCCGAAGACCTCGGCGCCCAGTTCGCGCGCCAGCCGGGCGCCCTCGATCGCGCGGCGGGTCGCCAGCTCGGGGTCCGAGGAGAACACGTCGGGCAGCAGCGGGCTGCTCAGCAGGTAGCAGCGAATTTCCTTGCCTCCCACCGTCTTGATGCCGTGCAGCTCGCCCACCTTCATGGGACGCACCTGGGCCGCCATGTGGCGCACGCTGGCCTCGCTGAGCAGGCCGCGCTCGACCAGCGGCTTCATCCAGGCGAATCTCCGCGCCGACCAGAAGTTCTCCAGGTTCATGGGGTGGATCATGAAGGCGGCGACGACCTGATCGTCCCGTTTGCCCGCCAGCGGCACCTCGCCCAGCGAGGGCGGCTCGGTGCCGTCCAGCAGGCGGCCCAGGTTCTCCTTGAAGCGCCACGCGGCGGCCACCAGCAGCCCCAGGGCGCCCAGCTTGGCCGGAACCCCCAGCGGCGAGACGGCCACCAGCGCCGCGAACGCCAGCAGGCCCACCAGCGTCGCCGCGCTCGCATAGCCCCAGAAGCCCAGCACCGCCGCGTAGACGACGATCGGCGTCACGGTGAGCCACAGGCTCAGGCCGCCCGCCACCGACAGGCCCGCCAGCACACCCAGCAGCACCAGATTGCCCCGCCCGCGCGGCGGCGTCTCGCCGTACAGGAAGCGCGGCGGGTTGAGGTGCCCCAGGTACGCCGCCAGCGCCGCGAGCACGCACAGCTCGGGCGATCCCAGCGCCGAGGCCATCAGCACCGCGAGCAACCCCTTGCCGAAATCGAGCGCCGCGCTCGCCGCCGCCAGCCCCGGCCCGACCCGGCGCAGCACGTTCTCCACGCCCAGGTTGTACGCGCTGTTCAGGCGCGGGTCGACGCCCAGGCGGGTCAGCAGCCAGTGGCCCAGCGGCAGGCTTCCGACCCCAAACGCGACGACCAGCAGCAGCACGGACAGAAAAGCCATAAGCGGCATTCTAGCCGGGTTGCCGCTCCCCCCCGGGCCGTGCCGGAGCCGGGTAGCCGCCCCGCTCGCTGCTGTGGCCCGGCCTCACCTTCAACCCGGGCTGGACGTGGTGCGCGGCGTGGTTGGCGGCCAGCGCCGCCTGCGCAAAGGCCAGCGACAGCAGCTTGAAGTCCCCGCCCGACTCCGCGAGGTCGCCCACCACGTACACGCCCGGCAGCGCGGTCTGCCCGCCGGGGCCGTCCGGCACGTACTCGCCCTCCCAGGCCAGCGGCCAGCCCAGCAGCGGGGAGAGGTCGGGGAGGTAGCCGTTGAGGACCAGCACGGTGTCGGCGGGCAGGTCGAGCGTCTCCCCACTCACACTCAGGGTGGCCCCGGTCGGCGTCAGGGCCTCCAGCACGGCAGGGGCGAGGACCTGCACCCGGCCCGCCTCCCGCTCGGCCTCCAGCCGCGCCAGCGTCCCCGGATCGCCCCGGAAGCCCGCCCGGCGGTGGGTGAGGGTCACGCTCGCCCCCGCCCCGGCGAGGTCCAGCGCAGCCCGCGTCGCCTGCGGCACCCCGCCCACCACCAGCACCCGCCGACCCGTCAGGTGGGCCGGGTCGGGCAGGTCGGCCCGCACGTCCGGGTGCGTCTGCGCGCCGGGCACCCGCACCTCACGCGGCAGCAGCGCCCCCAGCCCGGCCGCCAGGATGACCGCGCCCGCCGGGTAGGCCGCCCGGTCCGTGCCGACCCGCCAGCCCCCCTGTTCGTCCGGCTCCAGCGTGCGGGCCACCTCGCCCAGCCGCAGGTCCACCCCCAGCGGGGCGAGCTGCGCCTCCAGCGACCGGACCAGCTCGGCCGCCCGGACCTGCGGCGACCCCGGCGCGTCGTAGACCAACTTGTCGGGGTAGAGGGCCGTGAGTTGCCCGCCCAGCTCGCCCCGCGCCTCCAGCACGCGCACGCTCAATCCGCGCCAGCCTGCGTAAAAGGCCGCGTACAGCCCCGCCGGGCCGCCGCCGACCACCAGCACGTCCGTCCGGGGAGCGTCTTGCATGACAGAGTATGGCAGGGGGGCCGGGGCGCATTCGTCCCTGGCCCCCCCCTGCCCTCCCGGCGCTGTGCGGCGGCGCTTACGCCTTGCGGCGGTGCGTCAGCATCTCGCGTTTGTGGACCACCTTGGCGCGGGGGCGGCCCTGGCCCTGGCCCTGGGCGAGTTCGTGGGCGTCGAGCACCTGCCAGTCCTCGAAGGTGTACACGTCCACGCCCTTGCGTGCCAGCCGCGCGTCCACGGCGGCGCGGGTCGCTTCCCCGTCGGGCGCGGCGGGAAAGGCCCCGGCCCCGGCGTCCGCGAGCAGCCCCGCCACCGTGTCCACCGCGTCTTTCTTGTTGGTGCCGATCACGCCGCTGGGACCGCGCTTGATCCAGCCCGCCGTGTACTCGCCGGGTCGGCCCTCCACCCGGCCCCCCTCGTTGGGAATCACGCCCCGGCGCTCGTCGAAGGGCACGCCCGGCAGCGCGACGCCCCGGTAGCCGATGGAGCGCAGCACCATCTGGACGGGCAGCGTCTCGTACTCGCCAGTCCCGACCGCGTTGCCGTTCTCGTCCAGCCTGTTGCGCTCGACCCTCAGGCCCGCCACGTTCCCCTCACCGTCGTCCAGAATCTCGACGGGCGAGACCAGGAACCGCAGGTGGATGCGCCGCTCCTTGCCCTCCGGGGTCCGCACGGCGAAGTCGCGCAGCACTTCCAGATTCTTCCTCTTCACGTTGTCGGTGAGGGCTGCTTCGGCCGCCTCGTCCACCTGCACCTCGGCGGGCTTGACGATGGGGTCGGCGCCCGCAAGCTCGCCGAACTCGCGCAGTTCCTTGGTGGTGAAGGTCGCCTGCGCGGGACCCCGGCGGCCCAGCACCCACACGTCTTGCACCGGGCTGCGTTCCAGGGCACTCAGGGCGTGCTCGGCGATGTCGGACTCGCGCAACTCGGCCACCGTCTTGGACAGGATGCGGCTCACGTCCAGCGCCACGTTGCCCACGCCGACCACGGCCACCCCGGTCGCGTTCAGCACCAGCTCACGCGCCGCCGCGTCGGGGTGCCCGTTGTACCAGGCGACGAACTCGGTGGCGCTCATGGAGCCGTGCAGGTCCTCGCCGGGAATCCCCAGGCGGCGGTCGGAGGACGCCCCCACCGTGTAGACGAGGGCGTCGTAGTGCTCGCGGGCCTCCTCGTAGGTCAGGTCGGTGCCGAACTCCACGTTGCCCAGAAAGCGCACCCGGGGGTCCGAGAGGGTCTTCTCAAAACCCTTGGTCACGCTCTTGATCGTGAGGTGGTCGGGCGCCACCCCGTAGCGCACCAGGCCGTAGGGGGTGGGCAGGCGGTCGAACACGTCCACCTCGACCGGCAGGGCCGTCTGTTTGGTCAAGGCTTCGGCGGCGTAGATGCCGCTGGGACCGCTGCCGATCACCGCGACGCGCAGGGGCCGCTCGGGAGAGAAGGGAGAAGAAGAGGTCGTCATCCGGGCGAGTCTAGCGGGCGCTGGCGGCGCAGCGGCAGTCACGAGTCCCTCTGGCCGAGACACTGGAGCGCCCACAAAAAGCCGCCCGGCGTGAACCGGACGGCCTGAACGCTGGAGAGGGAGACTCAGGCAGCGGCGATGGTGCTCAGCGCCTGCTCGTTCTTGAGGGTGATCTTGCCGTACCCGGCGCTGATCACGCCCTCGCGGCTGAGTTCGCCGACGACCTTGGTGACGGTCTCGCGCACGCTGCCGACGGCGGCGGCCAGTTCGTCGTGGGTGGCGTAGATCATCGTCTCGCCGGAGTCGAGCTGGGTCGCCAGCGCGGTGTCCTTGAGTTCCAGCAGCTCGCCCGCGATGCGCGCACGCAGCCGCTTGCCGACCAGGCGGTAGATGCTCTCGTAGGCGCGCTCCAGGGTCTTGACCAAGTGGGTGGTCACGACCAGGTTGTCCTCGGCGCTCATCAGCGCCGGGTTGATCACGTCCACGCTGGAGTCGGTCACGGCCTCCGCGAAGTAGGCGCGGTTCACGCCGGCCAGCGCTTCCTCGCCGAAGTACTCGCCGGGCTTCACGTAGCGCAGGGTCAGGCCGTTGCCGTCGTCGTCCATGGTGTGCACGCGGATGAGTCCCGAGGCCACGCGGTAGAGCATGTCGCTCTTGCCGGGGTAGAGGATCACCGCGCCGGGGCGGTAGGTCACGGTGTCGACGAAGGTCTTGGTCAGCGAATTGGTCTGGGTCATTGGGGTCGCCTCCTCGGCGTTGGTGTTGACATGAACCGGGCACATCCCGGCATGGATCACAGTGTAACCTACGGTCACTATTTTGTAAACAGTTTTGTTTCTTTAACCGCCATTTAGCTTACGAAGCGTCCCTGCGCCTCTCCGGTCGCGAGTCGGCTCCACGTCGAACAAAAGGGGGCAGGCGCGGCGGCGCCCCTCCTCATGGCGGGTTCATAGGTGCGCGCGGCGAGGCGGCCGGGTGGCCCGGACCGGGCAGGCGACGAAAAAGCGCCCAGCCATCCGGGGCCGGGCGCTGCGGGAGGGCCGCTGTGGGCTTACAGCTCGTCCTCGCGGCGGATCGGGAAGGCGCTGATCACACGGTCCTTGTCGCCGATATTGATGACCTTCACGCCCTGCGCGTTGCGGCCGGTCACCCGGACCTCCTCGACGCGGGTGCGGATCACGGTGCCCTTCTCGGTGAGGACCATCAGCTCCTCGTCGCCCGCCACGTGGGTCAGGGTGACCAGCTTGCCGGTCTTGTCGGTCACGTCGAGGGTGATCACGCCCAGGCCGCCGCGCCCCTTGCTGGGGTAGTCGCCCACCGGGGTGCGCTTGCCCAGGCCGTACTCGCTGACCGCCAGCAGTTCGCTGCCGTCGTCGCCGCCGGGAACCAGCGCCATGCTGACCACGCAGTCGTCCTCGCGCAACCGGATGCCGATCACGCCCTGGGTGGCGCGGCCGGTGTCGCGCACCTCGGTCGCGGCAAAGCGCATCGCCTGGCCCTCGCGGGTCGCCAGCACCACGTCGTCGCCGTCGCGCTGGATGTCCACGCCGATCAGCTCGTCGCCGGGCTGGAGGTTGATGGCGATCAGTCCCGCCGAGGTGATGTTGCCGTAGTCGGTGATCAGCGTCTTTTTGACCATGCCCTTGCGGGTGGCGAAGACGAAGCTGCCCGCCTCGTCGAAGCCCTTCACGCTCAGCACGGACGCGATGTTCTCGTCCTCGCGCAGGGAAGGCAGCAGGTTGCGGATGTGGGTGCCCTTGGCGTCACGGCCCGCTTCCGGCAGGTCGTAGATCTTCTCGTGGAAGACCCGGCCCTGGTCGGTGAAGAACAGCAGGTAGTCGTGGGTGCTGCCCACAAAGACGCGGGTGTTGATGTCCTCGTCGCGCAGCTTGCCGCCCGAGGCGCCGCGCCCGCCCCGCCCCTGCGCCCGGTAGGCGGTCAGGTTGGTGCGCTTGAGGTACCCGGCGCGGGTCATGGTGATCACCATGTCCTCGACCGCGATCAGGTCCTCCTTGGAGATGTCGTCTTCCAGGTCGGTGATGGTCGAGCGGCGCTCGTCGCCGTAGCGGTCGCGGATGTCGCGGATTTCTTTCTTGATCTCGCGCCACAGCAGCTTCTCGTCGCCCAGGATCGAGCGCAGGCGCTGAATGGTCTTTTGCAGCTCGTCGTACTCGGCCATCAGCTTCTCGCGCTCCAGGCCGACGAGGCGCTGGAGGCGCATATCCAGGATCGCCTGCGACTGAATCTCCGAGAGGCCGAAGCGGGCCATCAACACGTCCCGCGCCTCGGCGCCGGTGTTGCTGCCGCGAATCAGGCTGATGACCTCGTCGATATGGTCGAGCGCCTTGACCAGACCTTCGAGCACGTGGGCGCGTTCCTCGGCCTTTTTCAGGTCGTAGGCGGTGCGGCGGGTCACCACGTCGCGGCGGTGGTTCAAGAAGGCCTGCATGGTGTCGATGAGGGGCAGCACGCGCGGCTCGCCGTTCACGATGCTGAGGTTGATCACCGTGAAGGTGCTTTGCAGCTGGGTGTACTTGTACAGCTGGTTGAGCACCAGCGTCGGGATCGCGCCGCGCTTCAGCTCGATCACGATCCGCACCGGCTCCTTGCGGTCGGACTCGTCACGCAACGCACTGATGTCGGGGATCTTGCCCGCCTTGTACATCGCCGAGATGGTCTGGATCAGGTTGGTCTTGTTCACCTGATAGGGAATCTCGGAGATGATGATCTGGGTGCGCCCGTTTTTCTCGTCGATGCGGGCCTTGCCGCGCACCTTCAGGCCCGAGTGCCCGGTCGCGTAGGCCTCGCGGATGCCCTGGCGGGAGATACGTCCGCCGGTCGGGAAGTCCGGTCCCAGCACGTGGGTCATCATCTCGTCGAGGCTGGTCGCGGGGTTGTCGATCAGCGCCAGCAGGCCGTTGCTGATCTCGGTGAGGTTGTGCGGCGGGATGTTGGTCGCCATCCCGACCGCGATCCCGGTCGCGCCGTTGATCAGCAGGTTGGGCACCGCCGAAGGCAGCACCGCAGGTTCGACGGTCGTCTCGTCGTAGTTGGGCTTGTGATCGACCGTCTCCTTTTCGAGGTCGGCCAGCACTTCCTCGGCGACCTTGGTCATCCGGGCTTCGGTGTAGCGCATGGCGGCGGGCGGGTCGCCGTCGATGGAGCCGAAGTTGCCCTGCGGGTCCACCAGGGTGTAGCGCATGTTCCACCACTGCCCCAGCCGCACCATCGCGTCGTAGATCGAGGAGTCACCGTGGGGGTGGTACTTCTTCATCACCTCGCCGACGACCGACGCACTCTTGGCGTGCTTGTGGTTGGCGGCCAGGCCCTCAAGCAGCATCGCGTACATGATGCGGCGCTGCACCGGCTTCATGCCGTCGCGCACGTCGGGCAGCGCGCGGTCCACGATCACGTTCATCGCGTAGTTGATGAAGTTGGTCTTGACCTCAGCGGTGATGTCAACAGGGTGGATTCCAGTCATGAGACTCCAGTCTAGGGGCGCCAGTCAGGCCCGGTGGCCCGCTGACGAGGGGAGGGGGAGAGGCCCGGTACAGCGCCGGGAATAGAATGAGTATACCAGATTATGCTGTTAGCGTAATAGCGCCCATTCCCTCAACTGCGGCTATTCTACCGCACCCGGACGCGAAAAACAGGATGGAGAGGGGGGGCGCGGACCACCGCCGAAGCGCGACCATAGCCCCGTGTTCACTCCCCCCGACGGCGCCCTGAACTTCCGCCGCCCGCTGCCGGGCCTGTGCCGCAGCGGCACCCTCGGCCGCCTGAGCGGGCGGGGAAGGCAAGAACTTCTGGCCGTTGGATTCGCCCGGATTATCGACCTACGAAACCGCACCGAGCGCGACCGGGACCCGCCGCCGTTTCTGGGCCGCCCCGAATACCTGAATCTGCCGCTGCTGCCTCACCGCAACCGCGCGCTGAACACGGCCACAGCGGAAGCGCAGACAAATGCCGATCACTACCGCGCGCATCTCGACCATGCCGCCAATCAGATCGTCGCCATTCTCGGCGCCGTGCTGGACGCGCCGCCCGGCCCGGTGCTGCTGCACTGCCACGCCGGGAAGGACCGCACCGGCCTGATCGTGGCGCTGTGTCTGGAGCTGGCGGACGTGCCGCGCGCGGAGATCGCGGCAGACCACGCGGCCAGCGGGCCAGCGCTGGCGGACTTTTACGCGGACGCCCAGGCCAGCAAAACGCTCGGGGCCTGGGCGAGCCTGGCTCCTTTCGCCCCTTCCCGGCTGGAGGACATTCTGGCCGCTCTGGACCATCTGGAGACCCGCTGGGGAAATCCTGGGCTTTACCTGGCCGCCTGGGGCTTCGGGCGGGCCGAGCAGTCGGCGCTTACCGCGCGGCTTCAGGAGTTCCCCGGTCGCCTGATGGGCCTGTGAGAATTTTGCGTGAGCAGGCCCCCTATCATCGCGGCGATGCTCACCCATCTCACGCAACTGGTGGCCGACGTGGACGGGGCCTGGGCCGCCGCCATCGGCGGACTTGACGGCCTGCTGGTCGAGGGCCACGCCTCGGCCACCACCGACCTGAATCTTCTCGTGGCCGAACACGCCGGGCTGCTGCGGGCCGCGACCCTGGCCTACGAGGGCACGCTGGGGGGCGGCGCGGCGCGCGAGCTGTACCTGCGCGGCGAGCGCCTCAGCGTGTACCTGCACCCCATCACTTCCGACTTCTTCCTGCTGCTGGCCCTGGACGCCCGCAGCAACCTGGGGCAGGCGCGGCTGTATGGCCGGGACGCCGCCCGCCGACTGGAGGGCTACCTGTGAGCGTCAAACTCGACCCCCTGCGCGGGGTGCCGGGCGTGGTCGCCAGCGCCCTGGTCGGCCCTGACGGCCTGCCCATCGAGCTGCTGGGCGAGGGGGGAGACGCCCTGGCGGCCGAACTCGCCTCGCTCAAGGTGGGCCTGGACCGCACGGCCCGCCGCCTGGGCGCCGGAAGCGTCACCCGCCTCGCCTTTACCAGCGAGCGGGTCGAGGTCGTCGCCGTGACGAGCGGCGACTTTGTCCTGGGGGTGGCGCAGACGCGCGGCACCGACACCCGCGCCGCCCAGCAGCTGCTGGCCCGCCTGGCGCTGGAACTGGGCAGCCTGCCCCGCCTGGAGCCGGCGTGATCTCGCAGCTTCTGGAGGTGCGCGGTATCCGGCACGTCGCCCTGATCGACGCGGCGGGCGGCATCGTGAGCAGCGCGGGGGGCGGCAGCGATATCAGCGTGGTGCAGGCGGGCCGCGCGGTGGTCACCAGCCTGCAAGCGGCGCTGGGCGGCGGCGAGTGGCAGGACCTGCTGCTCGACCTCGACGGCGGCCCGGTGCTGCTGACCCCCCACGGCGATCAGGTGCTGCTGACCGCCTTCGACGAGGTCGCCAGCCTGGGCCGGGTGCGCTTCGCGGTGCGGCGACTGCTGCACTGAGTTGCCCGGACGGGGAGGGGTCAGGTCCCTCCCAGGACTCCTGGTCAGGAAGCGGCGCGCACGCGGAAAATGTGGCCGGGCAGGGACCGAGGGCCGTTCGGGTCCCCACCCGCCACAGGTCTTGCAAGGGCGCGGGTTGAGGAAGGTGGACCGGGAAGGCTCTTGCCGCTCCGGTCCACGTTCCTGACAGCCTGGCGCCTACCGTCCGCTCTCCTCCCCGTCCAGCGCCTCATACCCCGGCAAGCCGTCGAACAGGCCGCGCAGCGGGTAGCGGGCCAGGGCGGTGCGGGTGCCGCCGATGGAAAAGCCCTCGGTGCCCAGCATCCGGGTTTCCATCTCGGCGCGCTCCTGGGGCGACAGGCGGCCCAGCAGGCTGGTCTCGCCCGTCTGGGTGCCGTGGGCAGCCAGGGCGGCTTTCTTGTTCTCGGCGTAGGCGGCCACGTTCAGGCGCACGGCGACCGTGCTCTCGCCCACCCCGTAGACCAGCGGGTCGAGGTCCTGGCCCATGCGCGCGATGCCCTGCGCGGCCTCGTGGGACATCGCCGTGTAGTACAGCCGCTGCGGCCCGCCCCCTGGCAGGTGCCCGCTGCTGAAAAAGGCCGCCGTGGTCGCCCGGTGAATCTGAAGGTGGTCCACGTGCCCGTAGCCGCCGTGCGGATCGAAGGTCACGATGACCTGCGGCCCCACGTCCGCGATCAGGGCGCGGAGTTTGACCTCCACGTCCAGCGGGTTCACGTTCATCAGCGCGAGGGGGTCGTCATGGCGGGTGCGCTCGTAGCGGCCCGAGTCGTGGTAGTCCAGAAAGACGGGTTCCTCCCCGAGTTCCAGGGCGCGGCAGGCCTCGCGCAACTCCTGCTCGCGCTGCTGGCCGAGGTCGTCCACCGTCATGCCGGGCACCGTGATCTTGCCCGCCTCGCCCCGGGTCGCGCAGGCCAGGACCACCCGCACCCCTCTGCGCGCGTAGTGGGTCAGCGTGCCGCCCACGCTGAAGGCCTCGTCGTCGGGGTGGGCGAACACGGCGAGAAGGGTGGCCTGCGGCACAGAGGCGGGCGGAAGGGTCATGCGCGGCAGTGTACGCCCGGGAACGTCCCCCGGCCCCCCACGTAACGGCAGCATGAAAGCCGCGTGGAGCGCCCTGTGGACGCTGGCGCGCGAGGCGCTGTACGCGGCGACCTTTCAGCCGTCGCCAGCGCCGGAGCGGCGCTCACCCTCCTCCAGGCGCAGGCCCCGTTCGTAGAAGTCCCACAGCTCCTGGGTCCAGCCCTCGTACAGGCGGCGGCGGTTACCGAGGTCGGCGGCGTCCAGCGCGTCTCCCAGCGCCCGGTAAAAGCGGCTGCCCTGCTCGCGCAGCGCCCGCGCGGTCCAGTACGTCTCGGAGGTCAGCAGCGTCTGCACGCGCGGGTCGGTCATGCGGCCATGATGGCGTGCCGGGGGTCCGGGGTCAGCGTGCCGGGGGCAGCTCCGCGAATTCGTACCCGTAGCGCCCGGTCAAGGCCTGCAAGCTCGCCTGCGCGGCCGGGTCCTGCGGGAGAGCCTGAAGGGGATGGCGTCCCTGCGCCGCCTCCACGAAGAAGTCTTCCATGCCACCGGGAGAAAAGATCAGCAGCACGCGGACGGGGTCTGGGTGGGGGTTGAACGGCTGATGAACGGTGCCGCGCGGAATGACCACGAACGAGCCTGCCGGGGCCTGCACGGTCTGCTCGGCCACCCGCACGCTCAGTTCTCCGTCCAGCACGTAAAACGTCTCCTCGTGCCAGCGGTGCAGATGCGGGCGCGGCCCCGGAGAGCCGGGCGGCAGCAGGTTGTCGTGGACCGAGTAGGCCCCGGCGGTCTGGGCACTTCCCAGCTTGAGCACCATCGGCCCGCCAATGGGATTGACCAGCGCCGTCCCGCCTTGCGGAGGGATGAGAAACCGTGCGGCGGACTCTGCGGCGGTCTTCATGGTGGACCTCCCTGAGCTGTCCGGCAGGTCGGGTCGGGGCCGGGGGCGGGCGCCCGGCCCGCGCCGGGTGAGGTGCTGAATATTCTGCGCCTGTCCGTGGGCGGCTTGCCACCTTGCGCCGTTGCCCGGAGCCTTAGCCTGGGGAGCGTGACTTTCCCACCCTCCCCCCTCGTGGGCCGTTTCGCGCCCAGCCCGACCGGAGCGATGCACCTGGGCAACGCCCGCACGGCGCTCCTCGCCTGGCTGCACTCGCGGGCGCTGGGCGGACAGCACCTGCTGAGGTTCGAGGACCTCGACAGCGGGCGGGTCCGGCCCTGGGCTTATGACGTGACCCGCCGCGACCTGGAATGGCTGGGCCTCGACTGGGACGCCGAATCGCGGCAGTCCGGGCGGCTGGACGTGTACGCAGCCGCGCTGGCCCGGCTGACGAGGGCGGGGGAGACCTACCCCTGCACCTGCACCCGCCGCGAGGTGCTGGAGGCGATTCAGGACAGCGCCGGAGCGCCCCACGGGGCCGAACCCGTCTATCCGGGCACCTGCCGCGCCCGCCCCTCTGACCCTCAGCGCCCCGCCGCGACGCGCTGGAAGGTTCCCGACCAGACCGTGTGCGCCCACGACAGCCTGACCGGCGAGACGCTCTGCCAGCACCTCCTCCGTGAGGTGGGCGACTTCGTCCTTCAGCGTAACGACGCCGTCTTCGCCTATCACCTCGCCGTGGTCGTGGACGACGCGCTGACTGGCGTGACGGACGTGGTGCGCGGCGCCGACCTCTGGCCCGCCACTCCCCGGCAGGTCGCCTTGCAGTGGACGCTGGGTTTCGCCACGCCGCGCTATCTGCATGTCCCGCTGCTGACCGACTTCCGGGGCGAGCGCCTCGCCAAGCGCGGGGGGGCGCCGTCCGTGCAGGCGCTGCGGGAGGCGGGGGAGGCCCCCGGACGGGTCCTCGCGGCCCTGGCCCGCTCGCTGGGCTGGGACGTGCCTGGGGCCGTCCAGGCCGCCGAACTGCTGCCGCTGTGGCGCGGGCACCTGAGCGCTGCCGGATTCCTCCCGAAGTCACAAACTTAGACCAGTTGTCTAAGTTTCCCTAACGCCCGTTAGGGGGGCCTCGCTAGCATGAGGGCATGACCTCCTCCGCCTCTGTCACGCTGCCGAGCTACCCGCAGCCGGACGCCCGTGGGCGCTTCGGGCGCTTCGGCGGGCGCTACGTGCCCGAGACGCTGATTCCGGCGCTCGACGAACTCGAGGCGGCGTACCTGGCCGCCAAGGCCGACCCCGCCTTCCTGCAAGAGTTGGACCGTCTGTTGCGCGAGTTCGTGGGCCGTCCCAGCGCGCTGTACCTCGCGCAGCGGCTCACCGAGCACGCGGGCGGCGCGAAAATCTACCTCAAGCGCGAGGACCAGAACTACACGGGCGCGCACAAGATCAACAACTGCCTCGCGCAGGCCCTGCTTGCCAAACGCATGGGCAAACGCCGGGTGATCGCCGAGACGGGCGCCGGGCAGCACGGGGTCGCCTCGGCCACCGCCGCCGCGCTGCTGGGGCTGGAGTGCATCGTGTACATGGGCCGCGAGGACATCCGCCGCCAGGCCCTCAACGTCTTCCGGATGCGGCTGCTGGGCGCCGAGGTCCGCGAGGTCACCTCCGGCACCCAGACCCTCAAGGACGCCACCAACGAGGCGATCCGCGACTGGGTGACCAACGTGCGCGACACCTTTTACATCCTGGGCAGCGTGGTGGGGCCGCACCCCTACCCCGCGATGGTCCGCGACTTCCAGAGCGTGATCGGGGAGGAAACCAAGGTGCAGCTTCAGGCGCTCGAAGGCCGCCCGGCCCCCGACGCCATCGTCGCCTGCGTGGGCGGCGGCTCCAACGCCATCGGGATTTTTGCGCCCTACGCCTATCTGCCCGAAGACCAGCGCCCCCGATTGATCGGCACCGAGGCCGCCGGGGAAGGGGTGGACAGCGGCAGACACGCCGCCTCGGTCGCGGGAGGCCGCGTCGGCGTGCTGCACGGCTCGATGATGTACCTGCTCAACGATTCGGAAGGCCAGATCGTCCCGCCGCATTCGGTCAGCGCCGGGCTGGACTACCCCGGCATCGGCCCCGAGCACTGCCACTACAGTGAAACGGGCGTGGCCGAGTACGTGCCCATCACCGACGCGCAGGCGCTGGAGGCCCTGCAACTGCTGACCCGCCTGGAGGGCATCATTCCGGCCCTCGAAAGCGCCCACGCGATCTACCACGCCGTCCAGCTGGCCCGCGAACTCGGGCCGGAAGGGGTGATCGTGGTGAACCTCTCCGGACGCGGCGACAAGGACGTGGCCGAGGTGATGCGCCTGCTGGAACTGGAGCAGCCCCAGGGCCAGCGCGGGGAGGTGCGCGCATGACCGCCACCCTGACCCGCGGCGCCGAGCGCATCCACGCTGCTTTCGCCCGCGCGGGGGCGGAAGGCCGCGCCGCCTTCATTCCCTTCATGACCGCTGGGTACCCGACGGCGGAAGGCTTCCCCGCCGTGGCCGACGCGCTGCTGGAACAGGCCGACCTGCTGGAAGTCGGGATTCCCTACTCCGATCCGCTGGGGGACGGCCCGACCATCCAGCGGGCCTCCGAGCAGGCGCTGGCGGGCGGCACCAGCACCCGGCGCACGCTGGCGCTGGTCCGGGACTTGCGGGCGCGCCACGACACCCCGCTCGTGATCATGACCTACGTCAACCCCATCTACGCGGTCGGCCCGCGCGAGTTCATGCGCCTGGCCGCCGAGGCGGGCGTGGACGGCCTGATCCTCCCCGACCTGCCGCCCGACCAGGACCTGGAAATCGCGGACCTGGCCGCCGAGCACGGGCTGGCGGTGACCTTCCTGATCGCCCCGACCTCCACGCCTGAGCGGGTGAAACTCGTCGCCGAAGCCTGCACCGGCTTCCTGTACGCCGTCAGCGTGACCGGCGTGACTGGGGCGCGTGAGGGCACGGCGCTGGCCGAGGTGCCCGCGATGCTGGCCCTGGCCCGCGAACACGCCCGGGTCCCCGTCGCCGTGGGCTTCGGGGTCAAGGACGCGGCCACCGCCCGGCAGGTCGCGGCGGTCGCGGACGGGGTGGTGGTGGGCAGCGCCTTTATCAACGCGGTGCGCGAGGGGCAGGACGTGGGCGCCCTGGCCGCCGAGATCGCGCGGGGCTGCCGGAAGTAGAGGTTCACGAGTGAGCGGGGCCACGGGTTCAAGCGCCGTGGCCCCGCTTCCTTTCTCCCGGCCTCAGCCCAGCGCCTGCATGTTGATGCTGCGGGCCAGCCCGGTCAGCTTCATGTCGGTGGCCTTTTCCTCGTCCTCGCTGGTCCGCAGCAGCTCGGCGTCTTCCGTGCGGCCCAGGATCTCGGCGTAGGTCCGCAGGGTGCCGTAGGCCGAAATCTCGTAGTGCTCGGCCCGCTGCGCGGCGGCGATCAGGCCCGCGTCGCGCACGGCGGGGTCGGCCTGGCGCTCGATCATCTCCTGGCCCTCGGCGACCAGGCCGCGCATCGCCTGGCAGGTCTTGCCGCCGGGTTGCCCGCCCAGCTCCCCCACGATCCGCTCCAGGCGGGCGATCTGTTCGCGGGTCTGCCCCGCGTGCAGCTCAAAGCCCTGGCGCAGCTCGGGAGTGCTCGCCGCCTGCGCCATCTTTCCGAGTGACTCCAGCAGCTGCCGCTCGGCCGAGTACACGTCCTGAAGCTGCTCGAGGTAGAGGTCTTGCAGGTCCGTCATCTTCATGCTCATGCCCTGGGTCATGTCACGCCTCCCGGATGAGGTGGCCCGGCCCGCTGGCCCGGCGGATGCGGCCAGTCTTCCGGTCCGGGAACGGGAAGCGGGTGGGGACGGGGTGAACCGGACTTCACCCACGGCACCCCGGGTTCCGTGCGGGGGGCGGCGCAGGCTCTACACTCCCCGAATGTCCTGGACCCAGCATCTGCGAGTCGGCGAGGCCGACGTGTACTCCCTCACCGACGGCCAGTTTCGCCTCGACGGCGGCGCGATGTTCGGCAGCGTTCCCAAGGTCCTGTGGGAGCGCGTCTCGCCCGCCGACGACCTCAACCGCATCCGCCTCCGCATCAACCCGCTGCTGATCCGGCTGGGCGGGAAAAACGTTCTGGTCGAGACCGGCTTCTGGGACGGGGGCGGCGAGAAATTCGAGGCGATGTACGCCCTCGACCGCGACGAGACCGTCTTCCGGGGCCTGTCCGACCTGGGCCTGGGGCCTGCGGACATCGACCTGGTCATTAACACCCACCTGCATTTCGACCACGCCGGGCGCAACGTGACCCCGGGCGGCGAGCCGACCTTCCCGAATGCCCGCTACGTGGTGCAGCGCCAGGAACTGCACGACGCCCGCCACACCCACGAACGCAGCCGCGCGAGCTACGTGGCCGACTTCATCGAGCCGGTGGCGGGCGCGGGCCTCTTCGACGTGGTGGAGGGTGAACACGAACTGCTTCCCGGCCTGAGCGTACTGCCGCTGCCCGGCCACAACCTCGGCCAGCAGGGGGTGGTGCTGCGCTCGGGCGGACAGGTGCTGGTGTACGCCGCCGACCTGATCCCGACCCTGGCTCACACGCCCTATCCCTACATCATGGGCTACGACCTCTATCCCGTGACCACGCTGGAGACGCGCAAGCGCTACCTGCCGGGGTGGTTCGAGGAAGGCGCGGTGATCTGCACGCCGCACGACCCCGACGTGGCCTTTGCGCGGCTGGAGGAGGGGAAGAAGGGGGGCTTCGTGGCGGCGAGGCTGGACCATGAAAACACCGCGTGACGGGTGAGGTCACGCGGCGAAAAAGGGCGGAGCTTACTTCAGCAGGCTGGCGAAGTAACGCGTGACCATGTTGCCGGTCGCCTGGTCGTAGGCCGATTCACCGGTCACGGCCCACACCCCGCCGGAAGCGTCGGGAGTCCCGCCCGCCAGGAAGCTGTTCGGGTTGGAGGTGCTGCCGGAGAGCGGGATGACTTGGGTGCTGCCGCTCGCCGTGTCGAGCCTGATCACCTCGGACGCGCGGCTGAGCCACAGCGTCCCCGGCGCGGCGCGGTCGAGGCCGAGCAGGCTGAACGAGCCGGTGAGGGGCAACAGCGCCGTGGTGCCCGAGGAGCTGACGCGCAGCACGCCGTCATACTGGGGCAGGTACACGGTTCCCCCGTTGTCGGTGGCGGCGGCTTCAAAATAGCTGACCGTCCGGTCCAGGGTCACTGTGCTCACGGCGGCGCTGCCCACGTCGACGCGGTACAGGGTGGTGTTCGAGGAGGGCAGCACGACGACTGTCTGGCCGTCGGGGCTGGCGCTCAGGGACTCGTACCCCCGGTAGGGCCGGGTGGCGTCCACGACCGTGACGGTGCCCGCCTCGAAGTTCACCCGGGCCAGCGCCGCCGAGGACGTGGCCGAGGAGGTGTCTTTCAGGAACCACAGGTTGCCCTGAGCGTCAACCGCTCCCCGTGCGAAATTCTGGCCGTCCTGAACGCCGAACGTCCGGGCGGTGCGGGTGCCGTCGGGGCGCAGGCGGGTCAGGGTGTAGGTCAGCGTTCCGGCGCTGTTCACCTCGGTCACGAGCAGGGCGTCGCCGTTGGGCGCAGGCAGCAGGGTGGGCCGCCCGGTCAGGACCTCACGCTGCGCCACCGCCCCGCCCTGCATGCGCAGCAGGGTGAACGAGGACGCGCCGCCGCTGTACTGCTCAGGCGTGATGACCCACAGCCCGCCCGGGGTTGGAACGGCCCGCTGGAACCCGTTCAGGTCCAGGGGGGTGCGCGCGGGCGTGACCGTGACCGGCACGGTGTCCGGGGCGCCCTGGGTGTTGCGGACCTTCGGCCCGGTCACGCGGGCATTTACCGTGGCGAGAGGGGCGTCGGCGCTGGCGCTGACCTGCACGGTGACCTGGGCGCTGCCGCTCTCGGCCAGGGTGACCGTCTCGGTGGAGGCCGTCACTCCGGCAGGCAGGCCGCTCAGCGTGACGGTCGTGGTGCCGCTGAAGAATTCCTGGCTGAACACGCTGAAGGTGACCCCCCGGGTCTCTCCCCGGGCCAGGCTGAGGCTGGTGCCGTAGGGCACGTTTGCCATCACGCTCGGCGCGGTCAACCGGAAGCTGGAGAGCGTGCCGCGTCCGACCTCGGTTGCGCCCTTCTTGACGATCACAGTCAGCGGGCCGCTGTAGGAGGCGGCGTTCTCGTCCGCGCTGAAGGTCAGGGCCGCGCCCAGCGCCTGCGGCTGCACGGCGGCGCTTAGGGCCTGAAGGCCGCGCCCACCCGCGCCCTGGGTGCCGAGGGTGGGCAGGGTGACGGTTGAAGGCGTGACTGTCACGCCGGGAACGTTGGTCTCCAGCGTCACCTGTCCGCTCAAGCCGCCCGTCTGCGCGAACACGACCTCGCGGGTAGCCGACTTCCCGGCCCGGAGCGTCAGGTCGCTCGTGTCCCGGAAGAACACCGAGACACTCTCCCGGGCGCGGTCAAGGGTCAGGGTGGTGCGGGCCCCGGCCTCCAGGTTGCGGAAACGCAGGTCGTAACGGTACTCACCGCTGCTGACTTCCGCGATGCTAAAAGCGTTCCAGCCCTGTACGACGCGGAGGTCGAGGTCCAGGCGCTGGGATCCCGGGCAGATCGCAGTGCCCTTGAAGGTCGCCGCCGTATCGGAGTACACGCGGACCACGTCACGCCCGTCGGTGGTCTGCTCAGTCACGAAGCCCAGAAAATCACCCTGTCGGCTGTAGGTCGCGCCTCTGGCCATCTCCGAGCCGAAGTCGGGGGCGCTGCGCTGCCCGGTGAAGGTGCAGTCCTCCAGGAAAGGGGAGAGTTGCCCAGGCGTGGGCAGACCCGCGTCCACGTTCCCGGACAGCGTGATGGTCGGCGTACTCGCGGCCACGACCGTTCTGCCAAAGCTGAAGTACGCCTTCAGGTCGCCCGTCCCGAAGGTCCAGCCGTCCAGGGTGCCCCGCACGCGGCTGGGGTCCAGCGTCGTGCCGGGTAGGGCTGCGAAACTCAGTGTCACGGTCTTGCTGGCGTCCAGCGTGACGGTCTGCGCGGTGGGAACCGTGAAGCCGTCCACGCTGCCCGCCTCCACCCGGAACACGTCGCCAGCCTTGAGATTTTCCAGGGTCTTGCTGCCCTCCACGAAGCCGCTGAACACCTGGATCTTGGTCGTCTCGTTCGTGACCGTGACCGGAGCGCTGCCAGTCCCCTCCAGCTTGACCGTCAGCGTGTGCAGCGTGGGAGCGGGCGGCGTCACGGGAGCCGCCGCGTACGCCAGCGTCACGGTCTTATTCGCGTCCAGCGTGACCGTCTGCGTGGCGGGGGCCGTATACCCGTTGACTGCCGCGCCCGTCACCTCGAACACGTCCCCGGCTTTCAGGTCGCCGAAGGTCTTGCCGCCCTCCAGCGTGCCGCTAAACACCTGGGTCTTGGTCGTCGTGTTCGTGATCGTTACGGGCGCGCTCGGCACGCCGCCAAGCTTGACCGTCAGGCTGTGGGTGGTCGGGGCGGGGGGTCGGGGCGGTTCATTGATCGGGCCGGGGCACGCCGTCAGCAGCACCGTGAGGCCGAGCATCGCACTGGGGAGTTGCAGTCTCTTCATGTCCGCTCAGGATTCTAATGGCGTTTTCTGACGGTGGTATGACGGTTTGCGGTTCCCGCCCGGCGTGAGGTAGCCGTCGGGATAAGAAAGATGGGTGAACCTCAGGGCGGTGAGGGCTGCCCTTCGGCGCCCCGTGTGTGCTTCCCTGTGGCTATGGGTGAAGCGAAACGCCGCAAACAACTGGGCCTGATGCCCACGGTGCATCCTTTCGAGGCCGAGATCGCCCTGGACGGAACGGTCACGCTGCGGCGCGGACCGGACGACGCGGCGCTGCGTGAGCGGTTGCTGACGGCGCTGCGCGAGACGCAGCCGCAGGCGGAGGGCTGGGCGAGGGCCTACCGGCGGGCCTACGTGCTGGCCGGGCTGGCCCGCGAGGCCCTGCGGACACCGGGGGACCTGGAGGCCATTCCCGTGCCCCCGCTGCGGCGGCTGGCGGGCGAGCTGGTGCTGGGCTTCGGCGCCCGCACGCTGGAGGACGGCTCCCCGGGCCTGACGCGCGACCACGCCCTGCTGGACGGCGATGGAGACGGCGCGGCGCTGCGGGTGCGGACGCGGCAGCATTCCTTTGACGGCGAGCGCTGGCAGAGCCTGCCGGGGCAGGCGGACCCGGTCGCGGGCCTGCGCGAACTGTTGCGGCATCCGCTGGCGCAGCAGCCGGGGCGTCTGGTCGCCTCGCTGCGCGCCGAACACTGGCGCGAGGGCCGCATCGACTTCGACCCCGAGCCGCCGGAGGAGATGCTGGAGGAGCTGGAGGCCCTGGTGCGCGGGTGGCACGGCGGCGGGCCGGAGGGCTGGGAGGCCGCCCACCTGGGGGCCTTCGCGCGGGCGGAGGCTGACCCGCCGGGCGAGGAGGGAACGCCCACCGCCCGCCGCGTGACGCTGGAACTGCGCGAGGAGACGCCGCTGGGGTCCCCCTTCGCC
The DNA here is from genome assembly GCF_014201885.1 of Deinococcus budaensis. Taxonomy (NCBI): domain Bacteria; kingdom Thermotogati; phylum Deinococcota; class Deinococci; order Deinococcales; family Deinococcaceae; genus Deinococcus; species Deinococcus budaensis. Next base: position 524,809 of record NZ_JACHFN010000001.1, on the reverse strand, counting down.
CTGGCCTTCCTGGGCGGGCTGGAGGTGCATCTGGACCCGGACGCGGGCGCGTACACCCTCGACAGCGAAACCTGGCAGCTCTACGCCGACCCCGGCGCCGTCCATACCGAGGAGGACTCCTCCGGCCTGGGGGAGCTGATCAGCTCCATGCTCGACGTGGACACCGTGCCGGTCACCGTCTGGGCCGACGGGCGCATCGAATGGACGCCGGGGGACGTGCCGGAGGAGCACGCCGACCGCCTGCGCGGGGACCTGCGCGGCGCGACCGGCGCGGGCGACCCCGCAGCCTGGGCCGGGTGGACCCGCGCCCTGCTCGCGGAGACCTTTGCGGACGAGGCGCCCTGGCTGGGGGGGGTGGGAGAACTGCCGCCCGTGCAGGCCGTGCGTCTCGACCTCCCCACCGACGCGCTGGCCGACCCCGACGACCCCGCGCAGTACTTCATCGAGTCCGAGGTGAGTTTCGACGGCCAGGCCTGGCGCGACCTCTACGCCGAGGAGCTGCCGGAGGAGTTGCAGGGGCTGCGGCCCACGAACTGACCGGGCGGCTGGACAGGGCCGGAGGCAGATCGGCAGACCCCGTTACCGTGTCCGGCCTGACTGCTCCAGTTCCTGCACACGGTCTTCCAGTTGCTGAATACGTTCGGCTTCCCGGCTGCGCCCGGCGAGGCGAATGACTCGCACGACTACCCAGAGGCCACCGAGCAGCAGGGCCAGCAAGGACAGCAGCACGATAATTTCCCCGGGGCTGATGTTAGGCATGGCTCACTGTAGGTCAGTTGCGGAAGGCGGCCGCCTTCCCCCGCCCGCCGCGCGCGTGGTAGACCTCCCCCTATGCTCCCGCGCCGCGCCGCCCTGGCCTTCGCCCTGCTCGCTGCCCCTGCGTTGACCGGGGCCAGCGCCGCGCCGGAGGTGTTCGTCGCCTATCCGCCCCCGGAGCACCGGGTCGCCTTCGACCACGTGCTGCTGGAGGGCAGCGTGCCTCCCGGCGCGTCTCTCAGCATCGGCACGCAGGCCGCGCCGGTAGGACCCGACGGCCTCTTCATCCTGTGGTGGCCGCTGCGGGTGGGCACCAACGACCTGCGGCTGGTCACCACGCTGGGGGGGCAGAGCGGGCAGCGCACCCTGCGGGTGATTCGCACCCCGGCTGCCCCGCTTCCCGCTGCCCCCACCCAGATCGAGCGCGCCAGCCTGCGCCCCGCCGCCGACCACGAGTTCTGGGACCCCGCCGGGGACAGCGCGGCCGAGCGCAGCGTCCGGGTGGCGTTCCGGGGGTCTCCGGGAGGCCGGGCGACCTTCCGGGTGGGGGAGGGGCCGCCCGTTCCACTCACCGAGGAGCGCCCCGGCGAGTACGCGGCGACCTACACGCTGCCCACGGCGCAGCTGTTCCAGGCGGCCCCCGTGACGGTCACGCTGACCGGGCGCGACGGCCGGACGGTGGGGGCCGCCGCGCCCGGCCGCCTGACCAGCCTGGGCGGCCTGCGGGCGGGCAGCGGCCCCCGCACCGGCATCCAGCGGCCCGGCAGCGTGCGTGGCCTGGGCCTCAACGACGCGGGCAACGTGACCACCACGCTGCGGGGGGAGCCGTTTCTCTTTCCGCGCGACGGGATGACCTTCCGGCTGGTGGGGCGGGTGGGCCAGGATGTGCGTGCCCGGCTGGCGCCCGGCGTGGGGGTGTTGATCACCGCCGGGCAGCTGGAGCTGACGCCCGGCTCGCCCGCCCCGGCGCGGGGGGGCACCGTGACCTTGGAAGCGCCTGCGGCCGCCGGGGCGCCCCCGCTCCCCACCCCGGAGCTGGCCCCTCTTCCGCCCGCGCCCCTCCCGGCAGACGACCTGCGGGTGCGGATCGGGCTGGGGGGCGCGCGGGTGCCTTTCACCCTGAGTCAGGAGCAGGGGGGGCGCCGCCTGAGCCTCACGCTGTACGGCCTGGAGACGCCGCCCACCCTGCCCGCGCCGCTGGCCGACCGGCTGATCGCGCGGGCCGAGGTGCAGCCGGTGGCCCTGGGCGTCACGCGCCTGAGCCTGGACCTGAGCGCCCCGCAGGCCTGGGGCTTTTTCGCCACCTACGAGGGGGACGACCTGTGGCTGACCGTGCGCCGCCCGCCCACGCTGGACGCCGCGCGCCCGCTGGCCGGACGGGTGATCGCCCTGGACGCCGGGCACGGGGGCACCCAGCACGGCGGGGCCGGTGCCCTGCGCGTGCCCGAAAAGGCGCTGATGTTGCCGCTGGTCCTGCGCGCTGCCGAGCTGCTGCGGGCGGCGGGCGCCGAGGTGGTCCTCACCCGGAGCGCCGACGTGACCCTGGGGCTGTACGAGCGCGGCCTTCAGGCCGAGGCCGCCCGCGCCGACCTGCTGGTCTCGGTTCATGCCAACGCCCTGCCCGACGGCCGCGATCCGCGCGGGATTCGCGGCCCGGAGGTGTACTTCACCCACCCGCAGGCCGAGGCCCCCGCCGCCGCGATCCTGAGCGCCCTGCGGCGCACCCTGCCGGAACTCGGCCCCGGCGCGGGCCTGAAGCCAGGCGCCAATCTGGCCCTGACCCGCCCCACCACCCAGCCCAGCCTGCTCGTCGAGACCGCCTACCTCACCGACCCCGGCAACCTGCGCCTCCTGATGGACCCGGCGGGCCGTGAGCGCTTCGCCCAGGCCATCGCCTCGGGCATCGCGGATTTCTACGCGGCCCAGACCGCGGCCCAGTAGGCGGCGCAGGCGGCGGGAAGGGAGCCGGGGGGGAGGGGCGCCTCTTCAGCCGGGCATCACACCCACCGGGTACGCTCGGACCATGGCCTCGCGCACCCTGACTTCGGCGGCCCTGACTCCGGCCGCCTTGACCCTGGCGGCCTTTTGCGCGGTGCCGGTGCAGGCGCAGCAGACCTCCACTTCCGGACCTGCGGCGGCTCCTGCGGGCGTCGGCGCCAGCCTCGCCGCGCCCCGCCGCGTGACCGGGCCAGTGCCGCTGACCCTCACGCTGAAGTCCAGCCGGGCGGCCCCGCTGCCCCTCTCGCTGGGCCGCGACAACGACCAGAACTGCGCTTTTGCTCCCACGGTGCGCGTCTTGCGGGTGGGCACCCGCGAGGTCGTCTTTCCAGTTCCCGGTGCCGAACCCCGGCTGTGCAGCCAGGAACTTCAGGCCAAGACCCTGCCCGCCCGCGGCCGCGTCGCCTTCACACGCCCCCTTGACCTCCCTGCCGGGGAGTACCTGATCGAAGGTTGGTTCGCGGGCCTGGCGGACGGGGCGCGCGTCAAGATCCCGGCGCGGCCCGTGCGGGTCACCGTTCGTTCGCCTCGCCCCTCCGGAGGTGGTGTGCCATGAAGCCCCTGCTGATCCTCGCCTTGCCGCCGCTGCTGGGCAGTTGCGCGCTGCTGGGCACGGTCCGCGACTCGCTCTCGCCTTCTGCGGCGTCCCCGGCGGTGGTGGCGCCCGGCTCGCCCCTCACGGCCCAGGCCGGGGCCAGCGTGGCGCCGGGGGCAGGCGCCGTCGCCGCCACACTGACGCTGCGCAACACCGGCCAGCAGCCTGTCACCCTGCGCTACGCCGCCGGGATGAACTGGGGCAACTGCGGCCTGCCGCCCTTCGTCGCCCTGGCCCGCGCGGGCGGCGAGCCGCTGCCCCCGCCCGCGCTGCCCCCGGGCGCCGCCTGCCCGGAGCTGCTGCTCTCGCGCACCCTGGCCCCCGGCGAGACGCTCACGTTGCGGCGCACGCTGCCGCCGCTGCCGCCGGGCACCTACACCCTGAGTGCCTGGCTCGACGGGCAACTGGGCGGTCAGGCCGCGCGGGTGACGGCCCCGCCCATTCGCGTGCAGGTGCCGTAGCGCTAGCCTTCCAGCCGCGCCGCGAGTTGGGCCGCCGTGTTCCCGGCGCCCATCTGCCGCGCGGCGTCCAGGGCCGAGGCTCCGGCGGCGTCCCGCGCCCGCAGCTCGGCCCCGCGCGAGAGCAGCAGCTCGACCAGCTCGGTCCGGTCAAACATCGCCGCCAGCATCAGGGGGGTGCGGCCGTCCGGCCCGGCGCCGTCCACCCTGGCCCCGCCGCCGAGCAGCAGTTCGGCCATCGCCCGGTCCCCCCGGAAGGCGGCGGCGCCCAGCGGCGTCTGGCTGCGGTCGTTGAACAGTTCGGGGTCGGCGCCGTGGGCCAGCAGCAGCCGGGCCGTTTCCAGGTGGCCGTGGTAGCTCGCCAGCAGCAGCAGGCTGTCGCCCTTCTGGTTGAGCAGGTTGGCCGGGAGGCCGCGCTCCAGCAGTGGCCCGAGCTGCGCGGCGTCCCCGAAGCGCACGAGTTCCAGCACGTCCTGAAGGAAAGCCAGCGTCTCGGCGTCGGGCACGGGCGGGGTGGGGGAGGTGGGGTCGGACATGGGCGCAGTCTGGCGCGTGGCGGACGGGGGTGAAAGGGGTTCAGGTGGAGGTCACCTCACCCCTCTACGCTGGCGCCATGCCCCACCGCTTCCGGCTGTCCGCCGCCCTGGTCCTGGCGCTCGCCGCCTGTGCCCAGGCCCAGACCGCCCCGGCGCTCCAGTTCCGGCTGGAGCCGGAGGGCTACCACGCCTATCAAAACGGCCCGCCCCCACCGCTGACCCTCACCCTGACACTGCGAAATCCTTCCACAGCGCCTGTCACGCTGACCTGCCGGGCGCTGGGCGGCCCCGTGCTGAAACGCTTCACGGAGTTCCTGAACGGCGAATCACTGCTGCGCGACGAGACCGTGGGTGAGCTGCGCCCGCAAGCCGGGGCGCCGGTCTGCCGCCGCGTGGGCGAGAGGCTGACCCTGGCCCCCCGCACGAGCTACACCTATGCGCGGGCGCTGGGGCCGCAGAAGGTCGGGGCACAGGTCCACTACCGCAGCGGCTGGAACGTCAGCGCGGCGGCGGGGTCGGGGTGGTTGCGAAGCGGGACGGTCACGGCGCTGGTCGTGCGGGGAAACCGTCCCATCCCCACGCCGAATCCGCAGGCCTATCACGACGCCCTGGACGCCAGCCGCGCCCGCTGGTACAGCCGCAGCAGCCGCTCCTCCAGGCCGGACACGCTCCTGTCCTTCGAACTCGCGGATGAACTCTCGCGGGAGGCGTTCCTGGCGGAGTTGAAGAAGCGCGGCCTTAACCTGGGGGCCATTGAGATCGAGGTCGCGCCGCCCGCCCGGTTCCCGACGAAGCCGACCCTCGCCCACAGCGCCGCCGTCACCGTCGCGCCCGAAGCGCAGGGCTACGCCTTCACGCTCAAGGTCACGAACAAGACGGACGGACCACTGGAGACGTATCAGTCCGCCTGCGATCCCCTCGCCATTGAGCGCGTCTCCGATGGCCTGCGTGTCTGGCAGATGGGCAATGGGCCGTGTCAGACAGTCGGGCCTCTGGTCACCGTCCTGCAACCCGGCGAGTCCACCACCCGCGAGGCCCGCTGGGACGGCCAGGACAGTCTCGGCCGCCGCGTGCCGCCCGGTCAGTACCGCGTGCGGCTGGGCTTGGGGCAGTTCGTGGGCGAGGCGGTCTTCACGGTGAAATAAGCGCCGACTCACTGTTAAACTTCCCTCTTATGGACCTCAAGGCTCAACTCAAGGCCGCCGTCGAGCAGGCCGCCGCCGAACTCGGGGCGCCGCTGCCCCTCCCCTTTGACGTGGCGATTCAGGAAACGCCCGTGGGCAAGCCCGGCGACTACGGCACGCCCGCCGCCTTCCAGCTGGCCAAGGCCCTGGGGCAAAGTCCGGCGGCGGTCGCCGCGCAGCTGGCCGGGAAGGTCGCGCTTCCGGAGGGCATCGCCCGGGCGGAGGCCGCCGGGCCGTTTCTGAACTTCTTCGTGGACGTGGGCGCCTTCGTGCGGGGCGTGGTCGAGCGGCCCTCCGGGGTGGAGGCGCGCGGCGGCAAGGTCGTCATCGAGCACACCTCGGTCAACCCCAACAAGGAGCTGCACGTCGGGCACCTGCGCAACGTCGTGCTGGGCGACAGCATGGCGCGCATCTTCCGCGCCGCCGGGCACACGGTCGAGGTCCAGAACTATATCGACGACACCGGGCGGCAGGCGGCCGAGTCCCTCTTCGCCACCGGGCATTACGGCCGCGTCTGGGACGGCATGCAGAAGTACGACCACTGGCTGGGGGAAGGCTACGTGCGCCTGAACGCCGACCCCGCCAAGCCCAGCCTGGAAGAGGGCATCAGCGCCGTCATGCACCGCCTGGAGGCCGGGGAACTGCGCGGCGAGATCGAGAAGGTGGTCCACGCGCACCTGGAGACCTGCTTCCGGCTGGGCGCCCGCTACGACCTGCTGAACTGGGAGTCCGACGTGGTGGGCAGCGGGTTTCTCGCGCAGGCGATGAACATCCTGCGGGAGAGCCGCTACACCTCGCGGCCCACGGAAGGCAAGTACGCCGGGGCCTTGGTGATGGACGTGTCCGAGTTCATGCCGGGGCTGGAAGAACCCAACGTGGTCCTGGTGCGCTCGGACGGCACGGCCATGTACGCCGCCAAGGACATCGGCTACCAGTTCTGGAAGTTCGGCCTCTTCGAGGGGATGAAGTTCAAGCCCTTCACCCAGGACCCCGAGGGAAACACCGTCTGGACCAGCGCCCCCGACGGCCAGCCTGACCTGGAACGCCGGTTCGGTCACGCCGAGGAGGTCATCAACGTGATCGACTCGCGTCAGAACCACCCCCAGACGGTGGTGAGAAGCGCGCTGGGCGTGGCGGGCGAGGAGGGCAAAAAGGAGCGCTCGGTTCACCTCTCCTACGCTTTCGTCACGCTGGAGGGCCAGACCATCTCGGGCCGCAAGGGGATCGCGGTGAGCGCCGACGACGCGATGAACGAGGCGCAGAGCCGGGCGCTGGCCGTGTTGCAGGGCATCAACCCCGAGCTGGCGGCCCGGGAGGACGCCGCCGAGATCGCCCGCCGCATCGGGCTGGGGGCGGTGCGCTTCGCGATGCTCAAGGCCGAGCCGACCCGCCAGATCGACTTCCGCTGGGAGCAGGCGCTGGCGCTTCAGGGCGACACCGCGCCGTATGTCCAGTACGCCGCCGTGCGCGCCGCCAGCATCCTGCGCCGGGGACAGGAGGCGGGGTACGCGGTCGGCGGCCAGGGCGCCGACTGGGACGCCCTGAGCGACCTAGACCTCACCCTCGCCAAGATGGTCGCCCGCCTGCCCGAGGTCGTCACCCAGGCGGTGCGCATCCACTCGCCGCACGTGGTCGCCGCGTACGCGCTGGACCTCGCCACCGCCTTCAACGCCTGGTTCAACGCGAAAGACCAGGCCGGAAAGCCTGCCACCAACGTCCTCCAGAGTCCCGCCGGGCTGCGCGAGGCCCGGCTGGCGCTGGTCGCCCGCCTGCGGGTGGCCTTCGAGGAGACGCTGGCCCTGATCGGCATCGAGGTGCCGGCAGCGATGTAGTCGCCCGGACAACGGAAAGCGGGAGGCCGAGCGCGACGGGCCTCCCGCTGCCTGTCCAGGCCTCAGCGCTTGCGGGCCTGTTCCCCCGCCTGCTCTTCCAGGCGCCCGAAAAAGGAGGCGAGCTGCCGCGCCAGGGTGGGCGAGAAGCGGTTGCCGCCCAGGTGGGGGCCGGGCACCCTCACGAACTGGCTCAGGCCGGGCGCGGCGCGCGTAAAGAGGCGCTCGGAGTTCTCCACCGGCACCACGCCGTCGTCGGGACTGGCGACCATGAAGAGGGGCAGCCGGGGGGCGGCCTTGGCCAGGTGCAGCGGATTGAGCCGGGGGGCGGGTTCGTCCTCCGCCAGCCCGTAGGCGTGGTCGATCTCGGCGCGGCGCGTGAGGGCGGTGCCCCAGGCGCTGCGCAGGTCGGTCCAGCCGTCGATCAGGGCCACGCCGCTGACCGGGTAGGGGCTGCCGGGCAGGGCGCTGCGCAGCGCGAGCAGGCCGCCCATGCTCAGGCCCAGCGCGTAGGTGCGGCCGTTCCAGGCAAAGTGCCGGGTGGCCTCCCAGCGCAGGCTGGCGACCTGGGCGAGCGCGGCGGGGCTGCCCCAGGTGCTCTCGCCGCCGTCGTCGCTGAGCAGCACGGCAAAGGGGGCGGCGAGCAGGGCGTCGACCAGCACCCGCGCCTGCGGGCTGGTGTGCAGCCGCTCGGCGCTCTGCCCGCGCGGGTGCGACACGACCACCAGCGCGCATTCCTGCGCGTAGCACGCGGGCGGCACCCGCAGGTAGGACGGCCCGCTGAGGCGGTCGAGCTGCACCGTGTCGGGCACGGTCGGCAGCGGCAGCGGCGGGGGGGTCGTGACAGCGGCCCCGGCGGTCACGCTCAGGGCAGCCAGCAATGAGGAGAGAACAAAAAAGGCGCGGCGCATCAACCGCTGCACTCTAGCGTCCCGGCGGTGACGGGCCTCTGACCCCGGCACTTGTCTGAAGCGAGTCTGAACGCCGCGCGGCCGGGGCAGGGGGGAACCGGCCCTCAGCGCCCGAACAGCAGCAGGCCCAGCCGCTTGCCCAGCAGCCGCCGCCCGATCAACGCCGGGAGCAGCAGCGCCACCAGCGCGAAGACCGCCACCGTGAGCGCCAGCCGCGCGGGGTCGCCGTCCGGCGGCACGAGGCGTTCGAGCGCTTGCAGCACCGCCGGGTGAATCAGGTAGATCGGCAGGCTGACGGTCCCCAGAACCGAGATCGCCCGGGTCAGCGGGCCGGGCCGCCGCTGCAAACGGTACGCCAGCCCCAGCAGCGTGAGCGCCGTGAGGGCCGTGAAGCTCCAGCTCAGGCTGGAATACACGACCGGCGTGACCCCCTCGCCGCGCAGGTAGGCCAGCGCCACCGGCAGGTACAGCGCGTAGGCCAGCGCCAGCAGCGGCACCACCGCCCAGCGCCGCCTGCGCCACCACGCCTGGAACTCGCCCAGCCGCGCGCCCACCCCCAGCCCCAGCAGGACCGGGAGCAGGTACCACAGCACCGTGCTTGCCGGAAAGGGCAGGCGCAGCACCTCGCGGTTGAGCAGGTAAACCCCGAACTGCACCGCCAGCCCCGCGAGCAGCATCACCGTGATGGGCGGGCGCCTGCGCGCCAGCGGCAGCAGCAGCGGCAGCACCACGTAGACTTCCAGCGCCACCAGCAGGAAATACAGGTGAAAGCTGCCCTTGCCGTACAGCAGCCAGTATTCCCAGCGCGCGGGGTCGGTCAGGGTCTCCGGCGCCCGCTGCCCGGTCCAGACGTACCACAGGGCGTACAGGGCGGTCCACAGCAGGTACGGCCAGCCGCCGCGCGTCAGCCGCCGCCACAGGTAGCGCCCCGGCTCGAAGCGTTTCAGGAGGCTGCGGGTCAGCACCACTGCCGACAGGAAGACGAAAGCGGGCACCGCGAAATGCAGGGTGCGGTTGATCACCAGCAGCGTGTCGTGCGTCAGCGTCCCGGTCTCGGCGTAGCGCAGGGCCATGCCGGTCGTGTGGTGCCCCACGACCTCCAGGATGGTCAGCCCCCGGAAGGTGTCGATGGCGGTCAGGCGCGGGGCCGCGCTGCCTGGCCCGGCTCCCTCCTGAAGGGCGCTGGCCGCCACCGTCTCGCCCTGATCCAGGGGCGCGGCGGGGGCGGCGGCAGAGGGGGCGGCGGGCAGGGCAGGCTCGGACATCCGGGCGCTCACTCTAGCGGGCCGGGGCATGAGCTGCGTCCACCTGGAGGCGCACCCTTCACCCGCGCCCCCGCACCTCGAAACCCGCCGCGCGCAGCAGGGCCGCGGCGCGGCGCACGTCTTCGGCGCTTTCCAGCCCCAGCCGCAGGGCGCCGCCCTCCTCGCGGATCGCCAGCACTTCGATGTCCTTGATATTCAGCCCCGCCGCGCCCAGCGCCTGGGTGACCACCCCGATCTGGTTGGGCTTGTCCGGCACCGCCACGACGAGGTCGTGCTTGGGGGGCAGCAGGCTGCGGCGCACGACCGGCAGGCTGTCGCGGGTGCGTTTGCCCTCGCTGGCGGCCATCAGCAGTTCGCCCGGTTGCTCCAGGTCGGCTTCCAGGCGCTCCAGCTGCCGCCGGAAGCGGGCCAGGGCGTCTCTCAGCGCCGCGCGGTTTTCGACCACCATGTCGCGGCTCATGCGGGGGTCTCCGCTCGCCACCCGCGTCAGGTCGCGGAAGCCCCCGGCGGCCAGCAGGCTGAGGCGCTCGTCGCGCGCCACCATGTGCGTCAGCGCCAGGCTGACGAGGTACGGCAGGTGGCTCACGGTCGCCACCAGCGCGTCGTGCGCGTCGGGCGGCATCACGACCGGGGCGGCCCCCAGGCCCTCGACCAGCGCGCGGGCGCGGCTCAGCGCCGTCAGCGGGGTATGGTCAGTCGGCGTGAGCACCCACACCGCGTTTTCCAGCAGGCCCGCGTGCGCGTGGGTCACCCCGCCGCGCTCGCTGCCCGCCATCGGGTGCCCCGGCACGAAGCCCCGCACGCCCAGCGCCTCCAACTCGGCGGCGATTCCGGCCTTCACGCTGCCCACGTCGGTCACCAGCGCACCCGGCGAGAGCCAGGGCGCCAGCGCGCGGGCCAGCGGCGCCAGCGCGCTCATCGGGGCAGCCAGCACGACCAGATCGCACCCGCGCAGCCACTCGCCCGGGCTGGTCTGCACCTCGTCCACCACCCCGAGCGCCTCGGCCTCGCGCAGCACTTCCACGCTGGCGTCGTAACCGATCACGTGCCGGGCGAGCAGCCGCTGGCGCAGCCCCAGCGCGACGCTGCCCCCGATCAACCCCACCCCCGCGATGGCGGCCCGGTCAAACACCGGGGAGGCGGACGCTTCAGACATGCGGCCCACCGTAGCACGCGCGGTTCGGAGAAGAGGGGAACTCTGTTGGGCAGCCCGCGCCGCCGGGGAGTAGGGTGGGCGGGTGGAAAGCCAGGGGCAGACGTGCGTCTTTTGCCGGATCGTCCGGGGCGAGGCCGAGGCGAGCCTCGTGTACGAGGATGACCTCCTCGTGGCCTTTCTCGACCTCAATCCCGTCACGCCGGGGCACCTGCTGGTCGTGCCCCGGCGGCACGCGCCGAGTCTGGGGGAACTCACGGACGCCGAGGCGGCGAGCCTGATGCGGACCGGGCGCGACCTGCTGGGCGTGCTGCGGAGGGGTGCCGTCCCCTGTGAGGGGGTCAACCTCTTTCTGGCCGATGGAGAGGCGGCGGGGCAGGAGGTGCCCCACGTTCACCTGCATGTTTTCGCGCGCTTGCGGGGTGACGGGTTTGCCCTGCACGGGGACTGGAGCCGTTTTCCGCCGCGTGCGGAACTCGGTGCCCTCGCGGCCCGGATTCGCGCGGACCTGCGCTGAAGGCGGTTCAGGGCCCCCGGGGGGAGGGCAGAACGTCGGGAAGGGGCGCGGCTTCCTATTTTCCCCTTCGCCTGCGCTGGCGGTAGGTCAGCAGGTCGGCGTACATCCGGGTCCGGTAGCCCACGCCCTTCCAGAAGCCGCGTTTTTTCTCCTTGAGCACCTGGCTGACCTGACCGAGTTCGACGTAGGTCCAGCGGGCGCCGGTCGCCCGCAGGTGGTCGGTGATGGGCGGCTCGGGCCAGCGCTCCTGCCCCAGCCGGGGCACCCCCAGCAGCCAGTCGCGCCGCGCGGCCCGTTGCCCGCTGAGGTTGGGCGTGAGCTTGTTGCCCCAGTCGCTGGCAAAGCTCCCGCCGCCCTCGAAGACCCCGATGGCCATGTCGGCCTCCCCGGCCAGCACCGGCGCGAGCAGCCGCTCCAGATGCGCGCGGGTCAACCCCACCAGGTCAGCGTCGAGCATCAGGACGTATTCGGCGTCCGCCGCCTCCAGGGCCGCCTTGAGCGCCGGACCCTTGCCCGCGTTCTCACGCAGCTCCACGACCCGTGCCCCCGCCTCCCGCGCGACCTGCGGGGTGCGGTCGCGGCTGCCGTCGCTCGCCACGACGACCTCGGGCGTGAGTTCCCGCGCGGTGCGGATCACGGCGGCCACGGTGTCCTCCTCGTTGTACGCGGGAATCACGACCGCCACGCGCGACCCGGTTCCCTGCGGCTTTGGTTCCTGCATCACGTTCATGGTAAAGCCTGGGGCGGCCAGCTCCCAGCCGCCAGCGATCAGCCGACCTCGGGCGCCCGAGGCCGTGTGGGGGATCACCTGTTCTGCTGACCCCTGGAGTGTGCTGACAGCTGGTCGCTAGAAAAAGCGGCTCACGTCCCGCACGACCACGAACATCATCAGCAGCATCACGAAGGCGAAGCCCGCCACGCTGATCGCCTGCTCCTGCGCGAAGGTCAGCGGGCGGCCCCGCAGCGCCCCGACCAGCACCAGCATGATCCGTCCGCCGTCCAGCCCCGGAATCGGGATCAGGTTGAAAAAAGCCAGCGACAGGTTGAGCAGCACGGCCACCTGCGCCAGCGCCCAGGGGCTGAGCGCGGCAGCCTGGCTGACGATCTCGGCGGTGCCGATGGGACCGCTGACGTTCTCGTCGCGCGAGAGGTCGAGGGTGAAGAAGCGCGCGAAAAGCCCCCCGAACGCCCGCAGAATCTGCGGCACCGCCTCGGCGGTGGTGGTCAGCGAGGTCACGAAGGCGGTCGGAACGCTGGCAGGCTGCACGTCCGGACGGTACTCGATGCCCAGCCGCTGCCGCTCTCCGTTCACCTGCGCCCGCCAGTCGAAGGCCACCTCGCGCGTCTGGCCCCCGCGCTCGACCGTCAGGGTCTTGGGGCCGCTGGTGGCGAGCGTGTCGCGCAGGGTTTCCCAGCCTGCGCGCGGCTGGCCGTCCACGGTGTAGGTGTCGGGAATGTCGCGCCCGTTGACGGCCGTCACCACGTCCCCGGCCCGCAGCCCCAGCGCCTGCGCCCGCGACCCCGGCAACACGGCCTCGATGCGGGCGCGGTCGGGCGCGGGCACCCCCTGCGAGGTGAAGGTCAGCGTCATCAACCCGATGGCCAGCGCCAGGTTCATCAGCGGCCCGGCGAGCAGCACGGCGACCTTGCCCCACGCCGGAAGCGCCGCGAAGCCCCGGGTGGGGGAGCGGTACACGCCGCCGGGGCCTTCCTCCGGCGCCATGCCGTCGATCTCCACGTAGCCGCCGATGGGCAGCAGCGAGAGCCGCCACTCGGTCCCGCGCCAGGCCTGCTTGAACAGCACCGGCCCCATGCCGACGCTGAAGGATTTCACGCCTACACCCTGCTTTTTCGCCAGCGCGTAGTGCGCCAGCTCATGCAGGAAAGTCGCCACGCCGATGATGAGGAGGGTCCACAGCAGGCCCTGGGGGCTGAGGGCCGCCGCGATGCTCTGGAAGACGTTCACGCGCGCACCCCAGCCACCAGCTCACGCGCCCGCGCGGTCGCCCAGGCTTCGGTCCCGGCCAGCGCGTCCCAGCTCAGCTCGCCGGAGGGCGTCTCGTCGAGGACGCGCTCGATCACGCGCGGGATGTCCAGAAACCCGATCTGCCCGGCCAGAAAGGCAGGCACGGCCACCTCGTCCGCCGCGTTCAGCGCCGCCGGGGCCAGGCCCCCCGCCTCGCCCGCCCGGTACGCCAGTCCCAGGCAGGGAAAGCGCGCGGCGTCGGGTTCGCGGAATTCCCACCCGCCCCGCAGCGGCCAGCCCAGGTGCCCGGCGACCTCGGGACCCCGCCGGGCGCCGCGCACGTCGCCGGGGCGGGTCATGCCCCCCGGCGCCGCGTCCACGGCGTAGGCGATGGCGAGCCGCATGTCGGTGGGGCCGAACTGCCCCTTGAGGCTGCCGTCGCGGAAGCGCACCGCCGCGTGCAGCACGCTCTGCGGATGCACCACCACCCCGACCCGCGAGAGGGGCAACCCGTAGAGGGAAGCGCACTCCATCACCTCCAGCCCCTTGTTCATCAGCGTGGCCGAGTCGATGGTGATCTTCTGGCCCATGCTCCAGGAAGGATGCCGCAGCGCCTCTGCGGCCGTGACCCGGCTCAGGTCGGCAGGGCCGTCGCGGAAGGGGCCGCCCGAGGCCGTCAGGATGAGTTCGGCCACGTCGTCCAGATGCTCGCCGGTCAGGCACTGGTAGACGCCGGTGTGTTCGGAATCCACCGGCACCACCCGGCCCCCGCCGCGCGCCGCCGCCGCCCAGATCAGCGCCGCCGCCGTGACCATCGCCTCCTTGGTCGCCAGCGCGACCGCCCGCCCCGCCTCCAGCGCCGCGCGGGTGGGGAGGAGGCCCGGCAGGCCGCTCATGGCGTTGACCACCACGTCGGCGGGCAGGGCCGCGACCTCGGCGGGATCGGCGATCACCCGCAGGCCGGGAAAGAGGGCGCTGGCCCGGGCGTAGGCTTCCGGCGCCACGCTCACCACCCCGGGGCGGAACTCGCGCACCTGCGCCTCCAGCCGCTCCAGGTTGCGCCCCGCCGCCAGCGCCCCCACCCGCCAGCCGCGCTCGCGCGCCACATCCAGCGTCTGCGTTCCGATACTTCCCGTACTGCCCAGCACCGTCAGGTTCACCTGTACAGCATGGCGCACGCGGGCGGCGTGGATAGTGGGAAGTGGTGCGTGGGCCGTCAAGCTGGGCCGTGGCGACGGACCCAAACTGCGAAAGCCCCGGCACGGGCCGGGACTCTCTTTCCGCTCACGTTTTTCCTTCCCGCTTACCGGGGAAACACGCTGATGTTCAGGAACAGGTACGTGGCCGGAACCGCGAACAGCAGCGAATCCAGGCGGTCGAGAAAGCCGCCGTGCCCCGGCAGGCTGCTGCCCGAATCCTTGGTTTTCAGGGCGCGCTTGATCAGGCTCTCGGACAGGTCCCCAAGCTGCGAGGCGCTGGCGATCAGCACCGAGATCAGCAGGGCGTCGAGCGGCGAGCCGACCTGGGTGAGCTGGGTCATCACCAGCACGGTCACGAAGCTGAAGGCCAGGCCGCCGATCGCCCCCTCGACCGTCTTGCCGGGGCTGACTTCCGGCGCCAGCTTGCGCTGACCGAAAAAGTGGCCGCCGAAATACCCGCCGATGTCGGCGGCGAAGGTGGCGAGCAGCGGCAGCGCGAAATACAGCAGGCCGTCCCCGGCGTCGGGGCTGTAGCGCAGCAGCAGGAAGTAGCCCAGCAGCCAGGGGATATACAGCAGCCCGAACAGCGAGTACACGACGCGCTCCAGCGGGCGCTCGCCGGGCCGCATGACCTCCATCACCAGCAGGTAGCCCAGCGCCACCGTCAGCACGACCTCGCGCCACGAGCCGCCTTCCCAGGGGGGCGCGGGCAGCATCGGCAGGCTCGCCACGATGATCGCCGTGCCGAACATGCCCAGCGACACCCGCCGCACGTCGATGTCGTTGCGGTCGAGCATCCGGATGTACTCGAACAGCGCCATGACCGACACGAACACCAGCGCGGGCAGCATCGCCACCCAGCCCACCCAGACCACCGCGCTGATCATCACGAACCCCACCACCGAGGTCAGGACGCGGGTGCTCAGCGACTCCATGGGCACCTCCGGCCAGCCTGCCGCGCGTGGCATGGGGCGTGTGGACGGCGCTCGGTCCGGCTCCACACGCCACACGCCACCGGCCCCATGCCCCTCACCCGAGGATTTCCTGCTCCTTCTTGTGGAAGGTCGTCTCGACGCGGGCGATGAACTCGTCGGTGATCTTCTGGACCTCGGCCTCGCCGCGCTTGATCTCGTCGTCCCCGACGCCCGCGACCTTCTTGACCTCGTCGAGCGCGTGCTTGCGCAGGTTGCGAATGGCGATGCGCGCGTCCTCGGCGTAGTTGCGGGCGTTCTTGACGAGGTCCTTGCGGCGCTCCTCGGTCAGCATGGGCAGGCTGATAAAGATGGTGTCGCCCTTGTTGTTGGGGTTCAGGCCCAGGTCGCTGTCGCGGATCGCCTTTTCGATGGGGTTCAGCGCGCCCCGGTCCCAGGGGGTGATCACCAGCGTGCGCGCGTCGGGCGTGGTGATGCTCGCCACTTGGTCGATGGGCACCGTGGAGCCGTAGTAATCCACCAGCACCTTCTTGAGAATGCCGGGGTTGGCGCGGCCGGTCCGCAGCACGCTGAGGTTGTTCTCCAGCGCCTCGATGGCCTTGCCCATGCGCTCACGCGCGTCACTCTGAATGGCTTTCATGTCCGCCATGATGGAAGTCTCCTTTGAACAGGGGTCGTGGGTGGAGGCTGGGGGTCGGGCCAGATTGTAGCCCAGCCCGGCTCAGCCTGCGGCGGCGGGGTCCGGCACGGGCGTCTGGATCAGTGTGCCCACCCGCTCGCCCGAGAGCAGGCGCCGCAGGTTGCCTTCCCCGAACAGGTCGAACACCACGATGGGCAGCCCCTTGTCCTGACACAGCGTCAGGGCGGTCGCGTCCATCACCTCCAAGCGGCGCTCGACCACGTCCATGTGGGTCAGGGTGTCGAACCTCCGGGCGTCCGGGTTTTTCTGGGGGTCCGAATCGTACACGCCGTCCACCTTGTTTTTCGCCATCAGGACCACGTCGGCGCCGATTTCCAGCGCGCGCAGGGTCGAGGTCGTGTCGGTGGTGAAAAAGGGCGCCCCGTTGCCCCCGCCGAAAATCACGACCCGGCCCTTTTCGAGGTGGCGCATCGCCCGGCGGCGGATGTACGGCTCGGCCACCGCCTGCATCTGGATCGCGCTCATCACCCGGGTGGGCTGCCCGGCGGCCTCCATCGCGTCTTGCAGGGCCATCGCGTTCATCACGGTGCCCAGCATGCCGATGTAGTCGGCGGTCGCGGGATCCATGCCGGCGCCGTTGCGCGCGCCGCGCCACAGGTTGCCGCCGCCGATCACGATGGCAAGCTCCACGCCGGTGCCCGCGTGCGCCTGCGTGATCAGGTGGGCCAGCCCCGCCGTCGTCTCGGGGCTGATGCCGAAGCCGGAGTCACCGGCAAGAAATTCACCGGACAGTTTGAGCAAGACGCGTTTGAACATGAACTTGACCTCGCAGGGTGGAAAGCAGGCGGGAGAGAAGCGGGCGGCAAAGGGGCCACAGGAGACAAACGGAGCAGAGAAAACGTCCAGCAGACCCACTGGGGCCACTGGACGCGGGAGAGAAGGGAGCAGAGGGATCGCGGCCCCGTGAAAGCCCGTGAAAAAGGGCGGCTGTGTGCGCCGCCCCGGGTGTGCCGTGTTACGCGCCGATCTCGAAGCGCACGAAGCGCTTGATCTGGCCGCTGCCCAGGTACTGCCCCACCGTCACGCTGTTGTCCTTGACGAACTTCTGCTCGGGCAGGACCTTTTCCTCGTAGAACTTGCCGATCTGGCCGCCCACGATCTTGTCCACGATCTGCTGGGGCTTGCCCTCGTTGAGCGCCTTGTTGGTCAGGATCTCGCGCTCTTTTTCGATGTCGTCCTGGTTGACCTCGTCGCGGCTGAGGTACTGGGGCCGCTCGGCGGCCACGTGCAGGGCCACGTCCTTGGCCTTGGCGCTGTCGCCGCCCGACACGTCGACGAGCACGCCGATCTTGCCGTTGGAGTGCACGTACCCGGCCACCGTGTCGCCCTCGACGTAGGCCACCCGGTTCAGGACCAGGTTCTCGCCGATCCGGCCCGCCGCCGCCGCGACCGCGTTACCCACCGTGTCGCCGCTCTCCAGCGTGAAGTTCTTGAACTCCTCCACGTCGTTGGTCCCGGCCTTGAGCGCCGCCTGCGCGAGGCTCTCGACCAGCGCCTGGAAGTCGGAGTTGCGGGCCACGAAGTCGGTCTCGCTGTTGACTTCCACGATGGCGGCCTTGTTGCCGTCCACCACGAAGCGCACCAGGCCCTCCTTGGCCTCGCGGTCGGCCTTCTTGGCGGCCTTCACGATGCCGCGCTCGCGCAGCAGGGCGACCGCCTTGTCCTCGTCGTTTCCAGCGTCGGCCAGGGCCTTTTTCACGTCCATCATGCCCGCGCCGGTCAGCTCGCGCAGCTTCTTGATCGATTCCATCATGGTGCGTACCTCCAGGAGATTGGATTCTTGATTCTCAAAGAAGGGGGCGGCCCGCACTCCCGCCGGACGCCCCCACAATGCGTGGTCGGGGAGCTTAGCTGCGGCCCTGGCTGGAGGTGAGCTGGGCGGTGTCGCCCTCTTCCCCCTGCTCGGCAGCCACGATGGCGTCGTTCTCGCCCTCCACGCGCCCGCCGCTCACGTCCTCGCCGCCGCCGCGCGCCTCCACGATCAGGTCACCGACGCGGTGGGCGATCAGCTGGATGCTGCGGATCGCGTCGTCGTTGCCCGGCACGATGTAGTCGATCACGTCGGGGTCGGAGTCGGTGTCGGCCAAGGCGATCACGGGAATCCCCAGCTTGTTGGCCTCCTGCACGGCGATGACTTCCTTGGTGGGGTCCACCACGAAGATCGCGTCCGGGAGGCGGGTCATCTTGCGGATGCCGCCCACAAAGCGCAGCAGGCGCTCGCGTTCGGTGCCCAGGGCGATGCGCTCGGCCTTGGGGCGGTCGTTGATGCGGCCCGACTCGAACATGTCGTCGAGTTCGTTCAGGCGGTCGATGCGGGTGCGCATGGTGCGGAAGTTGGTGAGCATCCCGCCCAGCCAGCGGCTGGTCACGAAGGGCATCCCGGTGCGCCGGGCTTCGAGTTCCACGATCTCCTGGGCCTGCTTCTTGGTGCCCACGAAGAGGATCACGCCGCCGCGCTCGGACAGGTCCTTGATGTAATCGAAGGAACGGTCGATCTGCTTGAGGGTCTTTTGCAGGTCGATGATGAAGATGCCGTTGCGCTCGGCAAAGATGAACCGCTTGAACTTGGGGTTCCAGCGCTTGGTCTCGTGGCCGAAGTGGACGCCCGCTTCGAGCAGCTGCTTCATGGAAATGTACGACACGGTAAGCTCCTGAACGTTGATCCGGGAAAAGTTTGCCGTCCTCGTGCCAGCCTTCCGTCCGTTGCGACGTTCTTGCGGCCAGGCCCACGCGCGACGTTCCAGCACGCGGGAGCAGGGGTCACGGGGGCACCCAAACGGGAATTGTAGCAGAAAGCTCGGCCCTCCGGTTCAGCGGCGCCCCTCCGCCGCCGCGAGGCGCGCGACTTCCAGCACCGGCGCGGCGAGGTCGCTCCGGCCGTCTTCCAGGTGCCACGCCGCCGAGAGACCCGCGTAGGCGAGCACCCATTCGAGGAGACGGTGCCGGTCGAGTCCCGCCGCCTGCGCGACCACCCACGACTGCCGCGCGAGCCGTCCGGGCCGGGAGGCGGTGGGCAGGTCGGGATTGCAGAAGATGTTGGCGTAGTCAAAGCCGCGCTCGCCCGTCAGCCCCTTGGGGTCGATGGCGAGCCAGCCGCGCTCCGGGCTGTGCAGGACGTTGGCGTGGTGCAGGTCGCCGTGCAGCGGGCGGGGGTCTTGCGGCGCGCTCAGCAGGTGCCGGGCGGTCGCGGCGCCGTCCACCAGAACGCCCCCGTACTGCCGTGAGGCGGGTTCCAGCGCGCGAAACCACCTCTCCAGCGGCACCAGCGCGGGCGCAGGCTCTGGGCGTGGGGCGTGCAGCCGCGCCGCCACCCGGCAAAGAATCCGCGAAGCCTCGTCGTCGTGCCCTCGCCGGACCAGTTCGGTCAGCGGGAGGCCGCCCCCGACCCGCTCCAGCAGCAGCGCGGGGCCGGCGTGCGCCAGGACCCGCGCCGCTCCGGCGCCGCTCCACCAGACCATCAGCCCGTGGCCGACCTCCTCCTCGTCGTTGCGGGCCACCTTCAGCATGGCGGCCTGACCCTGAGAACGCACCGGCAACAGGTCGCTGGTGGGGGTGTGGACCGGCTCGCCGTCCGGGAGGAGGTCCCAGCGGGTCAGATACGGCTCGAAGGGCACAGCCCTATTGTTCCTCCTCCACCTTTGGCATGACCCGCGCCCGCAGCCGGGGTGCTAGCCTCCCCCGGACCATGGACTGGATTTACGCCATCATTTACGGAATCGTCGAGGGTATTACCGAATTTCTGCCGATCAGCTCGACCGGGCACCTGATCCTCACCGGCAACCTGATGGGCGTGCCCTGGCCCAAGGAGGTCAAGGACGCCTTCGAGGTGGTGATTCAGGGCGGCGCGATTCTCAGCGTGCTGGTGTACTACTGGCGCGACTTCCTGAAAATCCGGCACATCGGCAGCGACCGCAGCCAGCAGACGCTCTGGACCGGCGTGCTGGTGGCGACCCTTCCGGCGGTCGTGCTGGGCCTGCTGTTCGGGGACCTGATTCAGGAAAGGCTGTTCAACCCTACCGTGGTCGCCTGGGCTTTGATCGTGGGCGGCGTGCTGATGTGGCTGATCGAGAGCCGCCGCGCGCAGCCGGACGTGCATTCCATCGAGGAGATCGGCGTCCGCAAGTCGCTGATGATCGGGGCGCTGCAATGCCTGGCGCTGCTGTGGCCGGGCTTTTCCCGCTCCGCAAGTTCGATTCTGGGCGGGATGGTCCTGGGCCTCGACCGCCCGACGGCCACCAAGTTCAGCTTCTACCTCGGCGTGCCCACCCTGGGCGGCGCGGCGCTGCTCAACCTGATTCAAGGCCGCGAGGTGATTTTCGGGGAGATCGGCCTGCTCAACGTGGTGCTGGGCGCGGCGACCTCCTTCGTGGTGGCGTACCTCGCCATCGGCTGGCTCTTGAAGTTCGTCTCCACCAACAATTTCAAGGGGTTCGCGGTGTACCGGGTGATCGTGGGCGCCGTGATTCTGCTGCTGGTGGGGGCCGGGCGGCTGTAGCCCCGCAGGCACCCCGCCGCCTCTGCCACACTGTCCCTGTGTTCACCCGCCCGCCGACCGTGTACCGCCCCTTTTTGAACGGGGTGTACAGCGTGTCGGCGGGCCTGTTTCGGCTGGGCGTCCAGCCGCTGCCGTGGAGGGAAGACGGCCAGCCGGAAGCGCATACCTTTGCCCTCGACCGCGACTACGGGCGTTTTGTGGCGAGCAAGGCCGCCGCCTGGCGCCGCGCGCGGCACGAGTACGCGGGTGAGGCGGGCCTGACGCCTGCGCTGCGGGAGGCGGCGCTGGATTTTCTCGCCCGGACGCTGGCCGCCGAGAGCGGCGGCGTGATGGGCTGGGACGGGCGGCGCTTCAGCAACCGTGCCCTGGGCTGGGCAGCCGACCTCGGCCTGCGCTGGGGCAACGTGGAGAGACTGGAGCGTTTCACGGCCCCGCACGCCGACCTGATCGGGGACGTGACGCCCCTGAACGCGCTGGACTTTCTGGGCCTCAACGTCCCCGAGGACCTCGCCTTGATCGCCCGCGACCCCGCCCGAGCAGGGGAGGGCGGCGGGCGCGACTGGCTGGCCGCCGCGCACGTCCTCTCGCCGCAGCACTGGGACCCGCGCGACAAGCTGGGGCGCGACTTCGCGGCCGTCCACGCGCCGGTCGCGGGCGGCGGCCTTCTGAGTGCCACCGCCCCCCGGCTGGTGGAGGCCGTGATCGCGCGCGGGCCGTTCGTGCGCTTTGCCTGGGGCGTCAGCATGGGAGACCGGCTGGACCACCACCCGGCCGCCCCGCCAGACACCGACCGCGCGCCCGCCACCCGCTTTGACCCCGGCGCCGCCTTCCTGCGGGTCGAGCGCCAGACGCTGACCGGGTTCCCGGAGGCGCAGGGGGCGCTTTTCACCATCCGGCCCTACACCTACCCGCTGCGGGAAGCGGTCGCCCGGCCCGGGGACGCCCGCGCCCTGGCCGCCGCCCTGCGGACGATGACGCCCGAGCAGGTGAGCTACAAGGGCCTGACGCCGCTACTCGCGGACCTGCTGCGCTGGCTGGACGGGCAGGCGGGCTGAGGAGGGCCGGTCCCGGGGCCAGCCCCAGCAATCGCTAAAGGAGTGCCCTGCCCGCCGCGTCCTAGACTTCTGGGCGTGAGCCTGCGCCACCCCTTTTCCCGCCTGTGGCCGCTGCTGCTGGCCGCCGGACTGTCGGCGGGGCTGGCCGCCTGCGACCTGCCCGAAACGGAGACGCAGGTCGGCCCGGCGTCTGTCCAGGCCCCGGCACCCCGCCCCACCCGGGGACCCGCCGCCCCCACCCGGGAGGAACGCGATCCCCAAAGCGGCCTGCGCTGGATCGGGGCGAGCGACCTTCCGCGCGAGGGGCGGCGCACCCTGGCGCTGATCCGCGCAGGCGGCCCTTTCCCGTACCGCAAGGACGGCAGCTCCTTCGGCAACCGCGAGCGCCTGCTGCCCCCGCGTCCGGGCGGCGGCTACCGCGAGTACACCGTCCCCACGCCCGGCGAGGACGACCGGGGCGCGCGGCGGATCGTCTGCGCGGCCCTCACGCCGCCGGACGCCGAGTGCTACTACACCGCCGACCATTACGCCTCCTTTCGCCGGATCGCCCCGTGATCAACGTCTTTCAGCAGCCCCCGCAGGGCATCCAGACCGCTCCGCACGAGCCGCGCATCCTGGCGGCGGGTCACCAGGTCGCGGTGCGCGAGGTCGATCTGGAGGGCGTGGCCGACAAGGAGGGGCTGATGCTGGCCTTTTTGCGCGGCCTGGGGCTGACCGACCACTTCGGGCGCAACTGGGACGCCCTGTACGACGTGCTGACCGACCCCGACGCGCGCCCGGTGCGCTTCGCGCTGGTGCTGCGCGACTACGGGCATTTTCAGGCCCGCCACAAGCAGCTGGGGCCGCAGCTTCAGCAAGTTCTCCTCGGCGCCCAGGCCGAGGCCGCCGCCCGGGGCCGCTCGCTGTGGCTGCTGGCCGAGGAACCCGACCACGACACGCGGCACTGGTAGAGGGGATCAGGCCCAAGCTCCCCAGTCAGCAGCCCCCCCAGTCAGCCTCTTTGCAGCACCGCCACGTCGCTCATGCACTCGCCCAGCGAAACCTGTGGCTGGTAGACGCCCGCCTGCGTGTGGTAGGCGCCGCCTGCCCACACGTCCGCCAGCGTCAGGCCCGTGCCCGGCAGCAACAGGCGCAGGTCGGCGGGACTGGAGCAGCGCAGCGACTGGGTCAGCGCTGGCGCGGCCGTGGGGGCATAGGTGTCGAGCATCCGGCACCCGTCCGCGTCGAAACCGTAGGTCTGGGTGTAGCCCTCCGTGTGCCGGGTAAACCCCGCGTGCTGCGCCCAGTACCAGGGGGTGTACACCCCCACGTAAGCCGCCGCGCCCTCCGGGAGCCAGCGGGCCACGCGCGACAGCAAGAAGCGTTGGTCGGCGTCCTCCCCGATCCCGAAGCCGTCCCAGCAGCAGACGGTGCCGAAGGGACCGCCAGGGTCGGCGGTGTAGAAGTCCCCGGTCACCGTGCGCACGGCGGCGGCGACCCCGTGCCCAGCGGCGAGCCTGCGCGCGTGTTCGCCGCCCCGCCTGTACAGGTCGAGCGCCGTGACCGTGTGTCCGGCCAGGGCGGCGGCGGTGGCAAACTGCCCCCCGCCCGCGCCGAGTTCCAGCAGCGTGCCGGGCCGTCCCCGGTGGGCGGTGACCCGCGCGGCGAGGGCGGTGTGAAAGGGGTGGATGGGTTGGCTGTAGTAACCCGTCAGGCGGTCTTGCTGTTCGTAAAAGGTGTGGGACCAGTGCATGGGTCAGGCCTCCAGAGCTGAAAGGGCGTCCCCACGTCATGGGAGCACGTTGGGGTCAGGTCTGGAGGTTCAGCGCAGGCGCATGGGCAGGATTCTCCTTGGCGTGCCCTCACTCTACCGGGCACCGTGCTCCCGTGCGCCGTCCGTTCGGCTTCCCCCTGCTACACTCCCCCGCGATGAGCGCCCGGCCCGCCCCCACCTACCTGCTCGGCATCGACACCTCCTGCGACGATACCGGCGTGGGCATCGTGGAACGCGCCCCGGACGGGTCGGTGCGCGTGCTCGCCAACCGGGTGTGGTCCCAGACGGTCCACGCCCAGTACGGCGGCGTGATGCCCGAACTCGCCAGCCGCGAGCATGTCGAGCGCATCGACGCGGTGCTGGAAGGCGCGCTGGCGGAAGCCGGGCTGACGGTGCGGGACCTCGGCGCGGTCGCCGCCACCTCCGGCCCGGGGCTGGTCGGCGCGCTGCTGGTGGGGCTGATGTACGGCAAGGGGCTGGCGCAGGCGCTGGGGGTGCCCTTTTACGCGGCGCACCACCTGGAGGGCCACATCTTCGCGGCGGCGTCGGAGGCCGACCTGCGCCCGCCCTACCTCGCGCTGGTGGTGTCGGGCGGACACACCCACCTCTTCGACGTGCCGCAAGACGGCGAGTACGTGCTGGTCGGCGCCACCCGCGACGACGCGGCGGGCGAGGCCTTCGACAAGATCGCCCGGCTGGCGGGTCTGGGCTACCCCGGCGGCCCGGCCATCAGCGAGGCGGCCCGGCGCGGCGACCCGGACGCGGTGCCGTTCAAGGCGCCTTTGCAGGGCCAGAAAGGCTTCGACTTTTCCTTCAGTGGCCTGAAGACGGCGGCGCTGCTGGCGCACAGGGCCGGCGCCAGGCCCGAGGACCTCGCGGCAGGCTTCGAGCGGGCGGCGGTGCGTTTTCTGGTGGGGACGACCCTGCGGGCGGCGCAGGCGTGCGGGCGCGCGACGGTCGTGGTGTCGGGCGGCGTGGCGGCCAACCGGGCGCTGCGTGAAGCCTTTGCCCAGAGCGGCGTCCAGGCGGTCTTTCCCGGCTCCGGCCTCAACACCGACAACGGCGCGATGATCGCCCTGGCCGCCGCCGCTGCCCTGGGCGCCGGACGGCCCCCCAGCCCGCTCAGCGAGGGCGCGGTGGCCTACGCGCCGCTGGCCAACGCCTGAGCGTGCCTCACTCAACTTCCTTACGCCTGCCTCACTGACATCTGTGCGGGTGGGCGCGGCGGACGCGCTATACTCGCGTGTCATGTTCCGTGTCCTGAACAAAGTGTTCGATAACAACCAGCGCGACGTGGCGCGCATCGTGAAGACGATCGTGCAGCCCGTGAACGCGCTGGAAGAAGAGACGATGAAAGTCGAGAATCTCGCCGAGGCCTTTCAGGCGCTCAGAACGCGCGTGCAGGAGGGCGGCGAGTCGCTCGACGACGTGATCGTTCCGGCCTTTGCCCTGATCCGCGAAGCGGGCCGCCGCTCCATCGGCAAGCGGCACTACGACGTGCAGCTGATCGGCGGCGCGGCGCTGCACCAGGGCCGCATCGCGGAGATGCGCACCGGTGAGGGCAAGACCCTGGTCGCCACGCTGGCGCTGGCGCTGAACGCCCTGGAGGGCAAGGGCTGCCACCTCGTCACCGTGAACGACTACCTCGCCCGCGTGGGCATGGAGGAGATGGGGCTGCTGTACCGCACGCTGGGCCTCACCGTCGGCCTCGCCAGCCGTGACCTCCAGCCTGCCCAGAAGCAGGCCGCCTACGCCTGCGACATCACCTACGTGACCAACAGTGAGCTGGGCTTCGATTATCTGCGCGACAACATGGCCCAGAGCCGCGAGCAGCTGTCCCTGCGCGCCGAGACGCCGCTGCACTTTGCCATCGTGGACGAGGTGGACTCGATCCTGATCGACGAGGCCCGCACGCCGCTGATCATCTCGGGCGCCGCCGAAAAGGCCACCGACCTGTACTACGTGTACGCCAAGCTGATTCGCCGCCTGCAACGGGGCGAACCCGCCGAACCCGGCAAACGCGCCGAGCCAACCGGCGACTACACCATCGACGAGAAGGGCAAACAGGTCCACATCACGGAAGGCGGCATCGACAAGATCGAGCGCCTGCTCTCGATTCCCGACCTCTACAGCCCCGAGAACATGGACAAGGCGCACATGATCACCCAGGCCATCCGCGCCAAGGAGCTGTACCAGCGCGAGAAGGACTACATCGTGAATGCCGAGGGCGAGGTCGTCATCATCGACGAGTTCACCGGCCGCTCGATGCCGGGCCGCCGCTACGGCGAAGGGCTGCACCAGGCGATCGAGGCCAAAGAAGGCGTCAAGATCGAGAACGAGAACCAGACGCTCGCCACCATCACCTACCAGAACTTCTTCCGGCTGTACAACAAGTTCGCCGGGATGACGGGCACCGCCAAGACCGAGGAAAAGGAATTCCTCGACATCTATGGCTCGGACGTGCTGGTGATCCCCACCAACCGCCCGATCATCCGCAAGGATTCCGAGGACCTGGTCTACCGCACCCGCCTGGGCAAGTACGGCGCGGTCGTGCAGGAGGTCGCCGAGATGCACGCGACCGGGCGCCCGGTATTGATCGGCACCGCCAGCATCGACACCAGCGAGCAGCTCAGCGAACTGCTGAAGGCGGCGGGCATTCAGCACGCGGTCCTCAACGCCAAGTACGAGGCGCAGGAGGCCAGCATCGTCGCTCAGGCAGGCCGCTCGGGCACCGTCACCATCGCCACCAACATGGCCGGGCGCGGCACCGACATCATGCTGGGCGGCAACGCCGAATTCATCCTGGGCGAGGCGGTCGAGCAGAATTTCGGTGTCAGCCGCTTCGCCCCGGAAGCCGAGGCGTTTATCAAGGCGATCAGCCGCCAGGACCCGGAGGCCGAGCGGCTGGGGATGCTGATTCCCGGCATGGTGCCCGACTTTATCCGGCAGGCGCAGCAGCTTCAGGCCGACACGGTGGCCGACCACGCCCGCGTGCAGGAACTCGGCGGCCTGCACATCATCGGCACCGAGCGCCACGAGTCCCGGCGCATCGACAACCAGCTGCGCGGCCGCGCGGGCCGTCAGGGGGACCCCGGCAGCAGCCGCTTTTACGTCTCCTTCGAGGACGACCTGATGCGCCTCTTTGCCAACGACCGCGTGGTCGCCATGATGGACCGCCTGGGCATGGACGACACCCAGCCCATTGAGGCCAAGATGGTCACGGGCGCCATCGAAAAGGCGCAGGCGCGGGTCGAGGACCGCAACTTCGGCATCCGCAAGCAGCTGCTGGAGTTCGACAACGTGATGAGCAAGCAGCGCGACGAGATCTACGCCCAGCGCCGCGAGGTGCTGCTCGGCGCCGACGAGGACATCGAGGAGACCACCGAGGGCATGATCGCGGACTTCACCGAGATGCAGCTCGCCTACTACGCGCCCCTTGACCAGACGCCCGAAAGCTGGGACCTCGAAACCTTGCGGACGAATCTGGTGGACGCCGTGCCGCAGCTCGAAACCTACGATTTCGAGGCGATGCGCGGCATGACCCCCGACGCGGCGCACGCGCATCTGCTGGAAGCCGTGGCCGACTCCTTCGACGCCCGCAAGGAAGAACTCAGCCCCACCATGCTCAACAGCCTGTCGCGCTACGTGCTGCTTCAGGTCGTGGACCAGCACTGGAAAGAGCACCTGCACAGCATGGACGTGCTGCGCCAGGGCATCGGGCTGCGCGGCTACGGGCAGCGCGACCCCTTCACCGAGTACAAGTTCGAGGCCACGAACATGTTCAACGACATGATCGACAACCTCAAGGGCGAAGTGACCAAGTTCATCTTCCGGATGCAATTCGGCCAGGCGAGCTGAGCCTCGGTCGTCACAGGCGGGGGCGGTTGCCGTGAGGGTGACTGCCCCCTCTTCGTGGCCCGAGACGGCGCGGGCGCCCGGGCCAGAGCCTCCCCATCACATCACGGACAGCGGCCTTTCCTGCGGGGGCCTGCCGGGGACCGGGGGCGCTTCTCCGGCCAGAATGACCCGGTCGCGGCCCAGCGCCTTGGCCCGGTACAGCTCGGTGTCGGCCCGGTGCAGCAGGCCCGCGAGCGAGTCGGCGTGGCTCGCAAACGCCACGCCGAGGCTCGCTGTGATGGGAGGCAGCCCCTCGACCTGCGCGTCCCGGACGGCCCGCCACAGCCGCGTCGTGACGGCCCTGGCTTCGCCTTCGTCTCTGACCCGCGCCAGCACCAGAAACTCCTCGCCGCCCCAGCGCGCCACGTGATCGCCCGCCCGCACCTGCGCCCTCAGCACCGCGCCGACCTGCTGCAACACCTGATCGCCCTTGTCGTGCCCGTAGCGGTCGTTGACCTGTTTGAAGTGGTCCACATCCAGCATGATGACCGCGAAGTCCTGGCCCTGCGGCACCTCCGCGAAAGCCTGTTTCAGGCGGTCATACATGGCGCGGCGGTTGTCCAGGCCCGTCAGGGGGTCGGTCAGGGCCAGCTTCTGAAACAGCAGGGTCTGGGCACGCTTGGCGCTGACCTGCTGCCCGTAGATGGAGAGGTGCCCGATCAAAACACCGATCAGGCCCATCTCCGCGAGCAAGGTGAGGTCCTGACCGGCCTCGCGGGTGAGGGTGAGCGCGCCGAAGACGGCGTACACCGCCGCCGTGTACAGCATGGCCCAGCGGGGCGGCAGGATGCTGAATCCGGCGATAAACAGAAAGACGCCGGTAAAGTACAGGCGCGGCGCGGGCGCCGCCGGGGTCCCGAACGCCTGAACCACCTGCACGCCCACACTCAGCGTGGCCGCGACGAGCACCGCGTGGTCCACGGCGCTGAGGGATACCCGGGAGTAACGCAGCGTGGCCGCCGCCCCCAGGCACAGCAGGGCGCCCACCACCGGTTCCCAGACCACGCCGGGCGCGGGACCCAGGTGATCGACCACGGCCACCGCCACCTGAATCAGGCAGGCCAGGGCCGCCACGAGGCTGTAGATGTGGCGCCGCGCGGCGTCCGGATCTGCGAAGGGAAGCCGGGGCCGGGACATGGGCACCAGCCTAGAGGTCGGCGCCTGTCAGGTTTCTGTCGTGGGCGCCGTTGGACCCGCAGCCCAGCTTGGGGTAAAGTGGGGGCGTCCGCTCAGCGTCAGTGTTCACCCCAGGTTTCTCGTGCGTACCCCGGTCGCCCGGCTGTCTGCGGCTTGCAGACCCATTCGCGGGCGAGAGTAGGGGCGAAGGAGGCAGGCGAGCGTCATGGCAGAAGTCATTCTGGAGAACATCAACAAGCGCTACGGCACCAAGCACCACGCGGTCAAGGACTTCAACCTGCACATCGCCGACCGCGAGCTGATGGTCTTTGTCGGGCCATCGGGCTGCGGCAAGTCCACCACGCTGCGGATGATCGCGGGCCTGGAGGACATCAGCGACGGGGTGCTGCGCATCGGGGACCGCGTCGTGAACGACGTGCCGCCCAAGGACCGCGACATCGCGATGGTGTTTCAGAACTACGCGCTGTACCCGCACATGAACGTGTACGAGAACATGGCCTTTGGCCTGAAGCTGCGCAAGACGCCCAAGGCCGAGATCGACCAGCGCGTGCGCGACGCTGCCAAGATTCTCCAGATCGAGCACCTGCTGGGGCGCAAGCCCAAGGAGCTGTCAGGCGGCCAGCGTCAGCGCGTGGCGATGGGCCGCGCCATCGTGCGTGAGCCGTCCGTGTTCCTGGTGGACGAGCCGCTCTCCAACCTCGACGCCAAGCTGCGCGTCGAGATGCGCTCGCAGATTTCCCAGCTGCACCGCCGCCTGGGCGCGACCATCGTCTACGTGACCCACGACCAGGTCGAGGCGATGACGCTGGGCAACCGCATCGTGGTGATGCGCGACGGTTTGATCATGCAGGTGGACACGCCCATGAACCTCTACGACTTCCCGCAGAACAAGTTCGTGGCCGGGTTTATCGGCAGCCCCTCCATGAATTTCCTGACCGCGCGGGTACAGGGCGGCGAGTTCGTGGTGGGCGAGAGCCGGGTCGCCGCGATGGGCCGCCTGGCCCAGAGCCTGCGGGCCTACGAGGGCAAGGACGTGTTCCTGGGGATTCGCCCCGAGCATGTCGGCATGATCGGCCACGGTCAGACGGACATCCCGCACGGCAACAACGTCTTGCGCGGCAAGGTCGTGGTCGTGGAGCCGCTGGGCGCCCAGACCGACCTGATCATCGAGGTCAACGGAGAAAGCCTGACGGCCAAGCTCGAGGGCCAGGCCGCCATTGAACCCGGTGACAACATCGAGCTGCTGATCGACCAGACCCGCCTGCACGCCTTCGACAGCACGACCGAGGCCGCCATCGACCGCGGCACCCCCACCGGCACGCGCGGTCAGGCCGATACCCTGGGCCTGGGCTACGAATACCCGGCGTCTTCCGGAATGGCGGCTGCGGCGGCCAGCGTGCCCGCCGCCAGCATGTCGGCCAGCACCCCGCTGAGCAGCGGCCCCAGCACCGTCACGGTCGTCTCGGTCAAGGACTGAACGTTCCCCGCCTCGTGCGCCGCCTCCGCTGGGGGCGGCGCGCTCTCATGGGACTGGCCTTTTGCGAATCTTCATTCGGGCGCTAGAGTGACGTGTCACCCCATCTAACAGGCCAGCCCTACCCAGGGGCCACAGGCCCCATTCCCGGAGGAATCTGCATGATCAAACGAGCGCTGCTGTCCCTGACCGCCCTGTCCCTGCTCGCTGTCCCCGCGCAGGCCCGCACCTGGGCCGAGATCAAGCAGAGCGGCACTGTCCGCATCGCCACCGAGGGCGCTTTCCCGCCCTTCAACCTCCTGAAGGGCAAGCAGCTCACCGGCTTCGAGGTGGACCTCGCCAACCAGCTGGCCAAGCAGCTGGGTCTCAAGGTGCAGTGGGTGACCCAGCCTTTTGACAACCTCCTGATCGGCCTGAATCAGGACCGCTACGACTTCGTGATCGCCAGCCACGGCATCAACCCCGAGCGGGCCAAGGCGGTCGACTTTTCCAACCCGCACTACTGCACGGGCGGCGCGATCGTCGCCAAGCCCGGCGGCCCCCTGACGGCGGCGGCATTGAAAGGCAAGCGGGTGGCCGTGCAGGTCGGGACCACCTATCTGGAAAACGTCCGCAAGGTCCCCGGCGTGGGCGACGTGAAGACCTTTCCCAAGGACACCGACGCCCAGGCCGCGCTGATGGCGGGCCGGGTGGACGCCTGGGTGGGCGACAAGTTCACCGGGATCGACCTGGTCAAGGCGCAGCAGGGCAAGGTCAAACAGGGCGACCTGCTGTTCAACGAGCGCATCGCGATGGCCGTCAAAAAGGGCAACAGCAGCCTGCTCAAAGAACTCAACGCCGCGCTCGCCAAGGCGCAGCAGAACGGCAGCTACGCCAAGCTCAGCCAGCAGTATTTCGGGCAGGACGTGCGCTGCAAGTAAGGCCGCCAGTGGGCGGGGTGGGCGGGGACGGGACCTGACTTTAGGGTCCCTTCCCGCCCCGCCTTTTTGCCGTCTGAGCGCGGGCGGCGGTGCGCGGCGGGAGGTTATCTGTGGCATCATCTCGCCATGCAAAACCCACGTGACGCACAGTTCAGGCTCCTTGCGCAGGCCGGGGCATGACCGCTCCAGGACCGGCGCCGCGTCAGACGCCGCTGGGCGGCCTCGCGCTGCTGGGGTGGCTGGGGGCCGCCGCCGCCGCCTTCGTCCTGCTGTTTTTTCTGATCACCGCCGTGCTGCGGCAGATGCCCGACCCCATCGGCCCCCGCGCCGACCTCTTCGTCGAGGGCGCCCGCATGACCCTGCAACTCACGCTGGTCAGCGGCGTGATCGGGCTGCTGATCGGCATTGTCGCGGGCATCATGAAAACGAGCGGCATGTGGTTGGTCCGGGCGCCCGCCAGCTTCCTGATCTGGCTGATTCGCGGCACGCCGCTGCTGGTGCAGATCCTGTTCGTGTACAACGCCCTGCCGCCCATTCTGGAAAGCGTCGGCCTGAACGTGGAACTCAACGAGTTCTGGTCGGCGGTGGTCGCGCTTTCCCTCAACGTCGGTGCCTACAACGCCGAGGTCATTCGCGCCGGGATTCTGGCCATTCCGCGCGGGCAGGGCGAGGCGGCGCGCAGCCTGGGCCTCAGCGGCGGCCAGACCATGCAGACGGTGGTGCTGCCCCAGGCGCTGCGGATCGTGGTGCCCCCGCTGGTCAACAACCTCGTGGCGCTGCTCAAGGACTCGTCGCTGGCGTCCTCCATCGCCCTGCTGGAACTCACGCTGGCCGGGTCGCGCGTCTCCAGCGAGACGTTCCAGCCTATCCCGGTGCTGACCACCGTCGCCTGCGTCTACCTGGCGCTGACCACCGTGATGACGCTGTTCACCGATCAGCTGGAAAGGCGGGTGAAGATCGCCACCCGGTAGCGCTCCGCCTCCAACAAGAAGCCCCCAGCACGGTTCCGGCTGGGGGCTTCTTGCCCGCGAAAAGATGGCTGCGCTAGGCCGCCGCAGGCCGCAGCGGCGGCTCATTGCGGCTCCCCGCCTTTTGCCAGAAGTACACCAGCGCCAGCAACGCCAGCGCGGCGGCGTTCCAGACCAGGGCGGTGGGGATAATCAGGATCAGGGACGCGGCCAGCAGCAGCAGGGTTTGCAGCCCACTCGTGCGGCGGTGCAAGAAGCGCAGGGTCGCGGCGCTAAAGGCCACCAGGCCGATAAAGGCGAAGAAGATCATCGGGATCGCCTCGGTCCAGGGGAGGCCGCCCAGACGGCCGTTCGCGATCAGCAGCAGCGACGGGTTGAAAAACATCATGTACGCCAGCAGCGCCGTTCGCAGTTCGTACTGAAAGGCCTGCACGCCGGTCTGGACCGGATTGCCCCCCGAGATCGCGGCGGCGGCGAAGGCGGCCAGCGCGACCGGCGGCGTCGAGTCGGCCATGATGCCGAAGTAGAAGACGAACATGTGGACCGGGAGCATCTGCGCCGGGTTGGCCGTGTCCAGCCCCGCGATCCGGGCGATGATGGGCACGATCAATGCGCTCATCAGGATGTAGTTGGCGGTGGTGGGCAGGCCCATGCCCAGAATCAGGGCGATCAGCTGCGCCATCAGCAGCACGACCAGCATCGCGCCGAAGGTGGCGACCCCGGCCGCGTTCACGCCCGGAATCAGGCCCGCCAGGGCGGCGAACAGCCCCCGGAACGTCTCGCTGACCAGTTGCACGATGTCGGCCAGCCCGAAGCCCAGTCCGGTGATGGTCACGATCCCCACGATGATTCCGGCGGCGGCGGTGGCGATGGCGATGCCGATCATGGAGCGCGCGCCCGCCTCGAACGCCTGCACGAGCATCCGCCCGGCGTCCAGCAGGCCGCGTCCCAGGCCGCGCGTGTCCCGGCTGGCCCGCCAGCCCTCCTGCACGAACATCATGCCGATCATCAGGAAGATGGTGTTCAGGGCGACCCGCTCGGGCGTGGCCTCGGGGTTGATGGTCAGGGTGCCGATCAGGTAGCCCAGCGGCAACAGGTAGTACCAGCCCGAGCGCATCGTGCGGCGCACCGAGGGCAACTCCTCGCGCGGCAGTCCGCGCAGCCCGAGCTTGAGCGCCTCGATGTGCGTGACGACCAGCAGCGCCCCGTAGCACAAGAAGGCGGGAATCGCGGCCGCCAGGATCAGCGAGCGGTACTCGATGTTGAGGTTCTGCGCCATGATAAAGGCTGCCGCGCCCATCACCGGGGGCATCAGCTGGCCGTTGGAACTGCTCGCCACCTCGATGGCCCCGGCCTTTTCGGCGGAATACCCGACCCGCTTCATGGTGCCGATGGTGATGTTGCCGCCGGTCACGACGTTGCTGACCGACGAGCCGCTGATGATGCCGTTCAGGGCGCTCGACAGCACGCTGGCCTTGGCCGGGCCACCCCGGAAGCCCCCCAGCAGCCCCTGCGCCACGTTCATGAACCACTCGCCCGCACCCAGCTTGTCGAAGATCGCGCCGAACAACACGAACAGGAAGACGATCTGCGCGCTGACCCCGATGGCGGTCCCGAAGATGCCCTCGGTGTTGGCAAAGAGCTGCCCCACGACCTGCGGCCAGGTCTGCCCGGCGTGCAGCTGAAGCTGCGGCCCCAGGTCGCCCCGGATCAATCCGCGCGGCCCGGTCAGCGCGTAGAGCATAAAGACGCCGGCCACGATGGGCATGGCGATCCCGATGGTGCGCCACGCCGCGAGCAGCAGCAGCGCGATCATCGCTGTGCCCACCCACACGTCGGCCGGGGTCAGCACGCCGCCCTGCACGCTGGCGATGGTGGGGTACTGGACGATCAGGTAGATGGCCGTCCCCACCGCCGCCGCGCCCAGCAGCCAGTCGAACCACGGCACGCCGACTTGCGGCACCCCGATTTTCTTGCGAAAGGGAAAGACCAGGTAGGCCAGCGCGAAGGCAAAGGCCAGGTGGGTCGCGCGCAGCAGCAGCGTGTCGACCGTGCCGACCTGCGCCGCGTACATCTGAAACACGCACCAGGCCAGCGCCAGGGCCGTCACCAGCCACTTCTGGCCGCCGAACAGTTTGCGCCCGCCCGTCTCGGCAGCTTCCACGATTTCCAGCGCCCGGCGCTCGCCCTGGGTCATGCCGCCGTGGTCCAGCGCCGGATCGCTGGAGATGGGTCTGGTGGGATCGCTCATAGGTTCCTCATTCCTGTCTGAAGAAAGGAGGCCAGCCGCGTTTCCTGCTGCGGCTGGCCCCGGGGGTGGGCCACGGGGGGGGGCTTAGCGGACGTTCACGCCCTTTTCACGGAAGAACTTGACGGCGCCGGGGTGCAGCGGGGCAGGCAGGCCCTTGACGGCTTTTTCGTAGGTGAACGCGCCGAGGCTGGGGTGCAGCGCTTCGAGCGCGGCCTGGTTGCCCATGCTGGCCTTCATCGCCCGGTAGACGGTGTCCTCGCTGAGGGCGGTCGTGGTGACCAGGGTGGCCTGCACGGCGACGCTGGGGACGGTGGCGCCCACGCCCTTGTAGCTGCGCGCGGGGATGTTGAAGCGCACGTAGAAGGGGTACTTCTTCAGCAGGCTGGCCGCCTGGTTGCCGCCCACCGGCACGACCCGGACGTCCACCGTCTGCGCGATCTGGCTGATGGCGCTGGCGCCCACGCCGACCGTGTAAAACAGCGCGTCGGCGCGCTTGTCCTGCATCAGGCTGACGCCCTGGGCAGGCGAGACCCGCAGCGCCTGCCCGAGGTCGTCAAAGCCGAGGTTGTACGTTTCGAGCACCTGCCGGGCCGTCTGCTCGGTGCCGGACCCCAGGTCCCCGATCACGACGCGCTTGCCCCTCAGGTCCGCGATGGAGTTGATGCCCGAATCGCGCCGGGCGATCACGTGCAGCACCTCGGGATAGAGGACCGCCATCGTCCGCAGCTTGGTGTTGGCCTTGCCCTGGAACGCCTGGATGCCGGTGCCCTTGTAGGCGTAGTACACGATGTCGTTTTGCGCGACCGCCGCGTCGAGTTCACCGGTGGCGAGCGCGTTGACGTTAAAGACGCTGCCGCCGGTCGAGCGGGCGTTGGCGCGTACGCCCGCCCCCGCGTCGTTGATCAGCTTGGCCATGCCGGTGGCGACCGGAAAATACACACCCGTGGTGGCCCCCGAGCCGATGGTCAGGAAGGTGTTGCCCTGGGCAAGGGCGACGGCGGCGGTGCCCAGCAGCAGGGCCGTGGTGACTCGTTTCATAGGGGACTCCTTGTGGGGCCGCAGCGAACCAGGCCCCCTGAACAGGGTTGAGTGCCAGAAAGCTTACCACGCGCGGCCCCGGCGCCCTGGTGCGGGGAGGGCCCCGTGCTGGTCGGCGGGATCCCGGTCCCGGCGGGCCACGCGCGGGGCGGATGCTCTACACTTCGCCCCATGGCCGAGCCGATCATCGTGGCAAGTGACGTTCACAAGCACTTCGGGAGCTTCCACGCCCTGCGCGGAGTGAGCCTGACCGTGCAGCCCGGCGAGGTCGTGGTCGTGATCGGCCCCTCGGGCAGCGGCAAGAGCACCTTTATCCGCACCCTCAACGCGCTCGACCCCCACGACGGCGGCAGCGTGGTCGTGGACGGCATCCCGCTCCAGGGGGCGCGCAACCTCGACGCGGTGCGGCGCGAGGTCGGCATGGTCTTTCAAAGCTTCAATCTCTTTCCGCACCTCAGCGTGCTGGAAAACGTGACGCTGGCGCCCACCCGCGTGCGGCGCACGAACAAGGCCGAGGCGGAGCGCCGGGCGCTGGAACTGCTCAGGCGGGTCGGCATCGAGGAGCAGGCCCACAAGTTCCCGGCCCAGCTGTCGGGCGGGCAGCAGCAGCGCGTCGCCATCGCCCGCGCCCTGGCGATGGACCCCAAGGTGATGCTCTTCGACGAGCCGACCTCGGCCCTTGATCCCGAGATGATCAAGGAAGTGCTCGACGTGATGAAGGACCTCGCGCGCGGCGGCATGACCATGCTGGTCGTGACCCACGAGATGGGCTTTGCCCGCGAGGTGGCCGACCGCATCCTCTTTTTCGACCAGGGCCTGATCGTGGAGGACACCACGCCGGAGGCCTTTTACAACAACCCCCAGCACGAGCGGGCGCGGGTATTCCTGAGCAAGATTCTGGGGCACTGAGGGGAGCGCCCAGCCGACCAGCACCCAGTCGACCGGCACCCAGTCGACCGGCCCTCAGGCGTCCCGCCGCAGCCGCCCGCACTGCCACCACGCCGCCGCGAACAGCAGGGCGCTGAGGACGAACACCGCCCGGTATCCGGCGGCGTCGGCCAGCAGCCCGCCCGCGACCGGGGCGAAGAGGGCCGCGCCCACCAGCGTGTTCAGCGTGCCGATGTAGCGGCTGCGGGCATCCGGGGGCGCGATGTTGAGCAGATGGTTGGTGTGCCCCAGGTTGAAGCCCTGAAGCGCCACGCTCGACAGGATGAACACCCCCAGGTAGGCCAGGCTGCCGAGACCCAGCGTGCCCACGGTCAGGGCGACCAGCGGCGCCAGCCCCGCGCAGACGGTGGCGTAGCGCAGGATGCGCCTCGACCCCTTGCGCTCGGCCACCCGCTGCCAGACCAGGTTGGAAAAGGGGGCCGCGCCGGTCAGCGCCATCACGAAGACGCCTAGGGTGGCCGCCGGGTAGTTCAGGTCACGCAGGGCATAGACTGCGTAGAACGGCTCGGCCATGCTCGCTGCGGCCAGCAGCAGCCGCACAGTCAGGAAGGCGCGGAAGTGCCCGTCGGCCAGCGTCTGCGGAATCGCGCGGATCTCGTCGCGCAGATTTCCGGGCGCGAGCGGTTGGTCGGGCGGCTCGGTCACCCGGCCGAAGACCCCGTAGCCCAGCGTAAAGGCCACCGTCGCCAGCAGGAAGATCAGGGCGTAGTTCAGCGGGAAGGCCAGGTCCGACCCCAGGATGGCGCGCACCGCCAGCCCCGCCCCGAAGGCCAGCAGGCCGCCCCACAGGTTGCGGGTGCCGAAGTACCGGGCGCGGCGCTCAGGCGCGACCGTCTTGCTCACGACCTCCAAAAAGGGCAGCCCCGCCACCCCCGAGGCGAGCGCGTTCAGGACCATTGCCAGGATAAAGAGGGTCAGGCACAGCGCGGGGCGGTCGGCCAGGGTCGCGGCGATCAGG
Organism: Deinococcus budaensis; assembly: GCF_014201885.1. Lineage (NCBI taxonomy): Bacteria > Thermotogati > Deinococcota > Deinococci > Deinococcales > Deinococcaceae > Deinococcus > Deinococcus budaensis. The sequence goes on along the minus strand of NZ_JACHFN010000001.1, from coordinate 487,916 downwards.
ACCATCGCCAGGTACGTCAGCATCCGCACCAGCGCCGCCGAGCGGTAGGTCGGCAGCTTGTAGGGCAGCGAGCGCACCCGCGAGGCCACCAGCAGTTGCGGCAGCATCCACCCGCCCCCGGCGATGGCCGGCAGCAGCCCGATCACGAAATTGGGGGCGCCCAGCCGCGCCGCGAAGCCCGCCACGACCACCGAAACGCTGAAAAAGCCGTCGCCCAGAAACACCAGCCAGCCGTTGAGGATGCCGAGGCGTTCGTTGGGGGTCCAGTCGGGGCGGGTGCGGGCGGCAGTCACCCGCGCAGTATGGGCCGCTGCCGCCGGGAGGCGCGCCGCCGTCCCGACCGGGTGGACCCCGCTGCGTCTGGTGATGTGCCGGGAAGCGCTGGGTTCAGGTTCTCCCTCTCGCCTTCAATGCCCCCTGAACCGCGTGCCTTCCAGCCCTGACCCCCTCGCCTGGAACAGTCCTGTAGCGGCTCGCCTGCGCCCGGGGCAGGTGGCGGGGCTTCTCGCCCGCCCGGTTTCCGGCCCGGAGACGGAAGCTCAGGCTCCTGGCAACCGCAGCACGCCTTCGAGCGCGGCGTAGGCGTCGGGGCGGGCCAGAAAGACGAGTTCGTCGTCGGCGGTGAGGCGCAGCTGGGGCCGGGGCGCCTGCACGGCGCCGCCCCGCACCACGCCCACGACCTCCACGCCGGGGGGCAGCGACAGCACCGAGAGCCGCGCGCCCTGCCAGCCGCCCGGCACCGCCCGGCGGTACAGTTCCTGCTCGGAGGCCAGCGGTGCGGGGCCGTCTGCTGCGCCGCCGCCGCCCCCCGCCTCGGCGGGCGCGTGCAGGAGCGTGGCGGGCGTGGGTGCCGGGCGCCGGGGCACGAAACGCACGCCCTCGGGCAGCGGGGGCGGCCCGGCGTGGACCGGACTGGCGGCGCGCGAGCGGGCCTGGGCGGGCAGCAGGCCCGTCTCGCCGCTGAGGACGTGGGCCAGCCCCGCCGTGAGCAGGGCGGCGGGGAGCAGCGCGTCCCCGCTCCAGGCGACGGCGAGCAGCGCGGCGGCGATGGGCGCGTTGAGCGTCACGGTCAGAAAGGCGACCGCGCCGACCAGGGCGGCGGCGGCGGGGTCCACCCCCAGCGCCGTGCCCAGGCCGACGCCCAGCAACCCGCCCACCCCCACCGAGGGCAGCACGCCGCCCCCGAAGGCCAGGCGCGCTCCCAGCGCCAGCAGCAGCCAGCGCCACGCGCCGACCCCCAGCGCTTCCGGCCCCAGGAACCCCGACACGCCGAGTTGCGTCCAGCCGGAACCGTCGCCCAGCACCGCCGGGGTGCTCCAGACGGCCAGCGCCGCCGTCAGCAGCCCGAAGGCGCCGCCCGCGATCACCCGGTTGCGGCCCCCCGCTGTCCAGGCGTCCGGAATCACCCGGCAGGCCAGCAGCGCCCCCCAGGCGGCCAGCGTGACTCCCAGCGCCACCCCCAGCAGCGGCCCCAGCTGCGCCAGCGCCGGTCCCTGAAACGCCTCCACGCTCAGCAGCGGCGAGAAGCCGAACGCCAGGCCATACACCGCGTAGGCCGCGACCGAGGCGAGCACGCAGGGCATCAGCACCTCGAATTCGAACTCGAAGCGGCGGTACAGGACCTCGGTGACGAGCACAGCGGCGGCCAGCGGCGCGTGCAGCACGGCCCCCAGCGCCGCCGCCGCGCCCGCCAGCGTCAGGGTGCGCCGCTCGGCCGTGTCCAGCCGGGTCGCGCGCCCCAGCAGCCGGGCGCCCACTCCGCCCACCAGTGTGAAGGGCGAGTCGCGGCCCACCAGCAGCCCCGAGGCGTAGCCCAGTCCGGCGGCGAGCAGTGTCCGCCCCTGACTGACGGCGTCCGGCGCTGGCCCGCGCGCGTGGTAGCCGCGCACCAACTGGTTGAGGGGGTCGCCCTCGTCGCGCGGCACCAGCCAGGCGCAGGCGGCTCCCACCAGGGGCAGCGCCAGCAGCAGGCCCCAGGGCAGCCCCTGGCCGAACGCCATCAGCAGCCCGCCCTCGCCGGGGGTGCCGGGCGGCGCGTAGCCCGTGATCCAGGCTCCCACTTCCAGCAGCGCGTTCAATGTCAGCCGCAGCCCCACGCACAGGCCGCCCACCAGCACTCCCAGCAGCCCGCTGAGCACGACCAGGCGGCCCGTCTCCAGGCGGGTCAGGACGGCGCGGGGCAGGGGAGAACGCATCAGGCCGCATGGTAGTGCAAAGGAGCTTTCCCCCGTGAGGCTGACCGCCGCCGTCGGCCCGGCGAGCGGCCCAGAGATCGGCGGGGCCTGAGGGCCGGTCCGCCGGGAGCCGCCCGCCTACTTCAGCGTGAAGGCCGCCGCGTCCTTGCCCGGCAGGCTCAGGTGCAGCCAGCCCCCGCTCACGCTGAGTTTGGCGTCCTGCCCGGCATACAGGCTGGGCGTGACGGTCTGGGCACCCGCACTTAGCCCCAGCGCGCTGAGGCGGAGGCTGTAGGTCCTGCGCGCCTTGCCCCCGTGCCACGCGGCCAGCACGCGCTCACCGCCTTCCTCGCGGGTGAAGAGCAGCAGGTCGTCTTCCAAGCGGGCGGGCGTGGGCAGCAGCGTCTGGGCGCCCACACTCAGCGCCCGGCTGGCCTTGCGGGCGGCGATGGCGCCCTGGGCGGCCTCGAAGACGCCACGCTCGGCGGGAGTCCACTGGTCCTCGAAGCGCATGTCGCGGCGGTTGTCAGGGTCGGGGCCGCCGCGCAGGGCGATCTCGGTGCCCTGCCAGACGACCGGCACGCCCCGGAGGGTCATCAGCGCGCGCAGGCCGTAGCGGGTGCGGGCCTGGCCCTCGTCCTCGAACAACGACCCCTGGGCAAAGCGCGGCACGTCGTGGTTGTCTAGAAAGAGGGCGACCTCGCCGGGCCGGGGCAGTTCCCCCTGCCGCGAGAGCACCGCCGCCACGCCGCCCAGGCCGCCGCCGCCCATCACGCTCTGCTTGACCGCCGCCTGGAGGCTGAACAGAAAGAGGCTGTCGAAGCCCGCCCGTTGCCACTCGGCCACCGCCCCGGTGTCCGCGTCGTACCACTCGCCCAGCGTCCAGGTTCCGGCGGCGCGGTCGCGGGCCAGCAGCTCCTGCAAAAAGGGCCGCTCGACGTGCTTGATCGCGTCGTACCGGAAGGCGTTCACGCCCTGCCCGCGCCAGAAGTCGGCGTTCTCCAGCAGGAACCGGCGCACCTCGGGGTTGGACTGGTTGAGGTCGGGCAGGCCGGACAGCGGGCAGTCCACGTCGCGGTTCGCGGCCGAGGCGCACTCGGCGGGGCCGTTGAACCAGCCGGGCCGCTCCTTGACCGCCGCCGCCTCGTAGCCGTAGTGGTTGACGACCTGATCCATCACCACGCGCAGTCCGGCGGTGCGCGCCGCCCCCGCGAACGTCCCGAAGTCCGCCAGCGTCCCGAAATGCGGGTCCACGTCCCGGAAGTCGGCGGGCCAGTAGCCGTGGTAGGCCGCCGTGCCGAAGGAGTTCGCCGTCTGCTGGCGGTAGATCGGGGTCATCCAGACCGCCGTGGCGCCCAGTTTGGCGATATAGGGCAACTTCTGCGTCAGGCCCGCGAGGTCGCCGCCGTGCCAGGCGCGCGGGTCGCTGCGGTCCACGCCCGCGTTGTTCGTCTGGTCGCCGTCGAAGAAGCGGTCGGGCATCACCTGGTAGATGATCTGGCCCTCGAAGGAGGGGAGGGTGGCGGGCTGGGGGCTGGAGGGTTGGGCGCTGGTGGCGGAGGCCAGGAGCAGGGTGAGGAGGGGCAGGGGGCGCATGGGCACATGCTAAGGGGCCGGAGTTGTCTTTGGCAGGGTGACTTGACTCGACGTTTCCCCACCCCCCAGCCCCCTCCCCAGGGGGTAGGGGGAGCGAAGCGCTGCGCTCGGCAAGGGCAGACGGGCGGCGCTAGGCGGGCGTCGTCCTCGGCGGCAACGTTTGATCTTGGTGCATTCTCGTCACTGCCACCGTCTCGCTGCGCGATTGAGGCGTGGTGGAGGCGGTGCGGACTCTATCTGCCTCTACCTATGCGGCGTCCGCTGTGCCCGTTTTTGGGGAGGCTGAAGCTTTTGCGCTGTTACATCCTCCCTCTTGAGGGGGGAGGTTGGGAGGACGGCGAGGTTGCGGTGGTGCCCCTAACGTTCCCGCTTCCTCACCCCGTGTTCCGCACCCCCGCCGCGATGCCCTGGAGGCTCAGCAGCAGGGGCCGCCCCGTCTCGTCGGCCTGTTCCTCCCCCCCGGCGGCGCGGGCGCGGCGCAGCAGCTCGACCTGCACGCGGTGGATGGGGTCGATGTAGGGGTTGCGCAGGCGGATGCTCTCACGCAATCTAGGTTCGCTCGCCAGCAGCTCGGCGCCGACCGCCTCCTCGACCAGCCTCACCGTCTCGGCGTAGGCGGCGCGCAGCCTCGCGGCCAGCTCGCTGCCCCCGGCGCCCTGCTCCCCGGCCAGGCGCAGGTATTCCTCGAAGATCAGCAGGTCGGTCTTGGCGAGGCTCATCTGGGCGTTGTCGAGCATGGAGCGGAAAAAAGGCCAGGACGCGTACAGCTCGCGCGCCATGGGGCCGATCTCGCGCAAGCCTTCCGCGAGGCCGTACCAGCCGGGGAGATTGGCGCGGTTTTGCGTCCAGCTCATCACCCAGGGAATCGCGCGCAGGTTCGAAAGGCTCGGCGCGCCGGGCCGCCGCACCGGGCGCGAGGCGATGTTCAGGCGGGCGATCTCGTGGATGGGCGTGACCGCCTCGAAAAAGGGCAGGAAGGCCGGGTCGTCCACCAGCGCGCGGTAGGCGGCGGCCGAGGCGCGGGCGGCGCGGTCCAGGGCGTCTGTCCAGGCGGCGGGCAGCTCCCCGGCGGGGCGGGCGGCGGCCAGCAGCAGGCCGTAGAGCGCCTGTTCGAGGTTGCGGTGGGCCAGGACCGGGTGGCTGTACTTGTCGGCCAGCGCTTCCCCCTGCTCGGTGATGCGGACGCCCGCGTCGATGGTCCCGGCAGGCTGACCCAGGATCGCCCGCGCCGCCGGGCCGCCCCCCCGCCCGATGGAGGTGCCGCGCCCGTGGAAAAATCGCCAGGGCACCCCCGCCCGGCGGCAGACCTCGCTGACCTGCCGCTGGGCCTCGTGCAGCGCCCAGTTCGCGGCCAGGAATCCGGCGTCCTTGTTGGAGTCCGAGTACCCCAGCATGATCTCCTGCACGCCGCTTCCCAGCACCGCGCGGTACTCGAGCACGCTCAGCAGCTCCCACACGACCTGCGGCGCCCGCGTGAGGTCGGCCAGCGTCTCGAAGAGGGGCACCGGCAGCACCCGCGCACCGACCTCGCGCGCCAGCAGCAGCGGTTCGAGCACGTCGCTGACGCTCTCGGCCATGCTGATCACGTAGCGGCCAAAGGCGCGCGGTCCCGAGACGCGGGCGGCGGCCTGCACCTCGCGGATGGGGCCGATGGCGGCTTCCAGCTCGGGCGTCAGCGCCTCTCCTGCGGGCCACAGCGGGCGGCGCGAGCGCAGTTCGCGGGTCAGGACCTCCTGCTTGGCGTGTTCGGAGAGCGCCAGGTAGTCCGCCTCCACCCCGGCCGCCGCCAGCAGCCGCGCCACCGCCGCGCCCGTCTGCGCGCTGTGCTCGCGCACGTCCAGGCTGACCAGATGCTGCCCGAACACCCGCGCCAGCGTCAGCAGCGGCGTGAGCAGCAGCTCGGCGCTGCGGCGCTGCCCGCCTCCGCACAGCCGGGCGTGCAGGGCTTCGAGGCGGGGCAGCAGCTCCAGCGGCTCATTCGCCGCGACCGCGTCGTGAATCGCCCGCAACTCCGAGCGGTAGGGTTCGGGCGCCTCCTGGCCGTCCTGGCTGAGGTCCGAGTAGGCCCGGCGCACCGCCGCGAGCAGCAGCTCACGCGCCCGCTCGCGGTGCAGCGCCAGCGTCTGGCGGGTCGCCTCCGGGGTCACGAAGGGGTTGCCGTCGCGGTCGCCGCCCATCCACGAGGAGAACGACAGCGGAAGCTGCGCCGCCGTCTCCCGCCCGTACACCCGCGCAAAGGCCCGCGTGAGGTCGCGTTGCAGCCCCGGCAGCGCCTGCGCGATGGAGGTGATGTAGGTCAGCCCGCCCTTGACCTCGTCCTGCACGGTCGGCCCCAGGCGGCGCAGCTCGGGGGTGCCCCACAGCGCCTCCACGTGGGCGGCGACCCGTTCCAGCGCGGCGTCGTCGAGCCGGGGCAACTCGCGGGCGATCTGCACCAGGTGGTGGCGGACCGTCCGGCGGCGCATCTCGGTGGGGTGGGCCGTGAAGGTCAGGCCCAGGTCCAGCCGGGCGAGCAGCGCCTCGGCCTCGTCGGCGCTCAGGCCCTGGGCCTTCAGTTCGGTCAGCGCCTGCTCGAGGCTCTGGGGCCGCACCCCCTGCCCCGCCGAGAGCACCCGCACCCGCTCGTGCTCCTCGGCCAGGTTGACCAGCTGGAAGTACCAGGAAAAAGCCCGCGTCAGGTTTCCGGCGGTGCGGGCGTCCAGCCCCGCCAGCAGGGCGCGCAGCCCAGCGTCGCTGCCTCCGGCGCGCACCTCCCGCACCTCGGCGCGCACCCGCTCGACGAGGTCGAAAAACGCCTCGCCCTCCTGCTCGCGCAGCACCTGCCCCAGCGTGCGGCCCAGCCGGTTCACGTCGCTGCGGAGGTCCTGTTGTCTGGGATCCTGCTGTCTGAGGTCCTGGTGCTGGGGGTCCTGGTGCGTGGAGTCCTGGTGCTGGGGGTCCATATCAGTCTCCTTCGAGGTAGCGGTAGCGCTCTACGGCCAGCGCGCGGTTGTCTTCCAGCCTCAGGGCCACGGCGTTCAGCTCGGCCGGGCCAGCGGCCACCGAGAACCGGTGCGGGCGCTCGGTGAGAAACTTCTGCACCGGGGCTTCCGGGTCGGCGCCGATCACGCTCCGCGCGGGGCCGGTAAAGCCCGCGTCGGTCTGAAAGGCGGTGCCGCCCGGCAGGATGCGGGTGTCGGCGGTCGGGACGTGGGTGTGGGTGCCGATCACGGCGGCGACCCGGCCGTCGAGGTGCCAGGCCAGCGCCGCTTTCTCGCTGGTGGCCTCGGCGTGGATGTCCACGAACACGCTGCCCAGATCGCCGCGTTCCAGCAGGTCGTCCAGCGCCCGAAAAGGGTTGGCGACCGCCTCCATGAAGACCCGCCCCAGCACGTTCACGACCGTCAGGCGTTCGCTCTCGCCCGCCGCGTTTTTCACGTCGAAAGAGCGCCAGCCCACCCCGGGCGTGCCGGGGTCCGTATAGTTCAGCGGGCGCACGATGGGATACTTTGCCTCGTCGAGCATCAGCGCGAAGACGTCTTTGTGGTGCCAGGCGTGGTTGCCCAGCGTGATGCAGCCGGCTCCGGCCTTCAGCACCGCGTCGGCGGCCTCGCGGTGCAGGCCGAAGCCCCCGGCGGCGTTCTCGGCGTTCACGATCACGAAGTCGAAGCCGGAACGGAGGGTCGGGAGATGCTGGGCCAGCACCCGGCGGCCGGGTTGCCCATACACGTCTCCCACGAACAGCACGCGCAGCATGGCCCTACCTTAGAGCACCCCCCCGGCGCGGCGCCGCCAGCCGACCTAGAGCATTGGATGAAAAAGGCCCCCCCTTTTCTGAGGGGTGCGGGGTTCCATTTTCACCAAACTACGTGCTTTTTCAGACGCGTTGTGGCAGCTGGAGGTTCCTCTCCGCTATCACGCCCCCCTCACACCTCTTCTTTTAGCCTGCCCCCATGCTTGCCGGACCCAGCCCCGTCCTCTGTCCTGTCCGGCCCCCCTGCCGGAGAGAGGGGGTCTGAACTCTTGCGGGTCCTGCTCCCGGAACAGCCGGGCGAGCGTGGCGCCGCGTCCGGCGAGGAGCTGCTGGCCGAGCTAACCCGTGTGCCGGGGCCGCGCGCCGGACGGCCGGGTCTGGCCTTCCCGCCGATCTGCTGCCCGTGCGGCCTGCGCCGGGGCGCCGGAGCGCCAGACGCCGCGAACGGGGTGGACGCGGCCGTGCAACTGCTGGGCGCCTTTCCGGAGGGCAGCGGCCCGGAAGGCTGGCAGGGGGGACACCTGCGCCGGATCGTGGCCTGGGCCGAGGCGCTGACGGTCGTGGCGGGGCTGGCGCCCGACGAGGTCCAGGCGGTGCGCTGGGGCGCGGCGCTGCACGATATCGGCAAGGCGCGGGTGCCCCGGGCGATTCTCCAGAAGCCCGGTCCCCTGGATGCCCACGAGTTCGCGGTGATCCTGCGTCACCCCGAATGGGGGGTGGAGCTGCTCGGCCGCCTGCCGTCGTTGCCGGCGCAGACCCTGGACGCCGTCCGGCACCACCACGAGCGCTGGGACGGCGGGGGCTACCCGGCAGGGCTGCGGCGGTGCCGCATTCCCCTGAGCGCCCGGATCGTGGCGCTGGCCGACGTGTACGACGCCCTCACCAGCGAGCGCCCCTACAAGGCCGCCTGGAGCGAGGCCGACGCCGCCCGCTACCTGCTGCGCGAGGCGGGGCGGCAGTTCGACCCCCACCTCGCCCCGCTGTTCGTCCGCGAGGTCCTGGGGTTCCGCGACCTGCTGGCCTCCGGCCCCTGCTGACAACCCCCCCCGGGGGAAGCGGGGACGCCCGGCCCCGCCGCCCCAGGTCAGGAGCTACTTCAGGTAAGGCGCGAAGCGGCCCAGGGTCGCCGCGTCGGTGCGGCTGGCGGCGCGCAGCAGACGGTTGGCGCTGAAGGTGAGCAGCAGGTGGCCCCCCTGGTCCGCCTCCAGCGTCCGGGTGCCCTGGCTGAGCCGGGCGGGACCAGCCAGGACCGTCTGGGCGGTGCGCGGATCAAAGGCCAGGGCCGCCGCGTTCAGGGCCGGGGTGCCCGCCCGGACGCCGCCGTGCGCGCTGACAAACCCGGTCTTGACGTGCAGCACCATCCGCCCCGCCGTGAGGTTCTTCAGCCGGGCGTCGGTGTAGGTCACGTCACCGGTCGCGGTCACGGTGCCCTGGGCGAGGTCGTAGACCACGTTGGCAGCGCGCAGGGTACCGCCCTGGCGGGTGGTCAGGGTCGCCCCCTGGGCGCTGAGGCGCTGCCCGGGCTGAAGCTGAAGCTGCCCGGCCTGAAGGCGCAGGCCGCTGCGGCCGTCGGTCACGGTGCCGCCCTGAGGAAAGTCGGTCGCGCCGGTTTCCAGATTGAGGTTCTGCGGGCCGCGTGGGGTGACGTTCAGGCCCCCGAAGGTGACGGCGCCCGCCGTCCCCAGGGTCAGGGCCGCCAGCAAGGAGGGCAGGAGACGGTTCATGGGGCCTACCCTAGCGGCCCGGCGCTGAGGGGGGTGAGCATCCCGGTCAGCTGGGGTTCAGCCTGGGCAGGCCAGCGCCTCTCACGCTTCAGGGTTTCTTCACCCGGCGGCGAACGTTACACTTGCGGGCAGTGAAGCGCTTTCTTCCCGCCCTGCTGCTCGCGGCCGTCAGCACCGCGCTGGCGGCGCCCCGCGTGGGCACCCACGACGGCTACACCCGGCTGGTGTTCGACCTGCCGCGCCCCACCACCGCCAGCGCGAAGGTGACGGGCCAGAGCGTGGCTGTGAAGCTCGGCCTGAGCCTGCCTGCGGCCCAGGGACCGCTGAGCGCCCCCGGCGTCACGGCCTATGCGGTCGCGGGGAGCAGCGTGACCGTCAGCCTCGCGCGGGGCCACGCCAGCGCCCGCGTCGAGGTGCTGCCCGCCCGCCCGGGGCAGGTGGCCCGGCTGGTGATCGACGTGCCGACCGGGGCCCCCACCGCGCAGCGGCCTGCCGCCCCCCCGGCGGGGGCCGCGAAGCCCGCCGCCGTGACCCGCACCACGGGCACCGCCAAGGCCGCGCGGCCCCGCGTGGTCCTTGACGCCGGGCACGGCGGCAACGACCCCGGCATGCAGAGCCGCTGGGTGCAGGAGGAGGCCGTCACGCTCGACGTGGCGCTGCGGGTGCGCGCCGAACTCCAGAAGCACGGGGTGGACGTGGTCATGACCCGCGACAGCGACCGCCACCTCAGCGCGGACAAGGCCACCGACCTCGACCAGCGCTCCAAACTCGCCACCAACAAGGACACCAGCGCTTACGTCAGCATCCACGTCAACGCCTCGACCAACCCGGCGGCGCACGGCATCGAGACCTACTATTTCGGGCAACCGCTGGGCGGCATGAGCCGCAGCGTCGCGGTCACGGAAAACGGCGGCGGCAGCATCGGCCAGGAACTCACCCGCCGCGCGGCGAACAGCGCCCAGAGCCTGCTGGGCGACCTGCTGGCCCAGGCCAAGATCGCCTTCTCGCGCCAGCTCGCCCAGAAGGTGCAGTCGCAGCTGATCCAGGCCACCGGCGCCCTGAACCGCGGCGTCCTCACCGACGCTTTTTACGTGATTCGCAATCCCACCACGCCCGCCATCCTGATCGAGATCGGCTTCGGCTCCAACCCGGCCGAGGGCGCGCGCCTGGCCCAGGCCGCCTACCGCGACCGGGTGGCCGGGGCGATCGCGCGGGCGATTCTGGACTTCCTGAACACGAAGTAGCCCGTGGCCTGGAGAGAAAAGGGCAGGTCTTCTCTCACAAGCCACGGGCCACCTGCTACAGGCTTACCGCCTCTTTTTCACCGTCCAGGCCTGCTCGCTGAGGCCCGCCGACTGGTTGGCGGCCCGGCTCATCACGAACAGCAGGTCCGAGACCCGGTTGAGGTACACCTGCACGTGGGGGTTGATTTCCTCCTCGTGGGCGAGGCGGATCACCTCGCGTTCGGCGCGGCGGGCCACCGTGCGCGCGACGTGCAGCGAGGCGGCGGTCGGCGTGCCCCCCGGATGCACGAAGCCGGTAAAGGGCGGCGCCCCTTCCTGGTAACGGTCGATCATCCTTTCCAGAAAGGCCGTGTCCTCGGCGTCGATGCGGCTGAGGTTCTTCGCGTAGGGACTCTCCTGCCGGGTGGCAAGGTCGGCGCCGAGGTCAAAGAGCGCGTTCTGGAGGTATTCGAGGTCGCTGTCGAGGGCCGCGTCGGGCGCGTGGCTGCGGGCGTTGTGCGCGCGGGCCAGTCCCACCACGCTGTTCAGCTCGTCCACCGTGCCGTAGGCCTCGACCCGCACGTGCGCCTTGCTGACCCGGTCCGCGCCGTACAGCCCGGTCGAGCCGTTGTCCCCTGTCCTGGTGTAGAGCTTCATGGGGGACAGGGTAGTGGGTTGTGGGACGTCGGGTGTGGGCGGATGCCCCACAATCCACCTCCCACAGCGTGCCTACGCCAGCCTTCCCGTCTCCGCCGTCAGCGCCCGCAGCCGCTCCGCCAGCTCGGGGGTCAGGTCGCCTTCCTGGTAGCGCCAGGTCCAGTTGTGGGGGCCGGTGGTGCCGGGAAGGTTCATGCGCGACCCGGTGCCCAGGTTGAGCAGGTCCTGGAGGGGCACGACCGCCAGCCGGGCGCGGGTGCGGAAGGCCATCTCGGTGAGCTGCCACGCGAACGTCTCCTCGCTGGGGTCGGAGTGGGTGTAGGTGCGGAAATTGTGCCGCTCCTGCTCGCTGGCGGCGTTCCACCACCCGCGCGAGGTGTCGTTGTCGTGGGTGCCGGTGTACACGACCTGGTTCTCGCGCAGGTTGTGCGGCAGGAAGTCGTTCACGCTGAAGTCGCCGCCGCCGAAGGCAAATTGCAGCACCGCCATGCCCGGCAGCGCGAAATCGTCACGCAGCGCTTCGACGTCCGGGGTGATCACTCCCAGGTCCTCGGCGATGATCGGCACGCTGCCCAGCGCCCGCTGCACCGCTTCCAGCATCGCGTGGCCGGGCGCGGGCACCCACTCGCCGCGAATGGCCGTCTCGGCGGGAAAGGGAATCTCCCAGGAGGCCGCCAGACCCCGGAAGTGGTCGAGGCGAATCAGGTCGTAGAGCTTCAGGCTGCCGCGAAAGCGCTCGACCCACCACGCGAAGCCGTCTTGCGCCATCACGTCCCAGCGGTAGAGCGGATTGCCCCACAGCTGCCCGGTCTCGCTGAAGTAGTCCGGCGGCACACCCGCGACGACCGTGGGCTGGCCTTGGTCATCGAACAGGAACTGCTCGCGGTTGGCCCAGGCGTCGCTGGAGTCGAGCGCCACGAAAATCGGGATGTCCCCGATGACCTGCACGCCGCGCGCCCGGGCGTACTCGCGCAGCGCCGTCCACTGGCGGAAAAACAGGAACTGGATGAAGCGCACGCGCTCGGTCTCGCTCGCCAGCCGCTCCCGCGCCGCCGCCAGCGCCCCGGCCTCGCGGTCCCGCAGCTCGGGCGCCCAGGCGTTCCAGGGCAGGCCCCCGTGCTCGTCCTTGAGGGCCATGAACAGCGCGTAGTCGTCCAGCCAGTCGGCTTCGGCGGCCTCAAAGGCCCCGAACCCGGCCCGCAGGTGCGCCCCCTGTCCGGCAGCGAAGTGCGCGTGGGCGCGGCCGAGCATCTGGGTGCGCCACACGTACTGCACCCCGAAATCCACCCGCTCGGCGCCGAACGCCGGCAGGTCGGCAAAGTCGGCCCCGGTCAGCAGGCCTTCGCCGCGCAGCGCGCCCAGGTCGATCAGGTAGGGATTGCCCGCAAAGGCGCTGAAGGCCTGGTAGGGGCTGTCACCGTAGCCGGTCGGCCCCAGCGGCATCACCTGCCAGTAGGTCTGCCCCGCCTGCGCGAGCCAGTCCACAAAGGCGCGCGCGTGGGCGCCGAGTTCGCCGATGCCGTGGGAGCCGGGCAGGCTGGTGGGGTGCAGCAGCACGCCGCTGGAACGCTGGATGGTCATGGGGGGGGTCCTCCGGGGAGAGTCTGGGCCGAGGGGGTCTGGGCCGATCTAGTCGGGGCCGATCTGGTCTGGGCCGGTCCTGGTCTGGGGCGTCTGGGCGGAACTGTCTGGAAGTGATTCCAGAAAAACGCAGGCATTCTACCCATTCCCGGCCCAGCCGGCGGGTCCGGCTTCAGCGGAGCATCCGGCACCCTGGCCGCGAGAACCGGGCGCCGGGAGTCTCCCGGGGGGCAGGCAACCCGCCACCGGGCTTTGGCGACGCCGTCCCGCAACGGGTAGAAGGACAATGGGCAAAAAGAGAGGACAGGCTGCGGGCAGGCGCCTGTCCTCCTGGGCTGGGGGGGGTGGGAGCCGTCCCCCGGCCTTAGCGGTAGCTGACTTCCAGCACCTCGAACTGCGCCGTGCCCTTGGGCAGCGGCACCGTGACTTTCTGGCCCGCCTTCTTGCCGCTGAGGGCCTGGCCGATGGGGCTGGCGTCGCTGATCTTGCCCTTCAAGACGTCCACCTCGTAGGTGCCGACCAGTTCGAACTGCCGCTCGTTGCCGCGGTCGTCGCGCACCCGGACGGTGGCGCCCAGACCGATGCCGCCGGAAGCGTCTTCCTCGACGATCAGGGCGCGTTCAAGCTGCTGCTCGAGTTCGATGATGCGGGCCTCGTTCTCGCTCTGCTGCATCCGGGCCTCGTCGTAGGCGGCGCTTTCGCGCAGGTCACCGTCCGCGATGGCCGATCCCATGTACTCGCTGATCTGCTCCCGGCGTTCGGTCTTGAGGTATCCCAGCGTCTCGACCAGTTTGTCGTACCCGCGCTGGGTCATGGAGATGCGTTCCTTGGTCATAACGTCCCAGTATAGGGCAGGGGGCAGGAGGGGCGCGGGCCGCAGCGTCCCTGGGCTGGCCCGGGTCAGAAGGCGTGGCCGGCGCGCGTCACCATCAGCCGGACCTCGTGCGGACTCGTCGCGGCGCTCAGGGCCTCGTCCAGCGTGATCAGGCTGTGCTGGTAAAGCTGCACCAGATGCTGGTCGAAGGTCCGCATGCCCCGGATGTTGTCCTCGATCAGGGCGTCTTTGATCAGGGAGGTCTTGTCCTCGTTCTTGAGGTAGTCCTGCACCAGCGGCGTGTTCAGCAGCACCTCGCTGCCCAGCACCCGGCCCTCGCCGTCGGCGCGGCGCAGCAGGCGCTGGCTGACGATGCCGACCAGCGACTCGGCCAGCTGCATGCGGACCTGCCCGCGCTCGTGCGGGGCGAAAAAGTCGATCAGGCGGTTGACGCTGCGCACGGCGTCCTGGGTGTGCAGCGTACTGAGCACCAGATGCCCGGTCTGCGCGGCGCTCAGGGCGGCCTCGACCGTCTCCTTGTCGCGCATCTCGCCGATCATGATCACGTCGGGGTCCTGCCGCAGGGCGTATTTCAGGGCGGTGCGAAAGTCGCGGGTGTCGGCGCCCACCTCGCGCTGCACGACCAGGCTGCGCAGGTTGCGGTGCAAGAACTCGATGGGATCTTCGATGGTGATGATGTTGTAGGCGTAGCTGCGGTTGATGTGGTCGACCAGGGCGGCCAGCGTGGTGCTCTTGCCGCTGCCGGTCGGGCCGGTGACCAGCACCAGACCGCGCGGGGCCGCCGCGAAGCCCCGCATCACCTCGGCGGGCAGCCCCAGCGCGTCGAAACTGGGCACGCCGTCGGTCACCGTCCGCATCACGATGCCGACCGCGCCGCGCTGGCGAAACACGTTGCAGCGGAAGCGGCCCAGGCCCGGCACGCTGTAGGCCAGGTCCAGTTCCTGCGCGTCCTCGAAATCCTCCCACTGCTCGGGGGTCAGAATCTCGCGGGCCAGCGCCACGGTGTCGGCCGGCAGCAGCCCCACGTCCCCGAACGGCAGCAGCCCGCCGTCAATGCGGCCCATGGGCGGACTGCCCACCTGAAGGTGCACGTCGGACGCCCGGCGGGCCACCATCTCGCGCAGCAGCTCGTCAAAGGTCACGGGGTCACGTCCCACAGGGGCAGGTTGTCGATCAGCCTCACGCCGTACATCCGGGCGGCCACCAGCACGCGGGTCATGGGACCATCATCCACATGCGCTCTTTCGCGCATGTCACCGTCCACGACCACGAGGTAGTCCACGCTGACCTCGGGGTCGGCCGCCAGCACGTCCAGCCCGGCCTGGCGCAGGCGGGCGGTGTTGCGCTCGCCTGCGGCGGCCCTGGCCTGCACGGCCCGCAGGGCGCGGGACAGCACCGCCGCCCGCCCGCGCTGCTCGGGCGTGAGGTAACTGTTGCGGCTGCTCAGCGCCAGGCCCGAGGCCTCCCGCAGGGTGGGCACGCCCACGATAAGCGTCGGCACGTCGAGGTCGCGCACCATCCGCCGCACGACCGCGAGCTGCTGCCAGTCCTTTTCCCCGAAATAGGCCCGCTGAGGCCGCACGATGTTCAGCAGCTTGAGCACCACCGTCGCCACCCCGTCGAAGTGCCCGGGGCGCGACGCTCCCTCGGGCGGTCCCGAGACGCCCGCCACGGTGACGGTCGTCGCGTGGCCGTCCGGGTACATCTCGGCGGCGTCGGGGTGAAACAGCAGGTCGGCCCCCGCCTCCCCGGCCACCCCCAGGTCGCGCGCCAGGTCGCGCGGGTAGCGGGCGAGGTCCTCTCCGGGGCCGAACTGCTTCGGATTCACGAAGACGCTGACCACGACGAGGTCGCACTCGGCCTGGGCCTGCCGGATCAGCGCGGCGTGGCCCTCGTGCAGGTAGCCCATGGTGGGCACCAGGCCCACCCGGCCCGCGCCCGCGAGCGCCGCGCGCAGCTCCGCGACGGTACTCAGCACGCGCGGCCCGGTCTGCGCAGGCGTCTGCGGCGGGGTCAACCGCGCCCCCCGTCCAGTCCCAGCGCGTTTACGGCGGCGTCCAGCACCCAGGAGACCACCGTGAGAATCAGCGCCCCGACGATGGCCGCCCCGAAGCCCGCCACGTTCAGCGCAGTCACGCTGGCGACCAGCCACAGCACCACCCCGTTGACGACCAGCGTGAACAGGCCCAGCGTGAGCAGGTTGACCGGCAGGCTCAGCAGCAGCAGCACCGGGCGGATCAGCGCGTTCACGATGCCCAGCACCAGCGCGGCGAGCAGGATGCCCAGCAGGTCCGCGCCCGGCGCGAAGCTGACGCCCGCATACACCCGCGTCACGAGGTACAGCGCCAGCGCGTTGACCAGCAGCCGAATCAAGAAGCCCATGCCGGAAGCATAAAGCTCCGGCGGCCCGGGGCAACAACTTAGCGGCGCACTACCCGCGCCTCGTGGGGGCGCAGCGGCGCGTCGGCGGCGGGCCGGTCACCCAGGCTGCTCAGCAGCGTCTCGCCGCCCGCCGTTTCCCCCAGCTCGCGCGTCTCGGCGCCGAAATTCAGCAGCACCGTTACCTGCTCCTCGCCCTGCGTGCGCCCGAAGGCGAACACGTTCGGGTGCCCGCTCTCGTGCGGGCGGTAGTCGCCGCCCACCAGCGCCGGATGCTCGCGCCGCAGCCGGGTCAGCGCCCGGAAGTAGTGCAGGTCGCTGTCGGGGTCGGCCTCCTGCGCCTGCACGTTGACCCGCGCGAAATCCTGGGCCAGTGGCAGCCAGGGGGTCGCGTCCGCCGGAGCGAAGCCCGCGTTCGGGGAGGCGTCCCACTGCATCGGCGTGCGCTCGGGGTCGCGGCTGGCGCTGGGCACGTCGGGCTGTTGAAGGCCCGCCGGGTCCACCATCTGGTCGAAGGGAACAGGCACGTTCTCCATCCCGATCTCGTCGCCGTAGTAGACGGTGGGCGTGCCGCGCAGGGTGAGCAGCAGCGTCTGGGCCACCCGGTACTGCGGCGCGCCCACCCGCGTCTTGAAGCGGTGCTGGTCGTGGTTGCCCAGCACCCAGTTGGGCCAGGAGTGCGCCTCCCGGCAGGCGGCGTCGTACTCGTCCACGAACGCGCGCACCTGCCCGGCGTCCCAGGGCAGCAAGATCAGGTGGAAGTTGAAGGGCAGGTGCGCCAGCGGCTGCTGAGGCGTGCCGCTGTAGCGCAGCAGCCGCTCGACGGGCAGGTAGATCTCGCCGACCATCATGCGGTCGCCAAACTCGTCCAGCACGCCGCGCATCATCCGCACGTAGTCCAGGGTCGCGGGCTGGTCGTTGGTGTAGACGTGCAGCGTCTGGTTGTACTCGATCATGCCGGGCCGCCACTCGGGGTTGAGCGGTTCGTCCAGAAAGCGCTCGTCCTCGGCCAGCAGGTTGAGCACGTCCACCCGGAAGCCGTCCACCCCCCGCCTCATCCAGAAGCGCAGCACGTCCAGCAGGGCCGTCTGCACCTCGGGATTCGCCCAGTTCAGGTCGGGCTGCGACGGCAAAAACTGGTGCAGGTAGTACTGCCCGCTGGCCTCGTCGAGCGTCCACGCCGGGCCGCCGAAGTGCGACTTCCAGTTGTTGGGCAGCCCGCCGCCGGGCGCGGGATCGCGCCAGACGTACCAGTCACGTTTCGCGCTCCCGCGCCCGGTCAGCGCGTCCCGGAACCACGCATGGTCCGAGGATGTGTGGTTGGGCACGTAGTCCAGCATGACCTTCAGGCCCAGGCGGCGCGCCTCCGAGACGAGCGCGTCAAAGTCCTCCAGCGTGCCGAACAGCGGGTCGATGTCCACGTAGTCGGCCACGTCGTAGCCGAAATCGCGCATCGGACTGGTGAAGATGGGGGAGAGCCACACCGCCTCCACCCCCAGCGAGGCGACGTAGGGCAGCCGCCGGGTGATCCCGCGCAGGTCGCCCACGCCGTCGCCGCTGGCGTCCTGAAAGGAGCGCGGATAGATCTGGTAGATGATGCCGCGCTGCCACCACTTCAGCTCGCCGCTCGGAGGCTGGGTCATGGCCCAGAGCGTAGCAGGAAAGGGCCGGGAACTGAATCGATTCAGAGGCGGGCGCCGGGCCTCCCCCCGCTAGCGGTGCCCCTCGATCACGATCACCCCGTCTTGCAGGCGGGCGAGTTCGGCACCCTCGTTGCCCTCCAAACGCTTCATGTTGCCCAGGCCGCTTCCCTCGGGCGCGCGGGCGACGGCGTCCCCGATGCGGATCTGGGCGCTGGCGATGGGCCGCGCCCAGACGATGGCCTCGGCGTGGCCGCCGTACCCCGCGTGGACCACGCCGCGCAGCGCGCCCATCACGATCACGTCGCCTCCGGCCACGATCTCGGCGCCCGGGTTCACGTCCCCCAGGATGACCACGCTGCCGCGGTACTCGCCCCGGAAGCCCGCGCGGACGCCGTGGGGCAGGATCACGGTGCGGGCGCTGCCCTCCTCGGGGTCCGGCGCCGGCCCGGTCACGGTCACGCGCGGCGCCCGCACGCGGCCCGGCGTGCCCCCGGCGGCGCGCACGGCGGCCAGCGCCGATTCCAGCGCGCCGGGATCGGTGTCGCCCTGCACCTCCAGCGTGACGTGGGCGCCCAGCAGTTCCGCGCGGGGAGCGAGCGCCTGCGAGACGCTTGCGGCGGTGTCGCCGGGTTCAAGAAGGAGGTTCATGCCGCCGAGCGTGCCGCGAAGCTTCATCGCCTTCCACTCTACCTTCACCGTTCTGCCGCGCCGCTTGTGAACACGCGCCCCCGCCGGGCATGGTATAGAATGTCACTTATGCAGATTCAGGAGGGCACCCTTGGTGCAGCTTGATCCCGGCGCGGTCGTAGAGGGCCGCGTCACGCGCGTGACCGATTTCGGCGCGTTTATCCAGTTCGAGAACGGCGAGACTGGTCTCGTCCACATCTCGCAGATCGCGCACTCCTTTGTGCGGAACATCCACGACCACGTCCGCGAAGGCGAGAACGTGGAGGTCAAGGTCCTGGGCCGCGACGAGCGGGGCCGCCTCGACCTCTCCATCAAGGAGCTGCTGGAGGAACCCGAGGAGGTGCCGCGCCCGCGCGCCATCGGCCGCCAGAGTCCGCAGTTCGAGGCCAAGCTGCGTTCTTTCATGCGCGACGCCAAGGAACGCACCTCGGGCGGCGGCGGCAAGAAAGGCCCCGCCCCGGCCAAGCGCAAGAAGTAAGTCAAGCCCTTTTTCTCTGGTCTCCCCGGACACCCTGCCTTCCCTGGTCGGGTGTCCTTTTTTTCGTTCAGGTAAGGACCAGGAGGTGTGATGTGGTGCAGACTCCCGATGCGGACGTGATCGTGGTGGGCGCCGGGCTGGCGGGGCTGGTGGCCGCCGCCGAGATCGCGGACGCCGGAAAGCGCGTGCTGCTGCTCGACCAGGAAGGCGAGCAGAATCTGGGCGGACAGGCCTACTGGTCGTTCGGCGGCCTCTTTCTGGTGGACTCGCCCGAGCAGCGCAGGCTGGGCATCCGCGACTCCTTTGAGCTGGCCTGGAGCGACTGGGACAGCACGGCGGGGTTCGACCGCCCCGAAGACCACTGGCCCCGGCGCTGGGCACGGGCCTACGTCGAGTTCGCGGCGGGCGAGAAGCGCGCCTGGTTGACCGGGCTGGGCCTGCGCTTCTTTCCCGCCGTGGGGTGGGCCGAGCGCGGCGGGCAGGGGGCGGGCGGGCCGGGCAACAGCGTGCCCCGGTTTCACATCACCTGGGGCACCGGGCCGGGGGTGCTCGAACCCTTTGCGCGGCGGGTCCGCGAGCACGCGGCGGCAGGGCGCCTCGCTTTGCGCTTTCGCCACCGCGTCCGGGGCCTGCACCTGAGGGGCGGCGTGGTTCACGGGGTGCACGGCGACGTGCTGGAAGCGTCGGACGTGGGGCGCGGCGAGGCGAGTTCGCGGGTGGTCATGGGCGACTTCAGCCTTCACGCGGGCGCGGTGGTCGTCACCTCGGGCGGGATCGGCGGCAACCTCGATCTGGTGCGGCAAAACTGGCCGACTGGGCGCCTGGGACCGCCGCCCGCCTTCATGGTCGCGGGGGTGCCGGGGCACGTGGACGGCGAGTTGCAGGGGCGGGTGCGGGATGCCGGGGCCAGCCTGATTCACCCCGACCGGATGTGGCACTACACCGAGGGGCTGCGCAACTGGAACCCGGTCTGGAAGGGCCACGGCATCCGGGTGCTGCCGGGGCCGAGCAGCCTGTGGCTGGACCCGGACGGGCGGCGGCTGCCGCATCCCCACTATCCGGGCTTCGACACCCTGGGCACCCTGACGCACATCACCCGGCAGGGCCATCCCTACACCTGGTTTTTGCTCAACCGCCAGATCATCAAAAAGGAATTCGCGCTCTCGGGCAGCGAGCAAAACCCCGACCTGACCGGGCGCGACCTGCGGCTCACCCTGCGCCGCGCGACGGGGAGGGTGCAGGCCCCAGTCCAGGCGTTCCTCGATCACGGGGAGGATTTCGTGGTGCGCCGGACCCTGCCCGAACTGGTGGCGGGCATGAACGCCCTGGTCGGGAACGGGCGCCTCGACCTCGCCACCGTCGAGCGCGAGGTGCGGCTGCGCGACGCCCAGACCGCCAACCGGGCCGGAAAGGACACCCAGCTCGCCCTGGTGCGCGGCGCCCGTGCCCTGCCCGGCGAGCGGCTGATCCGGGTGGCCCCGCCCGCGCCCCTCCTCGACCCGGCGCACGGCCCCCTGATCGCCGTCCGCATGAATGTCCTGACCCGCAAGACGCTGGGCGGGCTGGAAACCGACCTCCAGGGCCGGGTGCTGCGGCCGGGCGGCGAACCGATTCCCGGCCTGTACGCGGCGGGCGAGGTCGCGGGTTTCGGCGGCGGCGGCATGCACGGCTACCGCGCGCTGGAGGGCACCTTCCTGGGCGGCTGCCTCTTCAGCGGGCGGGTGGCGGGGCGGGCCAGCGCGGCGGCGCTGTAAGGGGTCGCGCTGTAAGAGAAGGGGTAGCGGGGGCCGCCTCCCCGGCTTTAACCCCCGCGTAACCGCCCCGTCCCAGACTGCGGCCATGAACAAGAATCTCTCCCTGCTGGCCCTGACCGGAACGCTCGCGCTCGGCGCTTTCGCAGGCTTTGAACTTTCCGAGCGGTCGAGCGCGCAGGTGGTTGGCTCGCCGTCCGCTGCTCAGATCACGGCGCCTGCGAGCAGTGTCAGCTCCAGCAACGCCAGCCGCGCCCGCACCGAATCCGAGGCGAACACCGTCCAGGTCGTCAAGGCGCGGCAGGACGGCCTGGTCTACATCAGCGTGACCGAGGGTGCCGGGGGCAGCCCCGAGGCGCAGTTGCGCCAGCGCCTTCAGGACCAGTTCGGCTTCGCGGTGCCGGAAGGCGGCGAGGGGGAGCAGGGCACCGGCAGCGGCTTTTTCGTGAATGCGCAGGGTGACATCCTGACCAACAACCACGTCGTGGAGGGCGCCAGCGAGATCACGGTCCGGTTGCACGGCAGTCCGCGCACCTACACGGCGAAGGTGGTGGGCCGCGCACCCGACTTCGACCTCGCGCTGCTGCGTGCCGAGGGGCTGCCCCGGGGAGCCGTCAAGCCGATCCCGCTGGGAGACGCTTCGAAGCTCGAGGTAGGCCTCAAGGCCATCGCGCTGGGCGCGCCCTTCGGCCTGGATTTCAGCGTCTCGGAGGGGATCATCTCCAGCCTGGAGCGCACCGTGCCCGTCGGGGCCAAGGGCGTCGAGCAGCGCGTGATCCAGACCGACGCGGCGATCAATCCCGGCAACTCGGGCGGCCCGCTGCTGGACAGCGCCGGGCAGGTCATCGGCGTCAACACCCAGATCCTGACCGGCGGCATCGGCCAGAGCGCGGGGGTCGGCTTCGCCATTCCGGTGAGCACCGTGCAGCGCCTGCTGCCCCAGTTGCAGCAGGGCGGCGAGGTCCGCACGCCTACCCTGGGCCTCCAGTTCACCGACCTGAGCCAGCTGCCCGCCGCCGAGCGCGAGCGGCTGAAGCTTCCGGCCAGCGGCGCCCTGATCCAGCAGGTCTACCCCGGCAGCCCCGCCGCGCAGGCCGGGCTGAGAGGAAGCGCGCAGACGCAGGGCGGTTCCCAGGAGACCAGCTCGGGCGGCGACATCATCACCGCCGTGGACGGGCAGCCGCTGGCCCAGGGCAGCGACCTGCCCCGCGCCGTGATCGGCAAGCGCATCGGCGACACCCTGCGCCTGACCGTGCAGCGGGACGGCCAGGCGCGCGAGGTGGCGGT
This sequence comes from Deinococcus budaensis, assembly GCF_014201885.1. Classification (NCBI taxonomy): domain Bacteria; kingdom Thermotogati; phylum Deinococcota; class Deinococci; order Deinococcales; family Deinococcaceae; genus Deinococcus; species Deinococcus budaensis. Next base: position 466,168 of record NZ_JACHFN010000001.1, on the reverse strand, counting down.
GCAGCTCCGGGCCTTCAGCCTGCCGCAAGCACAGCAGTGACCCCAGCGGTCAGAGAGGAGCCGGGCGCAGATGCACGTGGCCCGGCTCCCCCTGCCTGCCTTCCGTTCGGCTGCCCGCTCAGCCGAAGAGCGGCCCGAGGTCGGTGAGCACCCCGGTCTCCTCGGCGCGCTGGAACTCGTAACCGCCGAAAACCTCCAGGAAGGTCGCGGGCGCGAGCTGCCGGGTCTGCCCGCTGGGGCCGCACGCCTGCACCACGTCCCCGCGCACCGTCAGGCGGTAGACGCCGACCTCGTGCAGCCGCCGCTGCTTGCCGCGCCCCTGGTGGGTGCAGGCGGTAGCCGCGAACTCGCGCCCGCCGCGTACGGCCAGAAAGGCGAGCAACTCGGCGGGCGTCATCGGGGAGGAAGATAGCGCAGGCGCGCCGCCTTCCGGCGGGGGGCGGGGCACAGGCGCCAGGAGCCTCGGGGCCTCAGCTCACCACCGTGCCCGCGCCCGCCAGCGCGGCGCTGACCGGCCTTTCCGCGCGGGCGTCCCCCAACACCACCCGCCCGACCCCGCCGCGCACCGCCTCGGCGGCGCCCAGCACCTTCTTTTTCATGCGGTCCTGGGCGAACTCCAGATAACCCTCCACGTCATCCGCCGGAATCTGGCGGATCAGGCTGGCCTCGTCGGGAAACGCACGCAGCAGGCCGGGCACGTTGGAAAGCAGCAGCAGCGCCTCGGCCCCCAGCGCGGCGGCCAGGGCGGCGGCGGCGCGGTCGCCGTCCACGTTGATCGCCACGCCCCCGTAGCTCACGGCGGGGGGATTCAGGACCGGGAGGTAGCCGGCGTCCAGCAGCAGCGTCACCAACCCCACGTTCACCCGCTCGACGGTGCCGGTGTGGTCGCCGCGCAGGACCTTGACCTTGCCGTTCTCGACCGCGCGCACGCTGTCCTTGTGGCGGCCCTCGAAGATCCGCCCGTCCAGCCCCGACAGCCCGACCGCGTTGACCCCCAGGCGCTGAAACCGCTCGACCAGCCCCTTGTTGACCTTGCCGCAGTACACCATCTCGAAGATTTCCAGCGTCTCGCGGTCGGTAAAGCGCGAGGTGTAGCCGCTGGGACTCGTCACGAACCGGGGCGGGTGCCCCAGCGCCTCGGCCACCCGGTTCGTCTCGCCGCTTCCGCCGTGGACCAGCACGAAACGTCGCCCCTCCTCCCACAGCGCGGCGAGGTCGGCGCACACAGCCCCGTAGTCGATCCCCGCACTGCCGCCCACCTTGACCACGATCATGCGGAAAAAGGTAGCACGTGAAAACTACCGCAATCTAAGACTTGCCGTTCGATAGGCAGACCTTATAGGCCGAACATGGCCCGCTGCCCGGGCTGCACCAGCTCGGCGTACTCGCGGTGCTCGCGCATGAAGGCGGCGACGAAGGGACACATGGGCACGACCGAGCGGCCCTGGGCGCGCACGTCGTCGAGGGCGCCCTGCACCAGCCGCGAGCCGAGGCCCTGGCCCTCGTGGCCCTCCTCGATCTCGGTGTGGCTGAACAGCAGGGCAGGCCCCGCCGGGCGGTACTCAGCAAAGCCCAGCACCTGCTCGCCCTGCCGGAGTTCGTAGCGCTGCTGCTCCGGGTTGTGGATCACCTGCGGGTCTGCGGTCATGGCTCAGAGTACAGGCTGGCCTCGCGCAGCGGCGTCATGGCCAGCACCACCGCCTGCCGCCAGACGTCGGCGCGGGTGAGCAGGCCCGCGGTCAGCACGCCGACGCTGCCCACGCCGCGCTTGATGTCACGCAGGCCCAGCCACTCGTCCATCACCGGGCCGAGTTCCTCGCCCTCCTGGACGCGCGCGGCGACCCGCGCGGGCAGCCGCAGGTCCGCCGTCCGCGAGACCTCGACCACGACCTGACCCGCCCGGGCGTGCGCGACCGCGACCACCCCGAACAGCCGCCCCTCTGTCCCCTCCAGCCGCACGCCGCCTTCCAGGCCCACGCCCCAGGCATCCGTCCCCGGGGCGTGGGCCAGCGCTCCCCGCGCCCGGTTCACCGCCCCCTCGCGCGTCTGCACTTCTCCGAGGGGCTGGTCGGGCACGCCGCTGGGCACCGCCACGCCCTCGACGGCCGTCTCCGGCCAGTAGGCGGCGAACACGTCGCGCACGGGCGTCACCTTGGCGGGGTTCAGGCTGCCGACCCGCACCAGGGGGCGGCCCGCCGGACCTGCACTCACGGCGACCTCCCCTCCAGCATCCGCCGCAGGAGGGCGACCTGGCCCCAGTGGTAGGCGCTGTGCGCCGCGAGGTCGGTGAGCACATCCCGCGCCCGCTCGGAGGGCCGCTCGGCCAGCGCGCGGGCCTCGGCCAGCCCCAGCCGCAGCTCGGTGAGGACCCGCCCGAAGTCGGCGGCGCCCGTCACCTCCGGCCACACGTTCAGGCCCCCAGGCCACGTCTCCGTCCGCCCCGAGGCGAGGTCGAGGCTGGCGCGCTGCGTCACCGCGACGTGGGCCAGCAGTTGCGCGAGCGTGTAGGGCACGCCCGGCACGGGCCGCGCCGCCGTCTCCAGCCCCAGCCCGTCCAGCAGGCCCTCCGGGGCCACGAAGGTCACGCCTCCGCCCAGCGCCGATTGCAGGATGTTCATGCCCGCCAGCCTAAAGCACGGGCCTAGCGCACGGACCTGAAGCGCTGGCCGCGCGCCAGCGGCGCCGGGAAGGCCGGGCCAGCCGCCTGGGGGGCGGAGCTATGGGCGCGCCCCGGCCTCCTGAGCGGCCGCAGGGCAGAGCACACGCGAGCGTCAAGGGTGCCTCAAGGGAGCGTTGCGGCGGCGTGAAGCGGGATCGTGGGTCCATGCTGCTGCGCTGTTCCACACTGGACCCAGTTGACAGGAGCCGTCCATGACCACCCCGCTTTCCCACTACCCGCCGGGCACCACCCCCATCGAGATTCTGCTGGTCGAGGACAGCGAGCCGGACGTGATCCTGACCCAGGAGGCGTTTGCGGCGGCGGGCGTCTTCAACCGGCTGCACGTCACCCGCGACGGGGTCGAGGCGCTGGCGTTCCTCCACCACGAGGACGGCTACGCGGACGTGCCCCGCCCCGACGTGATCCTGCTCGACATCAACATGCCCCGCAAGAACGGCCTGGAAGTCCTGGCCGAGATCAAGCGCGACCCCCTGCTGATGACGATTCCGGTCATCATCCTGACCACCAGCCAGGCCGACGAGGACATCCTGCGCTCGTATCAGGCCCACGCGGCGAGCTACGTGGTCAAGCCCATCGAATTCGGGCAGTTCTACCAGGTCATCCAGGCGCTGGGCCGCTACATGCTCAGCATCGTGCGGGTGCCGCCGCCCCACTAGCGGCTTGCCGCCGCTCAGGCCGGATGCAGCCCCGCGAACTCCAGCCCCGCCGTCTCCTCCCACCCGTGCGCGAGGTTGAGGCACTGGAGGGCGTGCCCCGCCGTCCCCTTTACCAGATTGTCCAGGGCGCTCATCAGCACGACCCGGCCCGAGTCCATATCCATCTCGAAGCCCAGGTCGCAGTAGTTGGTGCCGTCGAGCAGCATGGGGTCGGGGTAGCGGTGGACGCCCCGCGCGACCTTCACGATGCGGATGAAGGGTTCTGCCGCGTACACCTCGCGGTAGGCGCTCCACACGTCGCGGTCGCTGTAGCCGTCGGGAATCCAGGCCTGGAGGGTGGTCAGGATGCCCCGCACGCGCGGCGTGCTGATCGCGGTCAGGTGCAGCGGAAAGCGGCCCGGCAACTCCTGCTGCACCTCGGCGGTGTGGCGGTGCCCGACCGGCTTGTAGACGCGCAGGCTCCCCGCCCGCTCGGGGTGGTGGCTGGCCTCCGACGCGCTCGCTCCCGACGCGCTCGACCCGATCAGCCCGGTGGCGATGATGTCCCTGGGCAGCAGCACGCCCAGCTTGAGCAGCGGATACAGCGCCAGCGTGATGCTGGTGGCAAAGCAGCCCGCACAGGCGATCCGGGTGGCCGAGCGCAACTCGTCGCGGCGCAACTCGGGATTGCCGTAGACCCACTGGCCCAGCTCGGCGGGCGCCGGGTGCTCCTCGCCGTAGGTGGCCCGGTAGACCTCCGGGTCCCTCAACCGGAAGTCGGCCGACAGGTCTACGATCACCCGAGCCTTGCCCTCGAATTCGCCCAGCCGTTTGGCGGCGTTCCCATGCGGCAGCGCCAGCACCAGGATGTCGGCCTCCTCCAGCTCGGCGGCTTTCCGGAACTTGAGAGTCGTGCGCCCGCGCAGGTTGGGATGCACCAGCGACACCGGCTGCCCCGCGCTGCGCTCGCTCGTGACCTGCGTGACCTTGAGATGCGGGTGGCCCAGCGCCAGCCGCAGAAACTCGCCGCCCGCATACCCCGAGCCGCCCACGATCGCCACCGAAAGCCGTTCTTGACCAGTCATCGGGTTCAGTTCATCACAAGTCGCCCGTATGGGCGGCCGATGGCTTACAAATGTAAATCAAGAGTCACTGTGACTTGCCGTATGTCAGGCGCAGTACTTCCAACAGGTCGCCGTTGACCGCCTCGCCCGCGTCGGCCAGGGCAAAGACCCGCCCCGGCGCGAGCCAGACGCCCTCGCTGAAATCCAGCGGGTTGAAGGCGGGAGTCGCGTCCGACCGAATCTCGTAGACGCGGGTAAAGCATCGCAGCCCGGTGCCCCAGGGCGAGAATTCGCCTAGCAGGCGCCCGGGGTGGTCCGGGGGGTCGAGGTTCAGTTCCTCCCGCGTCTCGCGCCGAAAGCCCTCCTCGAAGGTTTCCCCCGCCAGCACCAGCCCGCCCACGCTGAAGTCCAGCGCCCCCGGCCAGCGGGTCTTGTGGGCCGCGCGGCGGGGAAAGAACACCTCGCCCCGGCTGTTGCGGAGAAACGCCGTGACCCCCCGCTTGTGCCGCACCCCCTCCGACGCCGAGCGCCACAGCACGCCGCGCACCTTGCCCGCGTCGTCCAGCAGGTCCAGCAGCTCGTCCTCGTCGGGATTCAGCTCGCGCCCCAGCAGCGTGCTGTGATAGGTGACGTGCAGGTCGGGCCGCGCCGCTTGCAGCAGGCGCCAGAGGGTGTGGCCCTCGCGCTCGAAAGAATGCCGCTCGTCCTCGCCGTCCCGCAGGAAGGCAGCCTGCATGGGGAGGGGGGCGGGGGCGTTTTCCATGTCCAGGGACGAGTCGAATGCCTCAGCCCAGCTCAGCAGGCGTGCCGTCAGCTCCGGCGCGAGCATGAGCGTCAGCGGATCCACGTTCTCCAGGGACATCCACAGCGGCCAGCGCTCGTAATCCGCCATCAGGCGGAGCGTGCGATCCGCCTGCCCGCTCACAGCCCGAAGCGCGCGTAGATGTCGTCCACGTGCCGCAGGTACCACCCCAGGTCGAAGGCGGCCTCCAGTTCCCGCTCATCCAGCGGGTTCTCGGCGTCGGCGCTGAGCAGCTCGCGCAGGCCCTCGCCCGTCTCCCAGCTTCGCAGGGCATGGCGCTGCACGAGGTCATAGGCGGCCTCCCGGCTCATCCCCTTCTCGTCGATCAGCGCGTGCAGCACCCGCTGGGAAAAGACCAGTCCGCCGAGGTCGCTCAGGTTGCGCAACATCCGCTCCGGGAAGACCACCAGCCCCTCCAGCACCCCGGTCAGGCGCCGGGTCGCGTAGCTCGCGGCGGCGGCCGCGTCCGGCAGAATCACCCGCTCGGCGCTGGAGTGGCTGATGTCGCGCTCGTGCCACAGCGCCACGTTCTCCAGGCCAGTGGCGAGGTAGCCGCGCAGCAGCCGCGCGAAGCCCGTCACGTTCTCGGTCAGGATCGGGTTTTTCTTGTGCGGCATCGAACTGCTGCCCGTCTGCCCCTTCCCGAACGGCTCCATCGCCTCGCGGACTTCGCTGCGCTGAAGGTGGCGAATTTCCACCGCGATCTTCTCCAGCGTGGTCCCCAGGATGGCGAGGGCGGCCAGCACCTCGGCGTGGCGGTCGCGCGCGAGGGTCTGGTTGGTGACGGGCGCGGCCTGCCAGCCCCAGGCGGCGGCCACCTCCTCCTCGATCTGCGGGGAAACGTGTGCGTAGGTGCCCACCGACCCCGAGAGCATGACCACCCGCACCCGCTGCCGGGCCGCGCGAAGCCGCTCCAGGTCGCGGTCCAGGGTCGCCAGCCAGTTCAGGAACTTCAGCCCGAAGGTCATCGGCTCGGCGTGGATGCCGTGGGTGCGGCCCACCGTGGGCGTGTGCTTGTGGGTCACCGCCTGCGCCCGGCAGACCTCGCGCAGCGCCCGCACGTCCGCCTCGATCAGCCCCAGGGCCTCGTCCAGCAGCAGGTTCTGGGCGGTGTCCACCACGTCGGTGCTCGTCAGCCCGTGGTGGATGAAGCGCGCCTCGTCGCCGTAGCGCTCGGTCAGCGCCCGGGTAAAGGCCACGATGTCGTGCCGGGTCACCGCCTCGATCTCGGCCACCCGCCCCGCGAAGGCGTTGTCGAGGGGATCGGCGGCGGCGCGCTCCCGCAGCGCGGCAAAGGCTTCCGGCGGCACCTCACCGTGGTTGGCCTGCGCCTCCATCGCCGCGAGTTCCACCCGCAGCCACGCGCGGTATTTGCTCGCCTCGCTCCACAGCGCCTTCATCTCGGGGGTCAGGTAACGGTCGATCACGGCGGGCAGCGTAGCACCCCCACTGCCCCCCCCGCCGCGTCCCCCCACTGTGAGCAGGCCGCCAAAACGCTCAAGGGCTTCCCGGCCCGGCGTCAGGTGCAGGTCAGTTCGGCCGTGAAGTCTGGCCGGGCTTCCCCCCCCCATCCCCTTCAGGAGGTTTTTGCGTGACCCATCCCATCAAGACCGTGCTGCTGGCCGCCTTGACCCTCGGCCTCGCGGGCGCCCAGGCCCAGACCACCTCCCCGCCCGCCCCCGTGCGCCTGCCCGGCACCCTGCCCGCCTCGGTCACCCGCACCCAGACGGACGCGGTGAAGGCCTTCCTCGCGGCGGGCGGCCAGGTGCAGCTCGTGAACGCGGCCGGGGCCGTCATCGGGACCCTCACCCCCGACGGGACCGTGGTGCTGGTCGCCGGGGCCACCCTCTCGGACGCCCGGACCGTGCAGGTCACGCCGCCCGCCGGACAGGGCGAGGCCACCTCCTTTCCCCTGGCGCGCGACCTCGGCAAGCCCGGCGCGATCAAGTTCGAGGTCGCCGGGCCGGGCGGCCAGACGCTCTCGCTGCCGTTGAGCGCGCTGGTGAACCGCCAGGCCGGGCGGGCCGACACCGGGCGCGGGGACAGCGCCGAGCGTGAGAAGCCGGAAAAACCCGAGAAGCCCGAAAAGCCGGAGAAGGGCGAGAAGCCCGGCAAGGGCAAAGGCAAGTAGCCTCCGTCCGTTGCAGCGGCGGGAGGAAGCGGGGGAGCTGGGTGCCCCCGCCCCGCCTCCCGCCGCCTATGCTGTCCCCATGCTCGCTGAAGTCTGGGACGCGATCAACGGGGGAGACAACGCGCGGGCGCGGGCCTTGCTGGAGGCCGATCCGGCCCTGCTCGCCTCGGACGCCGGGCAGATGGCGCTGGGCTACGCCTTGGCACATGCGGGCCTCTTCGCGGAGGGCCGGGCCGTCTACGCCCGGTTGCGAGACGCTCATGCGGGCGAGCCGCGCGAGCACCTCTACGTTCACCAGCTCGGCATGGTCGAACGCCTCGCGGGAGACCTGCACGCGGCGCTGAGGCTGTTTGGCCACGAACGCGAGCTGATCGGGTCCCTGCCGCCCGCAGAACGCGCTTTCAAGCGGGCGGTGAACGGGTACGAACTCGGCCTGTGCCGCCTGGCGCTGGGGGAGGGGGAAGCGGCGCGGGCGGCCCTGGCGGCCGCCCTGGCCGACGCGCGCGAGGCGGACGACCCTATGACGCGGGGCTGCGTTCACCGGGCGCTGGGAGATCTGGCGGCCGGGTCGGGCGACCCCGACACCGCCCGCGCCGAGTACGGGCAGGCGCACGCCGACTTTCAGGAGGCCGGGGACGAGCGGGCCGCCGCCGAGGTGCGGGCACGTGGGGCCGCCCTCTAGGCACTGGCTGCCGCCTGGGGCAGGGGGGAGCCTGCCGCTCCTCTACACTCGCCCCATGCTCGATCTGCAAGAAGCGCTGGCCGTGGCGGTGGAGGCGGCCCGCACCGCCGGGGCGATTCACCTCGCGCATGTGGGGAGGCCGCTCGATATCCGCAGCAAGTCCTCCTCCAGCGACCTGGTGACCGAGGTGGACGGGCTGGCCGAGGCCGCCATCCGTGAGGTGATCGCCCGCCGTTACCCCGACCACGCCGTGCTGGGCGAGGAGGAGGGGCTGGGCCAGGGTGCGGCGGACGGGGCGGCGGACGCCCCGCTGCGCTGGGTGGTCGATCCGCTCGACGGCACCGTGAACTACGCGCACGGCTTTCCGGTCTACTGCGCCTCGGTGGCGCTGGAAGTGCGCGGCGAGGCGGTGGTGGGGGCCGTGTTCGACCCCAGCCGCCAGGAGCTGTTCACGGCCGTGCGGGGCGGCAGCGCCCTCCTGAACGGCGAGCGCCTGACGGTCAGCGCGACCCCCACCCTGACCACGCCCGCGCTGGTGTCCACCGGTTTTCCCTACGACCAGAGCGGCGGGCGTAATCTGGCGCCCGTGCAGGCGCTGCTGCGGCTGGGTGTGCCGATTCGCCGCCCCGGCGCCGCCGCGCTCGACCTGTGCAACGTCGCCTGCGGGCGCATGGACGCCTACTGGGAGACCGGCCTCAAGCCCTGGGACGCGGCGGCAGGCAGCCTGCTCGTGCAGGAGGCGGGCGGACGGGTCACCGACGCCCAGGGCCGCCCCACCCCCGGCGGCGAGGTCCTGATCGCCAGCAACGGCCACCTGCACGCCGAGCTGCTGACCCTGCTGCGTGGAGCGCTCGGCGGCGGGGGCGGGAACTGATGCCCGGCCTGTTGGTGACCCTGCTGGTCTTGCTCAACGTGGGCGGCCTGACCGCGCTGGTCTTCCAGTTCGGGCGCGGCGAGTGGTTGCCCGGCCTCGGCTCGCTGGCGATGGTCGCCTTGCTCGACGCGCTGGGCTTCTGGCTGCTGCGCGAAGTGCGGGAAAACGGCTGAGCCGGGCCAGGGCCGCCGCAGAAGAAGGGCCGGACCTGCACCGGCCCTGGCCCGGCATTCCTCCGGGAACGGCTTTACCGGCCTGACGTGCCCACCCGCTCCAGCGCCTCCAGCAGCGCCTGGGGGTCATCCAGCACGAGGTCGTGCTCCTCAGCTTCCGGGTGACCGCCGCAGCGCAGCAGGACGCAGGGGACCCCGGCCTTGCGCGCAGCCTCGGCGTCGTAGGGGGTGTCGCCCACCATCAGGGCGGCTTCCGGCGGCAGCCCCAGCTTTTCCAGCCCGGCCTGGATCAGGTCGGGGTCGGGCTTGCTGTTCTCCACGTCGCTGCTGCTCACGCGGTCAAGCTTCAGGTCGGCCAGCCCGGCCTGTTCCAGCAGGCTGTCCACGACCTCGGCTTCCCCGCTGGTCGCCAGGACCACCCGCAGCCCCCGCGCCCGCAGGCCCTCCAGCAGCGCCCGCGCGCCCCGGGTCGGCTCCAGCTCGGGGATCAGCGTCTTGAAATGCTCCAGCCAGCCCTGCGTGAGGCGCCCACCAACCGCGCTCTCGCCGTCCTCGCCGGTCAGCTCGGGGACCAGCTTGTCGCCGCCCATGCCGATCAGGGGAAAAATTTCCTCGGGGGCACGCTCGAAGCCCGCGTCCCGCAGAGAAGCCCCCCAGGCGCGGGCATGGGCCATGTTCGAGTCGATCAGGGTGCCGTCCACATCCAGCAGGACGCCGCGCAGGCGATGGGGATTCAGGGCCGTGTCCAGGGTCATCGTTCCAGGGTAGAGGGCGCGGCCTGCCCACCCGGCCGGGTGCCCTTGAGCGCCCCTTTAGCCGCCGCCACAGGGCAGGTGACGGGGCCGCACACTGCCCCTATGAGCCGCAAGAGCCAGACCGCTCCCCCCGCCGCGCCCACGCCTCCCGGCACGGTCCTCGTGACCGGAGCGGCGCGCGGCATCGGGCGGGCCGTCGCCGAGCTGTATGCCGAACGGGGGCACACGGTGCTCAGCGTGGACCTCAACCTGCCGCCCGTGTTGCGCGGCCACCTGCGGGTCAAGGCCGACGTGGGCAGCGCCGCCGGGCGCGGGCGGATCCTGCGCGCCGCCCAGGACCTCGGCACGGTGGGCGTGCTGGTGAACAACGCCGCGTATCAGGACGCCCCCGGCAGCGTGCTGGAGGTCAGCGAGCGTGGCTGGAGCCGCACGCTGGCCGTCAACCTGACCGCGCCGCTGCTGCTGACCCGCGCGCTGATCGACCTGTTGCCGCCCGGCGGCGCGGTCGTGAACGTCGCCAGCGTCCAGGGCCTGTTTGCCGAGCAGAACAACGCCGCCTACAACGCCAGCAAGGGCGGCCTGGTCAACCTGACCCGCGCGATGGCCCTCGACCTCGCGCCGCGCGGGGTACGGGTCAACGCGGTCGCGCCCGGCGCCATCGCCACCGAAGGGGTCTTGCAGGCCATCGCGGGCAGCGGCGACCCCCGCCAGACCCGCCGCGACTACGAGGACCTGCACGCCCTGCGCCGCCTGGGCGAGCCGCGCGAGGTCGCCGCCGCCGTGTACTTTCTGGGCAGCCCGGAGGCCAGCTTCCTGACCGGCGCGATCCTGCCGGTAGACGGCGGCATGACCGCCAGCTTCATGATGGCGGGGCGGCCCGTCTAGGGCGCCGTCAGGCTGAGAACACGGGCCGAACGAGGTCGGCCCGGGGGCAGGGAGGAACGCCGGGCGCGGCTTACCCCCGCTCCTTCCGCCCCCAGGCCAGCAGCCCGAGAATCAGGGTGAAGGCGATCAACGCCAGCACCGGGATGGTCAGGACATTGTTGAGGCCCGCCAGCGCGCCGCCGCCCCAGACAGGCCACTTCACGTCGCATCCGGCGGTGGTCTGGCCGACGCTGCACACCTTCAGCGTGCGGATCACGCCCCAGTCTTCCAGGTTCTGAATCAGGGCGATGGTCCAGCCCACCGCCGCCAGCGGCAGGGCGTAGGCCCGGATGCCCAGGTCGCCGCGCAGGGCCGCGATGCCCAGCAGCAGGGCGAGCGGGTACATGGCGATGCGCTGAAACCAGCACAGCACGCACGGCACGAACAGCCGCACCTCGCTGAGCCACAGGCTGCCCAGGGTGGCGGCCAGGGCCACGACCCAGGCCAGGTAGAGGCGGTTGTCGCGGGTCACGCCGGCACGCTCAGTTCTGGCTGGCCGCGTCGATGGCCGCGCCCACCGCCCTCGCGTCGTAGCTGGCGACCGGCTGGCCGTTTACGTAGATGGCGGGTGTCCCGGTCGCGCGGGCGTTGATCGCCTGCCGCTCGTCGGCGTCCACGGCGGCGGCCGTCTGGTCGGTGTCCAGGCAGGTGGCGAACTGGGCCTGGTCCAGCCCCTCGACGTTTTGCGCCAGGTCCTTGAGCCGGGCCTTGGTGGCCCAGACCTCGCTCTCGGGTCCCTGCGCGCGGAAGATGAGCTGCTTGAGCTGCTCGTAGGCCGCGCTGCCGCCCTGGAGGTAGGCGCACTCGGCGGCCTGCGCGGCGAACTTGCTGTCGTCCACCGGCAGGCGGAAGTTCTCGGCCAGGAACGGGAAATTCATGGACACCAGCTTGGCCTTGCCGGTGTCGAGGTACTGCTCACGAATCTGCGGCAGCGACTCTTCCTCGAACCGCTTGCAGTTGGGGCACTTGAAATCCTCGAACACGACCACCGTCACGGGCGCGTCCGCCTGCCCCAGCACCGGCTGGCCTTCCAGATCGAAACTGACGGTGCCCGCCGCAGGCCTGCCGCGCACGGCCAGCAGCGCCAGCGCGATCAGCACGGCGGCGATCAGGGTGCCGATCACCAGCACCGTGCGGTTCTGGTTGTTGCCTTGAAGTCTGGTCACGCCCCCAATTGTATCGCCCGCCCCGGAGCTTGGGGCGGGCGGATGACCCGGGGGCGCGCCAGCGCCAGGAGAGGGGTTACCCCGGACGCCGCGGCTCCTGCGTGGCCGGGGCAGGCGCCGCGACGATCACCTCGTCGGCGTCGGCGGTGGGGGCGGTGGCCGCGGCCACGGGAGCGGTGGGCACAGGGGCCGTGGGGACAGCAACAGGAGGCGCGGCTAGAGTCGGAGCCGCCCCCGCAAGGGCCGCCGCCCGCGCCGCGCCGCGCCGCACGCTGGCCCGGCGCGCCACCCCGATCAGCTGCCGCACGAAGCTGAAGCCCACCCCCAGCAGCATCGCGGTCAGGGCGGTGCGCTGAAAGGTGGCGTTGGCGGGCAGCGTCAGGCCCGGATCGAGCCGGGTGCCGAAACGCCCGACTGCCAGCAGCGGCAGCGCGAAGATCAGGGCCGCAAAGGGCAGCACGAACGGCCCGCCCGAGTGCTTGACCAGCAGCAGCGCGACCAGCGCCCCGCCCACCAGCGGCACGATCACGGCCCACTGGGCGGGCGGCGCAGCGGGCGCGAAAAAAGCCAGCCCCCCCAGCGCCGCGCCCAGATACCCGAACCACCCGCCGAACTCGTCGGCCAGGATCGTGAGCAGCACCCAGGCGAGCAGCCGCACCGGCCAGTCGCCCGGCGTCCACATGAAGTAGGCCAGCACCCCCAGCGTGGCCCAGCCGCCCAGCAGGCGCAGGACGGTCCAGACGGGCGAGACGCGGCCCGCCTGGGGGGCCGCCCCCACCGCCGGAGCCGTCACGCCCCCACCGCTTTCTTGCGGGACTTGCGGGCCGGAGCGGCGCTGACCAGTTCCGGCTCGGCCTTCGAGGCGGCTGGCGGGGCGGCGGGCACGATGCCCGGCACCCGGCGCAGGTACTCGCCCGTGTGGCTTGTCGGGTGGGCGGCGAGCTGTTCGGGGGTCCCGGTGGCGACGACGGTGCCGCCCCGCACGCCGCCCTCCGGCCCCAGGTCGATGATGTGGTCGGCGCACTTCATCACATCGAGATTATGCTCGATCACGACCAGGGTGTTGCCGCCCTCCACCAGCCGCGCGAGCACTTCCATGAGTTTGCGCACGTCCTCGAAGTGCAGCCCGGTCGTCGGCTCGTCGAGGATGTAGATGGTCTTGCCGGTCGCGCGCTTGCTGAGTTCGGAGGCCAGCTTGATGCGCTGCGCCTCACCGCCCGAGAGCGTGGTCGAGGGCTGCCCGACGCGCATGTAGCCCAGCCCCACGTCGCGCAGCAGGCTCATCTTGCGCTCGATGCCGGGGATGTTCTCGAAAAAGGCGTGGGCGTCTTCCACCGTCAGGTCCAGCACCTCGGAGATGGTCTTGCCGTTGTACTTGACCTCCAGCGTCTCGCGGTTGTAGCGGGCGCCCTTGCAGACCTCGCACGGCACGTAGATGTCGGGCAGGAAGTTCATCTCGATCTTCATCACGCCGTCGCCCTTGCAGTGCTCGCAGCGCCCGCCCTTGACGTTGAAGGAAAAGCGGCCCGACTGGTACCCGCGCCGCCGCGCCTCGGGCGTCCGGGTAAACAGGTCGCGAATCTCGGTAAAGACGCCCGTGTAGGTCGCCGGGTTGCTTCTGGGCGTGCGGCCGATGGGCGACTGGTCGATTTCGATCACCTTGTCGAGATGCTCCATGCCCTCGATGCGGTCAAAGCGGCCCGGCGTGGTCTTGGCCCGGTTCAGCTCGCGCGCCAGCGTCGCGTGCAGGATGTCGTGGATCAGGGTGGACTTGCCCGAGCCACTGGGGCCGGTGACCACCGTCATGGTGCCCAGCGGAAGGTCGATATCGACGTTCTGGAGGTTGTGCTCGCGGGCGCCGACCACCCGCAGGCGCTTGCCGTTGCCCCGGCGCCGCGAGGTGGGCACCTCGATTTTCACCTCGCCGCGCAGGTAGCGCCCGGTCAGGCTCTGCGGGTTGTCCCTGACCTCGCCGGGGGTGCCGACCGCCACGACCTCGCCGCCGTGGACCCCCGCCCCCGGCCCCATGTCCACCAGGTAGTCGGCCTCCATCATGGTGTCCTCGTCGTGTTCGACCACCAGGAGGGTGTTGCCCAGGTCGCGCAGGTGCTTGAGGGTACCGATCAGGCGGTGGTTGTCTTTGGGGTGCAGGCCGATGGAGGGTTCGTCCAGCACGTACAGCACGCCGGTGAGCCCCGAGCCGACCTGGGTGGCGAGCCGGATGCGCTGCGCCTCGCCGCCCGAGAGCGTGTTGGCGGTGCGGTCGAGCGACAGGTAGTCCAGGCCCACGTCCACCAGGAACTTCAGCCGGGTGCGGATCGCGCCCAGGATGGGCGCCGCCACCGCCGCACCGAACTCGTTCAGGGCGTACTCGTAGCGCCTGGGCGCGTGGGCTTTCGCCGTGCCCCCCAGGTGCCCCTCCAGATACGGCGCGATGGCCGCGTGGTCCAGTTCGCCCTCCCGGAGCTGGCCGAAGTAACGGTCGGCCTCCAGCACGCTCATGCCGCTGGCCTGCGAGATGTTCAGGCCGCCCACCCGCACTGCCAGGATCTCCGGCTTGTAGCGGGTGCCGCCGCAGGTCGGGCAGGGCCGCAGCTCCATCAGTTCTTCGAGTTTCTCGCGCATGAACTCCGACTCGGTATCGGCGTAGCGCCGCTCCAGGTTGGTGATCACGCCCTCGAACTCGGTCATGAAGCGCATGGTTTCCTTGCCGCCCCGGCGGTACACGACCTCGAACGGCTCGCCCGGCCCCTCCAGAATCGCCTTTTTGGCCGCCTCCGGCAGGTCGCGCCAGGGCACCTTGAGGTCGAACTCCAGGTGCTCGGCCAGCGCCTTGAGCTTGTCCCAGTAGTACACGCCGCCGCCGGTCCCCTTCTTGCTCCAGGGCAGGATCGCGCCTTCGGCGATGCTCAGTTTCTCGTCCACGATCAGCTCGGGCGAGAACTCGTTCTTGTGGCCCAGGCCCGCGCAGTCGCCGCAGGCCCCGTAGGGATTGTTGAAGGAAAAGGAACGCGGTTCGAGTTCTTCGAGCACGCTGCCGTGTTCCGGGCAGGCGAACTTCTCAGAGAACAGTTCCTCGTGTGGCCCGCCGCCCTCGCCGCCCTCGGGGAGCAGCACCCGCAGCAGGCCCTCGCCCCGGCGCAGGCCGAGTTCCACGCTCTCCGCGATGCGGCTGCGGTCCGAGTCGCGCAGGGTCACGCGGTCGACGACCACGTCCACGTCATGCTTCTCGAACTTCTCCAGCTTGAGCTTCTCGGCTTCTTCCAGCTCGTACAGGGTGCCGTCCACCCGCACCCGCGCAAAACCCTCGCGGCGCAGATCCGCGAGCAGCTTGCGGTACTCGCCCTTACGCCCGCGCACGACGGGCGCGAGCAGGATCGCCCGGGCGTCCGCGAAGCTGCCCAGCAGCCGCCCGGTGATCTCGCTGGGGGACTGCTTCTCGATCTTGCGCCCGCAAATGGGGCAGTACGGCGTGCCGACCCGGGCGTACAGCAACCTGAGGTAGTCGTGAATCTCGGTGACGGTGCCCACCGTGCTGCGCGGGTTGTGGCTGGTCGTCTTCTGGTCGATGGAGATGGCGGGCGAGAGGCCCTCGATGGCCTCCACGTCCGGCTTTTCCATCAGGCCCAGGAACTGCCGGGCGTAGGCGCTTAAGCTTTCGACGTAGCGGCGCTGACCCTCGGCATAGATGGTGTCGAACGCCAGGGTGCTCTTGCCGCTGCCCGACACGCCCGTGATGACCACGAACTGGTCGCGCGGCAGCTCCACGGTCACGTTCTTGAGGTTGTGCTCCCGCGCTCCGCGGACCACCAGATTCTGGTTTTGCAAGCTCACAGCTCCTTTGGACAACGGCGCGGAGACGTGCCGGGCGCCGTCAGAGGGATTCTGCCGGGTGCGTAAGGACGTGGTCGTCCTTCGCTCTGAAACAGGCCATTCTAACACCCCTTTCGCGGTCAGGGCGACCGCCAAAGCCTGGGCCCAGGCCGTGATCCGCGGACCGGGCGCGCACGCGCAACAGGCCACAAAAAAGCGACCCTCGCAGGTCGCCTCGCGGGCGGGCCAGGCCCGTGCCCGGAGCCTCAGCCCTCCGCACGCACCTCGAAGCTGACCGGCCCCAGCGTCCGCCCCCCCCACGCCACGTTCTCCCCGGTCCAGTTCTGCACCAGCGTGACCCCGGCGCGGCGGCTGAGGCGCAGGCCGTCGGGCAGATCGCTGGTCGCCACGCCCGCCTGCTCCAGCACGTCGCGCAGCACGTCGCGGATGAGCGCCTCGCTGTGGGCGCCGATCACGGTGACGGGGCCGTGGCGGATCACGGCGGGCTGGCCGTCCAGCGGACCGCCCTGGTAGCGGTGGGTCGCCTGGGCGCCCGCCAGCCGGTAGCTTTCGGCCCAGAACTGCGCCGCGTACCCGCCCCCGACCGCCTGCTCCAGCCCGGGCCGCAGCGAGTCGTAGTTCAGCAGCCGCGCCCCGACCAGCTCAGACAGCCGCCCGAATTGCCCCTGCGCCCAGGTCTGCCCGCCCGGCGTGCGAAAGGCAGTGCGGGGACCGCAGACCAGCCGCAGGCCGTCCCCCTCCACCGCTGCCTGCCAGCGCGCCGCCCGTTCAGGGGGCACCAACGTAACCGCCGGGGCGACCGCCACCGCGTACCCGCCCAGGTCGGCGTCGGCGCTCACCACGTCCACGTCCACGCCCAGCGAACGCAGGGCCGAGTAGTACGCGACCGTCTGCGCCCAGTAGCTCAGGGCGGCGCTGTGCGGCTGCTGGTCGTACAGCCACAGGCTCTCGTAGTCGTGCAGCAGGGCGACCCGGGCGGGCACCTCGCCCAGCGGGAAGCTTCCCAGGTCCAGCCCCGCGACCTCGGCATGCCCCCGGTCGGGCGTCTCGTCGTGGCGCAGCAGGCCCGAGTGCATGACCTCCTGCGCCATCGTGGCCGCCCGCCAGCGGAAATAGCTCACCACGTCCGCCCCGTGCGCCCACGCCTGGGCGGTCCACAACCCCACCGCGCCGTCCGCCGGAAGCGGGTTGGCGGGCGCCCAGTTGACCTGCCCGCACTGCTGCTCCATCACCCAGAAGCCGGGGGTGTGGGGCTGGGTCTTCCCAGTCTCTGCCTCCCACCCGCCGTGCCCTTTCAGCAGCCCCCGGTACAGGTCGTGGTTGAAGCCCACCAGATCGGGGTGCCCGGTGCGGGCGTAGCGGGTCTTGAGGGCCTCGCCCACGCCCGGCGGCGCGAAGAACTCCAGCATCCCGGTCGGGTAGTTGTCCCAGGTCACGAAGTCCAGGCCGCGCGCCACCGCGTAATGGTCGAAGCCCGACTCGAAGATCATGAAGTTGTGGGTCACGAAGCGCCCCGGCGACAGCTCGCGCAGGAGGGCGACCTGCTCGGCCTGGAAGTCGCGGATCAGGTCCGACGAGAAGCGCGCGTAGTCGAGCACGTGGCTGGGGTTGGGTTCGGTGACGGTCAGGGCAGGCGGGCGAATCTCCTCCCAGTCGCCGTACTCCATGCTCCAGAACACGTTGCCCCAGGCTTCGTTCAGGGCGTCCAGCGTGCCGTACTTCTGCCGCAACCACCCCGGAAAGGCCGCCGCGCTCGCCCCGCCGTAGGAGCGGGCCGTGCCGTGGCAGCCGAACTCGTTGTCGGTCTGCCAGCCCGCGACCGCCGGGTGCTCCCCGTAGCGTTCGGCCAGGGCGCGCGTGATGCGCCGCGAGTGCTCGCGGAACACCGGGGAGGCGAAGTCGTAATGCCGCCGCGAGCCGAACTCACGCACCCGGCCCTGGGCGTCGTGGGGGAGGATGTCGGGGTGCGCGCGGATCAGCCAGGCGGGTGGCGTGGCGGTCGGGGTACACAGCACGACCCGTAAGCCCTGGGCGTGGTACGCCTCCACGGCGCGGTCCAGCCAGGCCCAGTCGTACTCGCCGGGGCGCGGTTCCATCCGGCTCCAGGCGAACTCGGCCACGCGGACGAAAGTCAGCCCCAGCTCGCGCTGCCCCCGGGCGTAGGCGGCCCAGCGGTCCTCGGGGACATGTTCGGGGTAGTCGCAGGTGCCGAGCCGCAGGTGGGGGGCAGAGTCAGACATTCACGCTCCGGAGGAAGGGAAAAAAGGTTCAGTCCTTGACCGCGCCGCCCGCGATGCCCGCCACGAACAGGCGTTGCAGCGCCAGGAAGAGGATCAGGAAGGGGATGGTGGCGATGGCGGTGCCCACCATGATCCCGCCCCACGACACGCGGGTCAGGCCCACCAGCGTGCCCAGCGCGACCGGCATGGTGTAGCTGTCTTTTTGCGTGAGCACGATCAGGGGCCAGAGGTAGTCGTTCCAGCTCGCCAGGAACAGCAGGATTGCCAGCGCCGCCAGCGCCGGGCGCACGATAGGCAGCGCGATCTGCCAGAAGATGCGGCCTTCGCTCGCCCCGTCGATACGTGCCGCGTTCAGCAGGTCGTCGGGCACCGCCCCGAAAGCCTGGCGCATGTAGAAGATGCCGATGGTGTTCGCCAGCGTGGGCAGGATTACGGCCCAGTAGGTGTTGCTGAGGCCCAGGTCGCGGGCGACCAGGATGAACTGCGGGATGATGGTCACGAACGTCGGGATGGTCAGGGTGGCGAGAATCAGCCCGAACAGCAGGTTGCGGCCCGGGAACTGGAACTTGGCGAAGGCGTACCCCGCCATGCTGGTCAGGCCCATGCTCAGCACCGTGTACAGGGTGGAGATCACCGTGCTGTTGGCGAGGGTCCGCAGGAAGTTGGTGTCGGCCTGAAGCTGGGCGAAGTTCTCCCCGAAGGCCCCGCCGAACCACAGCGGCGGGTTGGGACTGAAGATCGCCGTCTCCGGGTGACTGCTGAAAATCAGCATCAGGTACAGCGGCGCCAGAAACAGCAGGGCCAGCGGCAGCAGCGCGAGGTGCAGCCACAGCGCGCCCCGGCGGTCCCGGGCACGCATCCCGCCCGGCTGGGTCGCGGTGGACGCGCCGGGCAGCGGGCCGGAGGTCGAGACGGTCACGTGTCCCGCCCGAACAGCCGCAGCTGGATGGCGCTGAACACCGCCGCGATGGCCGCGACCGTGTAGGCGATGGCGCTGGCGTACCCGAAGTTAAAGGAGCGGAAGCCCTGCTGGTACAGGTAGGTGCCCAGCGTCATGGTCGCGTTGCCGGGGCCGCTGTTGGTGATCAGGGCCGGTTCGGTGAACAGTTGCAGCGTGCCGATGATGCTCAGGACCAGGCAAAACAGCAGCGTGGGCCGCAGCAGCGGCAGCGTGATGCGCCAGAACTGCTGCCAGGGCGACGCGCCGTCGAGGGCCGCCGCCTCGTA
This sequence comes from Deinococcus budaensis, assembly GCF_014201885.1. Classification (NCBI taxonomy): domain Bacteria; kingdom Thermotogati; phylum Deinococcota; class Deinococci; order Deinococcales; family Deinococcaceae; genus Deinococcus; species Deinococcus budaensis. The sequence continues at coordinate 446,981 of NZ_JACHFN010000001.1, read as the reverse complement.
CACGTCCTCGGGAATTCCTTGCAGGCCCGCGAGCAGGATGATCGCGTTGTAGCCGGTCCAGCGCCACAGCAGCGCCAGGATGATCACGCTCATGGCCGGAAGCGGCTGGTTGAGCCAGTCCACCGCCGGCAGGCCCAGGCCGGTCAGGGTGCGGTTCACCATGCCGAAGTCGCTGTTGAAGAGCAGCCGGAACACCGCCGAGTAGGCGACTGTCCCCACCACCAGCGGCGCGAAAAAGGCGAACCGGAACAGCCCCCGCAGCCGCAGCAGCCGGCTGTTGAGCGCGACGGCCAGCGCAGTCGCCAGCGCCAGCATCAGCGGGACCTGCACAGCCAGGATCACCAGCGTGTTTCTCAGGGCGGTGCGGAAAAACTCGTCCCCCAGCAGCCGCGACCAGTTGGCGGTGCCCAGGGGCGCTCCCTCGCCCAGCCGCGAGTCCCGGAAGGACAGCAGAAAGGAGCTGAGAATCGGCCACGCCCAGAACACGGCGAAGATCAACAGGTACGGCAGGATGAACAGGTACGGCGCGGCAGGCACGCGGCGGCGGCGGGGCCGGGCAGAGGCAGGAGCCGGGGCGGTGGTCATGGGTCAACCTCGGGGGCCGGGGGCAGGCTTCAGAACGAGGAGCGGGGAGGAGCAGGCCGTGCTGGACCCCGCCCCGCCCCACCCGTCGGCGACCGGGCGGCAGTTACCGGGCGACCGGCAACCCGGTGGCGCTGCTGATCTTGCGCGCCGCGTCCTGCAAGGCTTCTTGCGCGGTGCGGTAGCGGCCCTTGAGGAAATCCGCCTGGGTCACGATCATGATCTGGCGGGCATCCTGAAAGTACTGGGTGCCGCGCGCCTGCGGCACGTCGCCCAGGGTGCCCAGGATGGTTTGCCAGATGCGCTGGTTGCCCCAGTACGGCTGCGGCTGCGCCACGTAGGGGTCACGGGTGGCGGCCAGCAGGCTGGGCACCAGCCCCTGCGAGCGCAGCATGGTGGCCTGGCCGCCCGCCGTCGCCAGCGCGTGCTCCAGGAAAGCGTAGGCGGCGGCCTTGTTGCGGCTGCTCGCGGGAATCGCCAGGGCGCTGCCGCCCAGGTTGCTCGCGCGCGGCCCGCCCGCGCGGCTGGCAGGCATCAGGTACACGCCCCACTTGCCGCGCTGGTCGGGCGCGTTGGTGCGGATGGTGCCCTCGTACCACGCGCCGAACATCGCGCTGGCGGTGCGCCCCGCCTTCACGTTGGTGATCTGCCCGCCCCAGTCGCCGGTCGCCACCACGTTGGCGTCGTAGAGCCGCTTGATGGTGTTCAGCGCCGTCACGCAGCCGGGCCGCGCGACGGTGACCTGTTGCCCCGCGTTGTCGAAGTAAAAGCAGCCGTTCTGGTTGGCGAGCATCCGGAACCACTCGTCGTCTTGCCCGTTGGCGATGGTCGCCATCTTGACCCGCCCGCCGAACTGGGTGTTCACCCGGCGCCCCGCCGCGATGAAGTCGTCCCAGGTGCGGATGCTGGCCGGGTTGACGCCCGCCTGCTGGTACAGGTCGCGGCGGTAGAACATCACGACCGGGCCGGAGTCCCAGGGCATCGCGAACCGCTTGCCGCCCGCCGTCAGCTCGGTCCACTTGAAGGCTGGAAAGTTCCGCACCAGCCGGTCCGCCCCCAGGGTGTTGAGATCGGTAAAGCAGTTCGGGAAGCGCGCCCAGAACACCTCGGCCTCGTTGTTCTCGATGGAGTAGATGTCGGGCAGGTCCGCGCCCCCCGCCGCACACCCCGCCAGCCCGCGGTCGTACACGTTCTGGTTGCCGAGGTCCACGACCTCCACCTTCACGTTGGGATACTTGCGGTTGAAGCCGGGGACGGTGCTTTGCAGCGCCTTGGCGGCCACGTCCCACGACCAGATGGTCACCGTGCCCGACAGGGTGCTGCTCTGGGCGGCGGCGGCGGGGGCGAGCGCGAGCAGGGACAGCAGGGCGAAACGCTTCATAGGAGCCTCCTGGGCCACGTGGAAGAGCGGAACCGGCCAGCGAACTGCCGCAACAGGGGGGGGGCAGACGGTGCGTCACGCGGGCGGCGGCGGCCCGGCCCCTGATCCTGATTGTCTGACCTCCGGAGTTTAAGTGGCGTTCATGAAGCGCGTCAATGTGCCTGGCCGCTTGACAGCGCCGCGCCCCCGGGGGCAAACGGCGAAAGGGGGGAAAGCAGACCCCTTCCGGCCTGCTTTCCCCCCACGGAGGTGCTGGGTTTTGCGCCTCTACCCGGTGGGCACCTTACTTGCTGGGCACCTTGATCTTGCCGCTGATGATCTGGGCCTTGACGGCCTCGACGCGGGCGACCTGGCTGCTGGGAATCAGGGCGCGGTTGTACTGGTCGACCGCGTAGCCGACGCCGTTTTCCTTGAGGCCGAAGCGGCGCTCGCCACCCTTGAAGTTGCCCGCCTTGGTCTCGCGGATCAGGGAATAGACGGCGTTGTCCACCCGCTTGAGCATGGAGGTCAGGCCGTGGTTGAGGGTCGCGGGGTTGCTGTCGAAGTCGCCCAGGCGGTTTTGGTTGCTGTCCACGCCGATAAAGAACATCGGGCGGGTGTTGCCCGCGCAGGTCCGGGTGTACGAGGCGCTCTTGCGGACCTTGGAGAAGTTGTTGCTGGCAAACCGCACGCCGCTGGGCAGGTTGGCCGCCTTGAGGCACTGGGTCTGCTTGATGTAGTCGATCACGCCGTTGCCGCTGCCGCCCGCCGCCGCGAAGATGATGTCGGCGCCGCGCGAGCGCATCGAGGCGGCGATCTCCTTGGCCTTGCCGGGGTTGTTCCAGGCGTCCGGCGTGGTGCCCACGTACTGCGCGATCACGCGCGCCCGGGGGTTGGCGGCCTTGGCGCCCGCCGTGTACCCGGCCTCGAACTTGTGGATCAGGGGGATGTCCATGCCGCCCACGAAGCCCAGCACGCCCGTCGAGGAGTTCAGGGCGGCCAGGTAGCCCACCAGGTAGCTGCCCTCCTGCTCGGCAAAGACCATCGAGGCGACGTTCTTGGCGGTGGACACGTCGTCGACCAGACCGAAGTACAGGTCGGGGTTTTCCTTGGCGACCTGGGTGATGGAGGCGTTGTTGGCAAAGCCCACGCCGATGGTCAGGTCAAAGCCCTCGTTGGTAAAGGACCGGATGCCCTGGATCACCTGGCTGGGGTCCGACGGCTCGAAGTCCTTGAGCTGCACGCCGAGCGACTTCTGGGCGCGCAGGCCGCCCTCGTAGGCCGACTGGTTGAAGCTCTTGTCGAACTTGCCGCCCGCGTCGTAGGCCATGCCCACGCGCAGGGCGCCCTGGGCGGCGGCGAGGCCGAAAGTGGTGGCCGCAGCGGCCAGGGCGATGGTCAAAACCTTCTTCATGGTGTTCCTCCGGTGGAGTGGGGGTGCTGAGCTGTGGGGGGATAAAACCCAAAACAGAGTATACGGAAATCGGCGCCTGTCTATACCCGGTCCAACATGGCTGCAAGCTGACGTGGATGAGAGAGGGGGCGCGTGTCCCCTCAGCCTTTCTTGAGCGGGTCTTCAGGCCGCCGCCCGCCTGGCCCGCTCCGGGGCGACCTCCCCCAAAAGGCCGGTGCTACGCTCCGGGTATGGATCAGTCCGCCGCTGGCGCCCCGGCCCTCGACCCTTCCCGCCCGGACCCCCAGGGGCCACCGGAGGACCAGCCCACCGAGGCGCAGTACCGCGCCCTGCGCGCCGAGGTCGAGCGCCACGCCCGCGCCTACCACGAACTCGACGCGCCCGAGATTCCCGACGACGTGTACGACCGGCTGGTGCGCGAGCTGCGGGCCATCGAGGAGGTGCACCCCGAGTGGGTCGGCGAGGAACCGTCGCCCACCGAGCAGGTCGGCGGGGCGCCGGGCGCGGCCTTCTTGCCCGTCGAGCACCCGACCCCCATGACCAGCCTCGACAACGTGTTCGACGACGCCGAGCTGGTCGAGTGGCAGGAGAAGTTGGCCCGCGCCCTGAACCTGCCGCCCGACTTCGGCGGCTTCACCTACACGGGCGAGCTGAAGATCGACGGCCTGAGCGTGAACCTCTACTACCTGGACGGCACCTTGCAGTGGGCCGCCACGCGCGGCAACGGGCGGGTGGGCGAACTCGTGACCGAGCAGGTGCTCACCGTGCCCGGGATTCCGCGCGAGCTGCCCGGCCTCACGGGTGAACTGGAGGTGCGCGGCGAGGTGTACATGAGCCGCGCGGAATTCGCCGCCTTCAACGCCCGCGCCGAGGAACTGGGCACGCCGCTGCTGAAAAACCCCCGCAACGGGGCCGCCGGGGCGCTGCGCCAGAAGGACCCCGAGGTGACCCGCACCCGCAACCTGCGGGCGATCTTTTACGCTCTGGGCAAGCGCAGCGGCGTGCCCGCGCGCACCCAGGGCGAGGTGCTCGCGTGGCTGGCCGCGCAGGGCTTTCCGACCAGCCGCCACACCGAGACCCTGACCGGGCTGGAGCAGGCCGCCGACTACCACCGCCGCATGACTGAGCAGCGTTCGGGCTTCGAGTTCGACGCCGACGGCACCGTGCTCAAGCTCGACCCGCTGGCCTTGCAGGACGAGGCAGGCTTCACCAGCCGCGCGCCCCGCTGGGCCATCGCCTACAAATTCCCGGTCGAGGAGGTGGAGACCACGCTGGAGAGCATTTCCATCAACGTGGGCCGCACCGGCAAGCTCGCGCCGCTCGCGCACCTCTCGCCCCGCCTGATCGAGGGCAGCACCGTTTCCAAGGCGACCCTCCACAACGAGGACTACATCGCGGGGCTGGACCTGCGGGTCGGGGACACGGTGGTCGTCCGCAAGTCGGGCGGCGTGATTCCGCAGATCATGCGCGTGGTCGTGGAGAAACGCCCCCCCGAGGCCGTGCCCTTCGTCTTCCCGACCCACTGCCCCGAATGTGCTCATGAGGCGGTGCGCGCCGAGGGCGACGCGAACACTTATTGCCCCAACCCCGCCTGCCCCGCCCAGCGGTTCGAGCGCCTGCGCTACTTCGTCTCGCGGGGGGCGATGGACGTGCGCGGCCTCGGGGAAAAACTGATCGAGCAGCTGCTGGCGACGGAACTGGTCAAGGACGCCGCCGACCTCTACACGCTGGACGCCGCGCAGCTGGCGGCGCTGGAACGCAGCGGCGACAAGAAGGCGGCGAACGTGCTCGCGCAGCTGGAGGCCAGCAAGACCCGGCCCCTCTGGCGCCTGATCAACGCGCTGGGCATTCCGCATGTGGGCGAGCGCGGCGCCCAGGCCCTCGCCCGCGCCTTCGGCACGCTGGACGCGCTGCTGGCGGCCACGCCGGAGGCGGTCGAGGCGGTGCCCGGCATGGGGGAGACCATCGCGCAGAGCGTGACGGCCGCCCTCTCCGACCCCAGCATGAGGGACCTGCTGCGCCGCCTGCGCGAACACGGCGTGAGTCCACAGGAGGAAGCGGCCCCGCGCGGCCAGGCCCTCGCCGGACTGAACTTCGTTCTCACCGGCACCCTGACCCGCCCCCGCGACGAGATCAAGGCGCAGCTCGAGGCGGGGGGCGGGCGCGTGACCGGCAGCGTCACCAAGAAGACCAGCTACGTCGTGGCGGGCGAGGACGCGGGCAGCAAGCTCGACCGCGCCCGCGAGCTGGAGATTCCGGTGCTGGACGAGGCGGGGCTGGGCGCGCTGCTGGAGGAGCGGGGGGTTTAGGTTGCGGGGCGCGGTCAGGGAACCGGTGTTCTCCTGCCCGCGCCCCGCGCAATGCGGACGCCCTCCCACCCCGCTACACTGTCCCCCATTGCCGGGCCGCTTTCAGGGGCGGCCTATCCGGAGGCGCAAGACTATGGACGTAGAGATCAGCAAGAGTGTCCTGACGGACATCGCCGCCACGACGCTGGAGGGCATCGAGGGCATCGAGGTGGCCGCCGCGCCGCTGAAAGTGAACGAGGTGCTGCGCCAGCAGGGCAGTGCCCGGCGCTCCCGCGCGCTGCGGATCACCCGCGAGGGGCAGCACGTGACGGTGGACGTGGGGCTGAACGTCGAGTACGGCCGCAACCTGGTCGGGCTGGCCGGGCAGGCGCAGCGGGCCGTGTGCGAGAACGTGGAACTGATGACCGGCCTGAAGGTCCGGGCCGTCAATGTCAGCGTGCTGGGCGTGACGCTGCCCAAGGGGAACGCTTGACCCGCCGCCGCGAAAAGGCCCAGCAGCCGGTGGGCACCCGCCGCGCCGCCCGCGAGTTCGCCTTCCGGGCGCTGTTCGAGGCCCAGGGCGCCGACCTGCCGCTGAGCACCGTGTTCACCCGCGCCGAGGGCGCGATGCGGGGGGGCGACGACACCTTTCCGCAGCTCAACCCGGAAGCGCTGGCCTTTGCCCGCCAGCTGGTGGAGGGCCTGGACGCCCACCGCGCCGACGTGGACGCCACCCTGCGCCGGACCATTCGCGGCTGGGACTTCGGGCAGATGGCCCAGACCGACCTCAACGTGCTGCGGCTCGCCACCTTTGAAATGACGTACACGCCCGAACCCCACCCCCCGGTGATCGAGAGCGCCGTCCGCATCGCCCGCAAGTTCGGCGGCGAGGACTCGGGCCGCTTCGTGAACGGGGTGCTGGGCGGGCTGAGCCGCACGCTGAACACGGCCCCCCGCCCGCCGAGCGCCGCGAACGGTCCCGACCGGGACGAGCCGGAGCCGGAGGCGTGACCCCCGCCCGCGTGCTGGCCGGCCCCCCGGCCGCCGACGCGCTGCTCTCGGATGTGGCGGCCCGCGCCGCCCGGTTGCCCCGCCCCCCCCACCTGGCGATGGTGCGGCTGGGCGACGACCCCGCCAGCGTGAGCTACGTGCGCGGCAAGGACCGCCGGGCGCGCGAGGTGGGCCTGGGCAGCGCCGTGTACGCCCTGCCGGAAACGACCCCGCAGGCCGAGCTGCTGGCCCTGATCGCGCGGCTGAACGCCGACGACGCGGTCAGCGGCATCCTGGTTCAGCTTCCCCTCCCCGCGCACGTCTCCGAGCAGGCGGTGCTGCACGCCATCGACCCCCGCAAGGACGTGGACGGCTTTCATCCCCTCAACGTGGGCGAGCTGTGGGCGGGTCGGCCCACCCTGATCCCCTGCACGCCCGCCGGAATCCTGTACCTGCTGGACCTCTACGGCCTTCCGGTCGCGGGGCAGCGGGCCGTGGTGGTGGGCCGCAGCCCGATCGTCGGGCGGCCCACGGCGGCGCTGCTGCTCGCGCGCGACGCGACCGTGACCCTCGCGCACTCGCGCACCCGCGACCTGGGCGCCGTGACCCGCGAGGCCGACCTCCTGGTGGTCGCGGTGGGCCAGCCGCACCTGATCACCCCGGAAATGGTGCGCCCCGGCGCCACCGTGATCGACGTGGGCATCAACCGGGTGCCCGGCGGCCCGGGGGGCAAGGCGCACCTCACCGGGGATGTCCATCCCGACGTGGCGGGCGTCGCGGGGGCGATCACGCCCGTGCCGGGGGGTGTCGGGCCGCTGACCATCGCGGCGCTGCTCGCCAACACCGTCACGGCCGCCGAGATGCAGGCCGGACGGCGTGTGCCCGGGGCCTCTGCGCGCTAAACTTCACGCCGCGTGACTCCCCCGCTCGAAGATCTGTTTGGCAACCGCTGGCTGTGGACCGCCGTCCTCGCGTCGACCGGGGCGCAGGTGCTCAAGGTCCTGTTGATCCTGCTGCTCGAAGGCCGCTGGCGCCCCGCCGCCTTTATGGAAACGGGCGGCATGCCCAGCAGCCACTCCGCGATGGTGGCGGCCCTCACCACCGGGGTGGCCCTGACCCAGGGCCTGGGCAGCCCGCTGTTTGCCGCCAGCGCCGTGTTCGCGTTGATCGTGATGTACGACGCGACCGGCGTTCGGCACTCCAGCGGCATCCAGGCCCGGCTGCTCAACGAACTGGTCGAGGAACTGCGCGCCGTGGTCCGCGAGGGCTTCGCGCCGCTGCCCCTGCGGGTGCTGCTGGGCCACACCTACCTGGAGGTGCTGGCGGGCGTGTTGATCGGCGTCGCGGCGGGCCTGCTGGCCTTTCTGGTGTTGTGAACGGCGGGGCTGGCTCCGGCAGGCTGCGCGTGATCCTCGGCGCGGGCGAGCAGCGCTGGGACGGCTGGATTCCCACCGGGCGGGAGGACCTCGACCTGCTTGGCCGCTCGACCTGGGAAGCCTGGTTCGGGGAGCGCCGCGCGGACGCCCTGCTGTGCGAACACGTCTGGGAACACCTGACCGAGGCACAAGGCCGCGCCGCTGCCCGCCTGTGCTTCGACTTTCTGAAGCCCGGCGGGTTCCTGCGCGTCGCCGTGCCCGACGCCAACTTCCCGGACCCCGAGTACCAGCGCACGGTCCAGGTCGGCGGCCCCGGCCCGGCGGACCACCCGGCCGCCGACCACCAGATCGTCTACGATTTCCGGCTGCTTATGGACGTCTTCGGGCGCGCGGGTTTCGAGGTCGAGCTGCTCGAATATTGCGACGAGGCCGGGCGCTTTCATGCCCGCGACTGGGACGTGGGCACCGGCCCGGTCTACCGCTCCCGGCGCCTCGACCACCGCAACCGGGATGGGCGGCTCGGCTTCGTGTCGCTGATTCTCGACGCGCGCAGGCCCCTCTGAGGCTCAGCTCAGGCCACGCCCCGCACCGCCCCGTCGAGCAGCGCCCCCAGCCGCTCACGGGTAAAGGGCCGCTTGCCCTCCAGCAGTCCGGCCTCGCCCGCGTGCAGGTGCCAGTGCTTGCTGCCGCCCATCAGCCGCAGCGACACGCCCCCCAGGTCCACGTGGCGGGGGCTGACCGCCGCGACCAGCAGGGGCTGCCCGCCCGAGGTCAGCGCCACGCTCATCACCGTGGTGGGCAGGTCGTAGGGCCGCTCCATGCGGTAGATGTAATCCGGAAAGTCCGCGACCTTCTGGAAGCCCAGGCCCCGCTCCCCGGCCGCCGCCTCCAGCCACGAGAGGAGTTCGACCCACTGCGCGTATAGCCGCCCGCCCTGTGCATGTGCCATGTCAAGCGGCAGTGTAATACGGATCGCAGGTTCGTCCTGGCGGGGGCCACGGCCCGCAGCAGGCCAGGCGGCGGATGCCCCCGCCCCCGCCGCCATGCTCTCCTGCCGTCCATGCAGCGCATCCTCGTGATCGGAACGACCGGCAGTGGCAAGACGACCCTGGCCCGCGCCCTGGCCGCCCGGCTGGGCCTGCCCTGCGGCGAGCAGGACGCCTGGTACCACCTGCCCGGCTGGCAGGAGGCGCCCCTGGAGGAGTTTCGTGCGCAGGTGGCCGCCTTCACCGCCGGGGGCGCCTGGGTGATGGACGGCAACTACACCAAGGCCCGCGACCTGGGCTGGGCGCGGGCCGACACGCTGGTGTGGCTGGACTACCCCGCCCCAGTGGTGTTCGGGCGGCTCCTGAGGCGCACCCTGCGGCGCAACGTGACGCGGGAGGAGCTGTGGAACGGCAACCGCGAGCGCCTGCGCCAGACCCTCAGCCGCGACAGCATCCTGGTCTGGTTTTTCCGCACCCATTGGAAACGCCGCCGCGACACGCCCCGCCAGATCGCCGCATTCCCCCACCTGCGGGTCGTGCGCCTGCGGACCCCGCGCGAGGCCGCCCGCTGGCTCTCGGCCCTCGCCCCGGACCCTGACCCTAGCCCTGAAGCAGCAGGCGCCCGCCCGCCGCGTCCAGCGTGACCTCGCCGCCCGGCACCGTCTCGCCGCCCAGCGGGTCCCGCCACTCGCCCGCCGGAAGGCTCAGGGTGACCGGGTGCGCCCCGGAAAGGCGGCTCGCCAGCACCAGCGCCCGCTCGGCCCGCCCGTCCGCGCCCGTGTACTCGCGCAGCAGGGCCAGGGCGTCCTCTCCGGCAGGCAGGAAACGCAGGCTGCCTTCTTGCAGCACGCGGGTCTCCCGGCGCACCCCGATCCGGGCGCGCACCTGCTCGCGCAGCCCCAGGTCCCACTGCGCCTCGTCCCAGGGCATGCTCTCGCGGCACCACGGCATCATGCCGGGCGTGTGCTGGCTGAGGCCGATTTCCGAGCCGTAGTAGGTGCAGGGCACGCCGGGATAGCCCATCAGGAGGGTAAAGGCCGCCAGAAAGCGGGTGCGGTCCTCGTCCAATCGGAACAGCGCCCGCGCGATGTCGTGCGATTCGAGCAGGTTGAACATGCTCAGCGCCACCTGCGGGGCCAGCGCGTGGTGGGCGTCGTGCAGCAGATCCGCGAGTTCCGTGCCGCCCAGACGGCTGGGCACCCCGTAGTGACTCTCGCCGCTCAGCCACTGCATCACCGGCAGGCCGAAGCCGTGGTAGTTCATCGCGCCGTCCTCGCCCTGGCCGTCGAGGGCGTGCTCGGGGTCGAAGAAGCGTTCGCCGAACACGTAGGCGTCTGCTCTCTCTTCCCTCGCTGCCGCCTTCAGCGCCCGGTGCAGCGGAAGGTTGTCCTCGTCGGTGCCGCCCGCGCCCAGCATGTGCGCCACGTCCAGCCGCCAGCCCGAGGCGCCCCGGCGCAGCCAGAAGCGGACCACGCTTTCTTCCCCGTTCAGGAATTCCTGCACCGCTTCCGGCGCCCGGTAGTCGATCTTGGGCAGGGTCGGCAGGTCGAAAAAAGCGTGGTAGGGCGGTTTGTTCGGCTCGTCGCGCCAGGTGAAGAGCGCACGCTCGGGCGCCGCCTCGCTCGCCAGCGCCGCCTGAAACAGCGCGTGCTCGTTGCCGACGTGGTTAAAGACCCCGTCCAGCACGATCCGCACGCCCGCCGCGTCCGCTGCGCCCACCAGTTCGTCCCAGGCCGCCTCGCCCCCCAGGTGAGGATCGACCCGGCGGTAGTCGGTGATGTCGTAGCGGTGGTTCGACGGGCTGACGAAGATCGGCGTGAGCCACAGCCCGTTCACGCCCAGGTCGGTCAGGTAGGGCAGCGCCTGCGTGACCCCGTTGAGGTCGCCGCCGTAGTGGGCGTGGATGTCGCCTGCCTTGGTGACCGGCGTGCCCCACCCGGCGCGCTCGACCGGGCGGCCCTGGTACTCGTACTCGCCGTCCCTGACGTCGTTGCCGGGGTCGCCGTTGCGAAAGCGGTCGGGAAAGACCTGGTAGAAGACGCTGCGCCAGGCCCACTCGGGGGACACGTGCCCGGCGAGGTACTGAAACCAGTCGCGAAAGCCCCGGCGGGTGTGGTGCAGCCCCAGCGCCGTCAGGCTGAGGTGGTCGCCCTCGAAAAGCAGGGTCCAGGCGTAGCGCACCCTGGAGGCGTGAACCGGCAGCTCGGCCTCGAACCAGCGCCCGGCGGAGCCGGGAAGCTCCACCTCGCGCGCCTGGGCGGTCTCGACCTCGCCCACCCGCACGAACTTGAGCTGCACGCCCGTGACCGGCAGGGTGACCCGCACCCGGACCCGCACTGCCTCGCCCTGCGCCGCGCCCAGCCGCTCCGTGTACCCCGGCGTGTGGTCGTGCCAGGCCTGCTCTCCCGCCCTGTCTCGTCCCGTCATCCTGTGTCCCCCCTGGTGGTCCCCCGACAGACCCGCCCGCCGCACACGTGCCCCCTCCTGGTTCCGGAAGAGGTCGTGCCCGGCGGGCAAGCGTTGCCTTCGCGTTGTGGTGGGGCCTGTGCGGCCCTGCGGCCAAGTCTGGGGGGCAGAGGGGAGGGCGTCAAGGGGGCCGGGGGCGGGGCCGCTGCGCTCTCCCTCCCCCCACCCCCCGGCGCGGCGGCCTCCCCGTAAGGAGAACGTAAGAAAAGCGCCGGAAAGATGAGACATGAAGCGCATTTCAAGCTGGCCGCTGGCGTTCACTCCGGTCTTGCTGCTGGGCACGGCCCACGCCGCCGCCTTCACGGTGGGCATCGGGTTCGACCTGGGGGGCCGTCAGGACCAGGGGTTCAACCAGTCGGTGTACCAGGGCGTGCAGCGTGCGGTGGCCGACACGGGCGGCGAGGTGCGGGTGTTCGAGCCGCGCCAGCTCGGCGAGGTCGGCGCGGGCATTCCGGGGCTGGTGCGTTCCGGGTCGCGGGTGGTGATCGGGGTGGGTTTTGCGAACAACGCGGCGATCACCGCCGCCGCCGCCGGGGCACCCGACACCCGCTTTATCGTGGTGGACGACCTGCCCAAGGGGCCGAACACGGTCGGCCTGCGCTTTCGCGAGCACGAAGGCAGCTTTCTGGCCGGGTATCTGGCGGGCAAGCAGAGCGCCACCGGGCGGGTCGGGTTTATCGGGGGCACCGATCTCCCGGTGATCCGGCGTTTTCAGGCGGGCTTCGAGGCCGGGGTGGCGTTCGGCTGCCCCGAGTGCCGGGTCACGGGCCTGTATGTGGACTCGACCAGCCAGGGGTTCAGCAACCCGGCGGCGGCCCGGCAACTCGCCGCCACTTTGCTGAGGAGCGGCACCGACATCATCTATACGGCGGCGGGGGCCAGCGGCCAGGGCGTGATCGACCAGATTCGTGCCCAGCCCTGCCTCAAGGCCGCCGCCCTGCCCAGGGGCCTCAAGTTCCGCGCCGACCCCTACGCGGGGGTGCCGCGCAGCGCCGCCGAGCAAAAAGCCTGCGCGGGCGAGAGCCGCCCCACCTTCTTTATCGGGGTGGACACCAACCAAAACCGCCTGGGCGACTTCGACGGCAACCCGCAGACCCTCAACCACGGCCTGACCTCCATGCTCAAGCGGGTGGACAACGCCGTGTACACGGTCGTCAAGGATGTGGCCGAGGGCCGCCCCTGGCGCAGCGGCGACCGCTCCTTCGGCCTGAGCAACGGCGGGGTCGGGCTGGCGGTGGACCGCTACAACCAGGCCCTGATTCCCCCCGTCCTCCAGGCCAACCTCGACAAGATTCAGGCCCTGATCGTAGGCGGCACGTTGCAAGTGCCCTCGCGCTGACGCCCGCGCGTCCCCTGCCCGTGACACCCGACCCGGAACCCGCCCCCGGCCCCCAGGTAGACTGACCCCCTATGACGCCGACGCCGCGCCGCCAGACCGTGACCAGTTGGGTGGGCCACGTGCCCGTGGGAAGCCAGCACCCCATCGTCGTGCAGTCGATGACGAACACCGACACCGCCGACGCCGAGGCCACGGCCATCCAGGTCGCCCAGCTTGCCCGCGCCGGGTCCGAACTCGTGCGGGTGACCGTGAACACCCGCGAAGCCGCCGCCGCCGTCCCCGAGATCGTGGCGCGGCTGGCCGAGGTCGGCATCGACGTGCCCCTGGTGGGCGACTTTCACTACAACGGGCACATCCTGCTGGCCGAGTTCCCCGAAACGGCGCGGCTGCTCGCCAAGTACCGCATCAACCCCGGGAACGTGGGCGCCGGACAGCACCACGACGCCAACTTCGCCACGATGATCGAGGTCGCCAAGGAATACGGCAAACCCGTCCGCATCGGCGTGAACTGGGGATCGCTGGATCAGCAGGTGCTCGCCCGCCTGATGGACCTCAACGCCCGGCTGGGCAGTCCGAAATCCGGCACCGACGTGATGATCGACGCGATGGTCACCTCGGCCCTCGAAAGCGCCGCCTACGCCGAGAAGCTGGGGCTGGCGCACGACAAGATCATCATCTCGGTCAAGGTCAGCTCCGCGCCCGAGCTGTGGCAGGTCTACCGCCAGCTCGCCCCGCTGTGCGACTACCCGCTGCACCTCGGCCTGACGGAAGCGGGTATGGGGATGAAAGGCATCGTGGCCTCCAGCGTGGCCCTCGCCCCGCTGCTTACCGAAGGCATCGGGGACACCATCCGCGTGTCGCTGACGCCCGAACCCGGCGCGCCCCGCAAGCTGGAGGTCGAGGTCGCCCAGCAGATGCTCCAGAGCCTGGGCCTCCGGCAATTTCTGCCGCAGGTCACGAGTTGCCCCGGCTGCGGGCGCACCACCTCCACCTTCTTCCAGAGCCTCGCACAGAAAATTCAGGACTACATCCGCGACACCATGCCCGACTGGAAAGAGAAATACCCCGGCGTGGAGGACATGCAGGTCGCCGTGATGGGCTGCATCGTGAACGGCCCCGGCGAGAGCAAGCACGCCAACATCGGGATTTCCCTGCCCGGCACCGGGGAGGACCCCCGCGCCCCCGTCTACCAGGACGGCAAGCTGCTGACCACCCTGAAGGGTCCGCGCATCGCCGAGGACTTTCAGGAGCTGCTGGAGCGGTACGTGGAGGAGCGCTACAGACACCGCGAGGTGGGCGCGTGAACGTCTGGGGCGTCGGCCCTTTCGACAACGAGGTCGGCGCCGCCTTCGCGGGGGAGGTCACCCAGGACGGTGCCTTTGCTCTGGCCGAGGCTTTCGACGTGGTCCTCGACCCGGAGGGCGACTTCCTGGCCGCCGAGGAAGGCTGGCGTGCCCTGGCCGCCGCCGAGGTGCTTGCCGCCGTGCTGACGGGCGAGACGGCAGGCCTGACCGACGCCGGGCTGCGCGCCTGGGTGGCCGCTGCCGACCCCGCCGAGCTGGAGCCGCTGCGTGAGCGGGCGCACGAGGCTGTTACCCGCGTCCTGGCCCCCGGCAGTGAATTGCCCGACCTGTGGGAGAGCGGTGAGGACGCCGAGGCGTGGCAGGCCAACGTGGAGCAGCTGCTGGGGGCGCTGGGGTAGAGAAAGTGCGTGCATTCAGCACAAAGTACTTTCGTTTGAGGTTATACAGGAGCCACAAGTAAAGCGGCGGACTGCCTACGTGGGAAGAGTAGGGGGTAGCATAGGCGCAGTGAGTATCTGAATAAGTTTAAATCCACTACACTTAGTATTTTCTGAACTCGCCCAGTAGATCGGTGAAGGCAAGTGAGGGGTGGTGTCGGTCGTCTTTCAGCAGTCCCATGCCCTCTAATCGGATGGCAGCCATGCGCCGCGTTACTTCGAAGTCGCGGGAGAGTGTACTAGTAACGATTTTGAAGAGCTGTATATTGCAGCTTTGTTTATCAAGATACAATATTGCCTTGTTACCTCGGTAAAGGCGGTGTTGCCGGGCGAGATTAAGAAATCTATAGTAGAAGTTTTCGCCGGGCATAAGTGTGCAGCTAGCCAAGTGGTTTGCCTGAAACTCCATTCTGGCAATATCAGAGATTGGCCCTATTGGTGAGTTTAAAAGGAAATCCTGCTCTTCACACATCTCCCGGTGCATGTAATTACCATGTCCGAGTAGGAAGTGCGAGAATTCGTGAGCGACCGTAAAACGCTCCTGTCTGATGTCTTGGTGTGCCTGCTTATAAACATCAATAACGCCGTATTGAAAATCCGCTCGAGCCAGAAAATCCTCGTACCTAGGGTTGTCAGGCCTGCTGATTTGTCTGTGAATGCGGACGTGTGTGAGGGCGGGCAGTCGCCTGCGGAGATGATTCAAGGCGACTTTTCCAGAGGTATAGCCCGCTTCGGCGAGATATGTCGATGCCATACCTTCAATTTCTGCCTTGCTTAGAAAGGGCACTCTATTGGTGCTTCTCAGGTTCATAAGATGTTGGAGTCGTTCTATAGGAATACCCTGGCCGGCGATTAAGTCTTTGAAGAACTGAAGCATTGAGTTGGTGTGGCCCCTTGCTGACCACATAAAGTAGTCAAAGGTCCGGCTTTCATACGCCTCGCTTGTAATAGCTTGAGCGATTTCGTGAGGAGCTAGTGATGTCACGAGTGTGCCTGATGGGGTACGAGGAAGTTCCCATTTGAAGCTAGTATCGGAGAAGTATCTTATATGGCCGAGTTTGTAATGCTCGGCCACCTTTTTTGCGCCAGTTTGGAAGGCGGATGCCGTGGCGAAGACGCCCTTAACATTGTGTCCAGCGACTTGAGCTACTTTAATAATGAATTCTTCAACATCATTTACGGGAACGGCGTGATTGTAGTTCTTGCACTCGGTAAGGAATAGAAAAGAGTATTCCTCCATATTAGGCATAAAAACTTCAATAGAAATGTCGAATTCTATATTATCATCTCTTGCCTTAGAGTAGTAACGCTTTTTTCTATAGATTCGACAAAATTCTTTTTTGAACAGGAATTCATCATTATCAATAAGCGACTTCAGGTCCTTGAAGACCTGCTCCTCAAGTCGATCTCCTTTGGCCGTAGAATTCACCATTATATTTTACCACTGTGAGACACCTGTATATGCGTCAGGCTTACACCGCGCACTCTGACCTTCTTAGAGGGTCCAGATTCTAGCCGCTTCTCGCCTGATAGTAGGCAGCGAGGGCTTATCCGTTCAATCTCACCTCGCCCACCTTCGCCAGCATCCGGAACGTCTGGAAGAGGTGGAAGGCGTTGTCGCTCTCCCAGCCGACCGTGACGGCGTCCACCCGGGTCACGCCGGGGACCCGCTCGCACTGATCGGCGCGGGCCTGGTGGTCGAAGCTGAGCTGCACCTGCGCGGGCCAGCGCGTGGTGTAGGGCTGGGCGCTGGCCGAAGCGCGCACAGCCTGCTCGGCGCCTTCGCGAATCAGGCGCTGGGCTTCCTGCGGGTGCAGGTGGATGGCGGCGAAAGAACTCAGGCCCTCCTTGACGGCAACCGTGACGACCCCTTCACCCAGTTCGGCGCGAATCTCGCCCATCGCCACGTCGTCTCCGGCGGCGAACACGACCGGCACCCCGTAGTGCCCGGCCAGCAGCGCGTTCAGGCCGTACTCGCCGGTATCGCGCCCGTTGATGCGGACGTTGCGGACAAAGCCGTTCCAGGTGTGGGCCAGCGGCCCGCGCATGCTTCCGGCGCGGGCGTGGTAGCCCACGAACAGCAGCGCCCCCACGCCCGGCGCCTCCACCCCCTGCACCATGCTCAGCGGCCGGTCGTGGCCGGAGGTGAACCGCACCCCTTGGGGCAAAAGCTCGGGCAGCAGGTTGCGCATCGTGTCGTGTGAGTCGTTGATCAGCACACCCGTCGCGCCGCCCGCCAGGGCACCCTCGGCGGCGGCGGCAGCTTCGCGGGTCATCCGTTCGCGGGCGGCCTGATATTCCGCCCCGTTCACCAGGCCCCCGAACTCGGGCGGGCTGACCTGCACCCAGCTCGCGACGCCGCACACGCCCTCCATGTCCACGCTGATGACCACGTTCATGCCCGGCAGCGTAGCGTGTCCGGTCTTCCCGGCGGGGCTGCGGTGACGTGCTAGCCTCCTTTGTTATGAGCCGCGTCGCCCTGAAATCCGCCCGCGAGATCGAAGCCATGCGCCGCGCGGGGGCGCTCGTTGCCGAAACCTTCCGGGTCCTCGAACCGCATGTCAAACCCGGCGTGACCCTGGCGGACCTCGACCGCATCGCGGAAGAACATATCCGCGCCGCCGGGGCCACGCCCGCCTACCTGGGCTACGGCCCGAGGAACAATCCCTTTCCCGCGACCATCTGCGCGTCCGTGAACGAGGTGATCTGCCACGGCATCCCCGGCCCGCGTGCGCTGGAGGAAGGCGACATTGTCGGGGTGGACATCGGCGTGCTGATGAACGGCGTGTACGGCGACGCCTGCTACACCTACACGGTCGGCAAGGTCGCTCCGCAGGTGCAGGCGCTGGTGGACACCACCCGCCAGTGCCTCGCGGCGGGGCTGGAGGTCGTGCGGCCCGGCAACCGCACCGGCGATATCGGCCACGCCATTCAGACGCTGGCCGAGTCGCGCGGCTTCGGCGTGGTCAAGGAATACACCGGCCACGGCATCGGCAAACGGCTGCACGAGGAACCCACCATCTACCACCACGGGGCGCGCTACACCGGCCTCAAGTTGCAGCCCGGCATGGTCTTCACGGTCGAACCGATGATCAACCTGGGCACGCCCGACACCCGCCTGCTGGATGACGGCTGGACCGTCATCACCGGGGACAAGCAGCCCAGCGCCCAGTTCGAGCACACGGTCGTCGTGACCGAGAAGGGCCACGAGATCCTGACGCTCTGAGCGCCCGCCAACCCTGAGACCGGGGCCTTCCAGCGGGTGTGGAGGGCATGTCGGAAGAAGACGACGGCTCTGCGCTCAGACGAGGCCCCCGCCGATGGTCGAGCGGGGGCCGTCGCCCGGGAAGGGGACCCTCAATCCGGCAGGTTCACTGGCCGCGCGCTGTCGAGCCAGCCCCACTCGCGCAGGTAGGCGCGGAACTCGCTGAGCAGTTCGGCGGCGAGCGCCTGCTCCCCCGGCGGCAGGCTGTGGCACCACGCCTCGCCGGTCAGCCGGGTGTAGGCGAGCAGGGGAGCCGGACTTCCCAAAAAGCCGTCCAGTTCCTCCAGCAGCGTTTCAAAGCGTGCCCGGCGCCAGGGCTTCTGGCGGGTCACCTCGTTCAGAAAGTCGTCGGCGGCGTGCTCCAGCAGCACCGGGCGGCCCACGATCCAGGGCGCCTTGGGAGCGGGCAGCAGGGTCACGCGCCCCCCCAGCCGGGAAAGCCCTCGATGGCGACCAGGGTGGGGCGGGGAATGCGGGTGCCGGGCTTCGCGGCAAAGGTGCTGGTCAGCGCTTCCAGGCTCTCGCTGTCCTCGCCGGGGTGCTGAACCGACAGGAAGAGCGTCCGGCCGTCGGGCGACCACACCGGGCCGGTGAGTTCGGCGTCCACCGGCCCGGTGGCGAAGCGGTGCGCCCGTCCGGCGCGCGGTCCCTCGGTGGGGAAGAAGAACATCGCGTTGTTGCCGTGGAAGGCCTTGATCGGGTTGCTGACCAGGTCGGAGTTGTCGGTCACCATCCACAGGTTGCCGTGGGGGTCGAACACCAGGTTGTCGGGGCTGGCAAACCCGCTCTGGGGGCCGCCGACCGCGAAGACCTCCCACAGGAACTTCTGGGCGGCCGCGTCGTCCCCGTCCTCGCGGAACTTCACGATCTGGCCGAAGTAGTTGCCGTGCTTGGTGTTGTTGGTGAGCGCGACGTACACCTCGCCGCTGCGGGGGTGAATCTCGATGTCCTCGGGGCGGTCCACCGGGGTGCCGCCCACCGTCAGCGCCGAGGCCCGCGCGTCGGCCAGCACGTCGGCCTGGCCCGCGAACAGCGGCTTGCCGTCGGCACCCTTGGCGTCGCGCAGCCTCGCGTTCTTCTCGTAGTCCAGCAGCACCCAGCTTCCGTTGCCGAAGTTCGCCACGTACAGGTCGCCTTCGGTGAGCAGGTCGCGGTTGGCCTGTCGGTTGCCCGGCTCGTACCGGCCCCGGCTGACGAACTTGTACACGCAGGCGTCCTGCATGTCGTCGCCCATGTAGCCCACCACCCGGCCGTCTTTCGCCACGGTCACGGCCACATTCTCGTGCCGGAAGCGGCCCATCGCCGTGCGCTTTTTGGGGGTCCAGGCGGGGTCGAAGGGGTCGATCTCGGTCACCCAGCCCTGGTGCAGGGCCTCGTAGCCGCTGCCCGCCCAGGCTTTGGCGTAGCCGTCCACGTTCTCCTCGCAGGTCAAGAGGGTGCCCCAGGGGGTCTGTCCGCCCGAGCAGTTGCCCACGCTGCCCCTCACGGTGGTCGCGCCCTTCACGGCGGCGCTGCCCCGCGCCGGGCCGGTCAGCTCGATCTCGGTCAGGGCGTCGATGCGGCGGTTGCGGGGGTCGGGCACGATCTTCCAGCCGCCTTCCTCGCGGCGCACCCGGACCACGCTCACGCCGACCGCCTTCATCTCGGCCTCGATCTGCTGCTTCGTCCGGTTCTTGGTGTCGCCGCCCACGAACAGCGCGTTCACGTACTCGTGGTTGATGGTGAGCAGCGCGTCGGTGGAACTGCGGCCGCCCTCCAGCAGGTCCAGCGGAAAGTAGCCCACGAAGTCGTGGTTGAAGCCGATCTCGCGCCCATCGGCCGTGAAGACCTCGCCCCAGGGGGCCAGCGTTTGCCAGCGGTAGCCGAAGGGGAGCGTCAGCGTGTCGGCGTTCCCCGGCGCGATGGCCCGGAAAGGAGGAACGCTGCGCGGAGGGAGCGCCTGGGGATCGGCCAAGATGGGCGCCCCGTTGTTGGACACGGCGCCCGCGTCGCCCAGGGTGAGCGGCAGCGCGGCGGCGGCAGCGGTGGCGGCCACCGTGCCCAGCGCCCCCCGGCGGGTGAGCTGGCGGTCGAGCAAGCGGTGCCAGGGGCTGGAGTCGGCCCTGCCCTGCGTGCGCTGGGGATTCGTCATGCCCCCAGCCTGCGGGGCGTGCGTCACCGCAACTTCAGCGGGGCGTCAGCGGGCGGTCAGGGGCGCGGGGGAAAGGCCGGGGCGCCGTGTCAGCCTGCCGCCCCCAGCGCTCCGTCCAGCGCCGCGAGCAGCTCGTCCACCTCGGCGTCCGAGATGCTCAGCGGCGGCCCCAGCAGCAGGTGGTCGCCGCGGGTGCCGTCCAGCGCGCCCGTGCCGGGGTAGGTGATCAGCCCGCGCTCCCAGGCTGCCCGCGCCACCCGGTCGGCGGCGCCCGGCGTCTCGTAGGCCTGCCCGGTGGCCGGATCGCCCAGCGCCAGCCCCAGCAGCAGCCCGTGGCCGCGCGCCTCCAGCACCCCGGGATGCTTCGCCTTCAGCTCGCGCAGCCCGGCCAGCAGCCGCCCCCCCTGCTCGCGCGCCCGCTCGGGCAGGCGCTCGCGCTCCACGATCTCCAGCACGCTCAGCCCCGCCGCCACGCTGACCGGGTGCCCCGCGTAGGTAAAGCCGTGCTTGAAGGCCCCCGAGCCGTTCATCACCGTGCCGTAGACCTCGGCGCTCGCGGCCAGGCCCGCCAGCGGCGCGTACCCGGCGGCCAGCCCCTTGCCCAGCACGACGATGTCCGGGGTCACCTCGCCCCCCAGCCGCACGGCCAGGGGCGCCCCGCAGCGGCCCATCCCGCTCATCACCTCGTCGGCCACGAACAGCACGCCGTACTCACGGCAGATCTCGGCAATGCGGGCGTGGTAGCCGGGGTTCGGCGCCAGCGCCGCGTCGGACGCGCCCACCACCGGCTCGCACAAGAAGGCGGCGACCGTGCCTGGTCCGGCTTCCTCCAGCACCGCGCGCAGGCGTTCGGCGTCGGCCTCGCCGGAAAGCGTGGGGTCGGGTTTCGGCAGCTTGGGCCACGCCGCCTCGTTCATCAGGGGCGAGTAGATCGCCCGCCGCGCGCCCATTCCCGACGCGGCGAGCGCCCCCAGCGAGGCCCCGTGGTAGCTGGGGACCCGGGTCACCACCCGGTAGCGCCCCGGCTCGCCGCGTTCCAGGTGGTACTGCCGGGCCAGCTTGATCGCGCTCTCGTTGGCCTCCGAGCCGCCCGACACCCCCCAGAAGCGGAAGCCCGGCAACCCCAGGAAGGCGAGCAGCCGCGCGGCGTACTCCTCCAGCACCGGGGAGCTGAACTGCGAGCCGTGAACGAAAGGCAGCTCACGCGCCTGCCGCGCCAGGGCGTCCGCGACCTCGGCGCGCCCGTGCCCGATGTTCGCCACCAGCGCTCCCGAGGAGCCGTCCAGGTACCGCCGCCCGTCGGCGTCATAGAGGTAGACCCCCTCGCCGCGCACGGCGACCGGGTAGGACTTGCGGGAACGGTAGAAGACGGAAGAATCGGTCACGGGTCAGGCCTTTCGGAGAGGTGGGGAGAGCGTCAGGCGTCGAAGGGCGCGGGGCGTCCGAGCCACTCGGGCAGAGGAGGTGCCCCCTCCACCTCCAGCGCCCGCAGCAGCAGGCGGCAGGCGGCGCGGTGCGGCCCCAGGGCAGGAAAGGGCCGCAGTTCGGCGTATCCGGTGCGAAACTGGGCAGCGCCCGGCGGCGTGAGCAGCAGCTCCCACAGGCACAGGTCGAGTTCGGGCGGGGCGAGGGCGGAAGATTCGGTGTCCACCAGGGCGAAGGGTTGGCCGTCCCGCCACACGAACTGGGCGCCGTCCCAGTCCAGCAGCATGGGCGCGGCATGGGTGGGGGTGGGGGCCGCCGCGAACGCCGCCTCGACCGCCGGCCAGTGCTCGGCCCAGGGGCCGGGGCCGAAGTGCGCCGCGAGTTCGCGCACGACCCGCAGCGCTTCGGGGTAGAAGTCCGCCAGCGGGCGCCCTCCCCGGCCCGTCACGTCCCCGAACGTGGCCGAGGCGTGGCCATGAACCCGCGCCACCCGCCGCCCCAGGTCCGCTGCGTCCGCATCGTGCAGGGCGCGGGCCGGGTCGCCGGGCACGAAAGTCACCCCCAGCGCCGGAGCGCCCCGGAACGCCACCAGCCCCAGCGTCTCCGGCACCGCCCACGCCCCGATCTCCCGCCAGCGGGCGTAGGCCGCCGCCGTCCTGTCCAGGTCGCGCGGGTCCACTCCGAACAGCCGGTTCAGCCCCAGCATGAAGGCGCTCACCTCCGGCGCCGTCCACCACGCCCGGCGCAGGATCATCGGGGGGCCGCCGGGCGGGTCCACCCGCCACACGTGCGAGGCGCGGCTGGAGTCTCCGGCGTTCAGCTCGGTGACGGTGGGGGCGGGGTCTACCACGTGTCCCCGCCCCCCGGAGGCGGCCACGCCCCCAGGGCCTGCCGCACGGTCACGACCTGCCCGAAATGGTGCGCCGTATGCAGCGCGAAGTCGGCCAGCAACTCCCCGATGGTCTCCTCGTGGTTGACCGGGTTGGCGAGGTCGGGGCGGGCGGTGTGGGTGTCCACCCGCGCCAGCAGCTCGTAGAATTCGCTCCGCACCCGCGCCCAGTCGGCCTCCCCGACCTCGGGCCAGGTGTCGGCCGCGCGCTTCGGATACGGCATCGCCTGGCCGCCTTCGATCACGTCGAGCATCCAGCGGTTCCACCAGTTCACGTGCGCGACGAGTTCGGCCACCGAGTGCGGCAGGCCCTCCGGGCGGCGGACGGCGGCCTCCGCGTCCAGCCCGCTCAGCGCCGCCTCCACGCCCACGAACGCCTGCCCGCCCCGGAACAGCTTGGGCAGCAGCCGGGCAAAAGCAAGCTGGGCACGCTCGTTGCGGTCGGGTGGGATCTCAGTCATGGGGTCAGTCTCGCAGAGAAGGGGAGGGGAGCTTGTTAGGCTGCCCTATGGCGAAGGAGACGCTCAACATCCGGGCGGCGGCGGACCTGGGCCGGTCGGTGCGGACGCTGGCCGACGTGCCGGAGCTGCTCGGGGCCGTCTACGACCTCGACGGCCTGATCCTGACGGAGGCGGACCTCGGCCCCGACTTCTTCGAGCTGCGCAGCGGCCTGGCGGGCGAGCTGTTCCAGAAGCTGGTGAATTACCGCGTGCGGACCGCGCTGGTGCTGCCCGACTTCACGGCCCACGGCGAGCGCTTCGCCGAACTCGCCCACGAGCACGCGGCCCATCCCTGGATTCGCTTCGTGAGGACGGAGGAGGAGGCCCGGGCGTGGCTGACCGCCTCGGCCCGCCTCTAGTACCGCTGCGCCACCGTTTTCGTCTGGAGAAACCAGAACAGGTAGTCCGGCCCACCCACCTTGGCGTTCGTGCCGCTCATGCCGTAGCCGCCGAACGCGTGGGTGCCGGAGAGCGCCCCGGTGCATTTGCGGTTCACGTACAGGTTGCCCACGTGAATCCGCCGCCGCGCCTCGGCGATCTTGGCGGGGTCGCGGCTGTAGAAGGCGGCGGTCAGGCCGTATTCCGAGTCGTTCGCCAGCTCGATGGCGTGCTGCCAGTCGCGCGCCCGGGTAAAGCTCAGCACCGGCCCGAAAATCTCCTCCTGAAAGAGAGGGTCTTTCGGGTCCACATCCGCGAAGATGGTGGGCTGGAGGTAGCCGCCCTCATGTTCCCCGCTGTCTGCGCGTTCGCCCCCCAGCACCAGCCGCGCCGTGCCCTTGCCGCGTTCGACGTACGCCATGATCCGCTGGGCGCTGCCCTCGTGAATCACCGGGCCGAGCGCGGCGTTCTCCTCGGGGGAGCCGACCTTCAGCCCCCGGGCGAGCGCGGTGACCCGCTCCAGCAGCTCGTCGTACACGCTGTCTTCCGCGATCACCCGCGAGCAGGCCGAGCACTTCTGCCCCGCGTACCCGAAAGCCGCCTGCACGATGCCCACCGCCGCCGCCTCCACGTCGCCGTCGGCGCAGACCACGGTGGGGTCCTTGCCGCCCATCTCGGCCATCACGCGCTTGAGCCAGCGCTGGCCGGGCTGCACCTTCGCTGCCCGCTCCATGATGCGGCAGCCGATCTCCTTGGAGCCGGTAAAGGCGATCATGCGGACATCCTTGTGGTCCACCAGCGGATCGCCCAGCACGTCGTCGGCCCCGGTGAGAAACTGGATGACGTTTCTCGGCAGCCCCGCCTCGAACAGCAGCTCCACGAGCAGCAGGCTCGACAGCGGCGTTTCACTGGCCGGTTTCCACACCACCGTGTTGCCCGCCGCGATGGCCCCCAGGCTCATCCCCAGCGGAATCGCCGCCGGAAAGTTCCAGGGACTGATGACCGCCACCACGCCGATGGGTTCGTACACGGTCGTGACGTGCTCGCCCGGCACCGGGTAGACCGGCTTGCCCTGCGCCCACTTCAGCGTCTCGCGCGCGAAGACCTCGAAGTGGTCCACGCACTCCGCGATTTCCCCGTCGGCCTCGGCCCAGTTCTTGCCGTTCTCCAGCCCCATCACGGCGTTGAATTCCATCCGGCGGGCACGCAGCAGCTCGGCCGCCCGCTTGAAGATCGTGGCCCGCTGCATCGGGTCCGAAAAGCGCCACTCCTCGAAGGCGGCCTTCGCGGCGGCGACGGCCTCTTCCAGTTGCTCGGGCGTCGCCCCCGGAAAGCGCCACACGACCTCGCGGGTGTCGGCGGGGTTGCGGACCTCGAAGGTCTCGCCGCCCTCCACCGGCTGCCCGCCGATGTACATGGGAAAAGTCCGGCCCACGTACGTCTCGCGCACCATCCGGTAGGCCTCGCGTTGCTGCTGCGCCACCTCCTCCTGGGCAAAGGCGAAGTACGGTTCATGCTCAAACGGGAGGAAGCCCTCCATCAGCGTGCTCGTCATGGTGTTGCCTCCTTGAGATCGGAGCGAGACTAACACGCGCTCCCGAGGGCCGCCAATGCGCTGTCAGACGGCAAAAATCTACCCGAATGGCGACGCCGGGAGGCGGATGTGCTTTGCCGGGGCTTTACAAATGTCAGGTGTCCGGGGCCAGCAGAAAACGGACCACCGCGTCCCGCATCGCCCGGCTGGTGAAGTGGCCCACGCCCGCAAAGACCTGTTCCCGAAACCGCTGCGGGCACCCGGCCCGCTGATAAGCCGCGCGGTAGGCAGCGGCGGTCGGCGCGTGGTGGTGGGCGAGGGGAAACACCGCGTCGCGGTCCCCGCTTGCCAGCAGCAGCGTGCAGGGGGGCAGGTCATCCGCGTGCGTGACCGGGCGCTGCGCTTCCAGCCAGGCCCGCAGGTCTGGCCTGCGAACTTCCGGTTCTTGCCACACGCCCGAGGTGATCAGCGCCGCCGCGCACGTGACCCGTTTCTCCGTCCGCGCCAGCGTCTGCGCCACGTAGCCCCCCATGCTCGACCCCACCACCGCGACGGGCAGCGGGCTGAACAGTTCCGCCAGGGCGTCCAGCAGCGCCGGGGCCTCGGCCACCGTGCCCCGCACGCTCTGCCACACGTACTCGCGCGGGTTCAGGTCGGCGGGCGCGTCCCCCAACCGCTCGCCGTGTAGCGCCGCGTCGGGCAGCACGACCGCCCAGCCCCGTGCCGCCAGCGCCGTGTACACGCCCAGCTTGCCCTCCTTCGCCGCCCAGGCCCCGTGGTAGACCACGCACAGCGCCCGCACGTCCGCCGCCTCCGGGGGCCGCTCGATCAGCACGGGCACGCCTGCCAGCACCCGCCGCTCGGTCAGGTACGGGGTGCCCTCGTGCAGCGGGGTCGCGCGCGGGTCGGTCATGCCAAATCCAACCGGGCCGCCCGGCCGTCCGGGTCCAGCCGCCACACGTCGGGGTTGCGCAGGCCCGCCCAGCCCCCGAAGTCCAATCCCAGCGCCAGGGCCAGCAGGTTGCCGTGCGTGACGACCACGCTCACCCCGCCGGGATCGCGGGCGTCCCGCAGGGCCGCGAGGACGCGCTCGCGGGCCGCTGCCCCCGACTCGCCGCCGGGCAGGCGCAGCCCAGCGTCTGCAAAGCTGGCCCGCAGGTGCGTCTGCCAGTCGGGCAGGTCGTCGCCGCTCAGCACCCGCTCGGTCAGCCTCTCGTCGGTTTCGACCTCCAGCCCCAGCTGCCGGGCCAGGGGCCGCCCCGTGTCCACCGCCCGCCGCCAGGGACTGCTCACGATGCGGGTGAGGCCCGAGTCTGCCAGGGCTTCCGCGAGTCGCTGGGCAGCCTCGGTGCCCTCAGGGGTGAGGGGCGCGTCGGGGGCCTGCCCGGTCGCCTTCGCGTGCCGGACCAGCAAGAGGTCGCCCATCAAGCCGAGGCTTCCGGCTGCGGCGCGGGCGCGACGAGCTTGCGAATCAGGCGAATCTGGCCCCGGTGGTTGACCTCGTCCTCCATGACGTGGAACCAGGCCCAGTGGTGGTTGGGAAAGTCGAAGCCCGGCAACGTGAGCCGCGAGGCCAGCCAGGCGTCGTCCCGCTCGGCGAGGGCTGCCAGCGTGACCGCTCGGCTCTCCTGCAACTCGGCCAGCAGCGTCTCCAGGCTCTGCCCGGTGGGCGGAGGCGTGCCCTCGCGGCCCATGCTCAGGCCCCCCAGCAGGGCCGCGTCCCTTTCCAGGTCAAGGTCACGGCCCTCCAGCGAAAAGAGGTGGTAGGTCCGCTCCACCGCCGCCATATGCGTCAGCAGCGCCCCGATGGAGTTGCCGAAGCCGGGCGGCGTGGCCCAGAGCTGCTCGGCGGTCAGCCCCTGCACGTCCGCCAGGGTGGTCATCCGGGCGTAGTTCAGCATCTCGACCAGCGCCCCGATCTGCGGGGTGTACCGCGCCTGCGGTTCGATGCGGTACCAGCGTTGCCACTCGGGGGCAGAGGTCATTGCGGCAGCGTACCGCGCCGGTCGGCGGCAGGCACGAAGAAACCGGCCCCCCGCGAGGAAAGCCGGTCAAAGAAGAAGGTGGGTCTAGTGGCCGTCGCCGTCTTGCGCCTCGCGCTTGCCCTCGCTGTACTCGGCGTGGGCCTCGGCGTTGTGGCCCTCGGCCTTGGCGCGGTCCTTGGCGGCCTGCGCCTTGTCCTCCAGGTTGTCGGCGGTGCCCCCGACGTGGCTGGCGATCTCGTGGCCGGCGGCGCGGGCGCGGTCAGCCCCCTCGTTGATCTTGGCCTTGGCGGCGTCGGCCATGTTGCCCAGCGTGCTCTTGTCGTCACTCATGTGTTGACCTCCTGGCAAGTGGATTCCCGGTTGGGGTGGCTGGAGCATCGCACCCAGCTCTACCGTGGGGGTGAAGCCGACCTGAGATTTCCCAGCGCGACCTTGAACGCTCCTGCCGCAAAGATTCATCTGCTGGGGGGCGCCGGGGGGACCGGAACCCTGGCGCCCCTCACCCCTCACCCCATCCAGGCCATGCGGACGCCCCCACTTCGCCTGACGGGCTGCGGGGGGTAGAGTTGGGCCGACATGACCATTCAAGACCCACACAGCCAAGATCCGCATATCCAGGTGCCCACCCAGGGCGAGAAGATTCGCATGGAGGGGGGCAAGCTGATGGTCCCCGACCGTCCCGTCATCCCCTTCGTGGAGGGCGACGGCACCGGCCCCGACATCTGGCGCGCCTCCGTGCGCGTGCTCGACGCCGCCGTGCAGCAGGCTTACGGCGGTCAGCGCCAGATCGAGTGGATGGAAGTCTACGCGGGCGAGAAGAGCACCCAGGTCTACGGCGAGGGCGAGTGGCTCCCGCAGGCGACCGTGGACGCCTTTGGCGAGTACCTCTTCGGCATCAAGGGGCCGCTCACCACGCCCGTCGGCGGCGGCATCCGCTCCATCAACGTGGCGCTGCGCCAGCAGCTCGACCTGTACGCCTGCGTCCGCCCCGTCCAGTACTTCGAGGGCGTCCCCAGCCCCGTCAAGCGGCCCCAGGACGTGGACATGGTGATCTTCCGCGAGAACACCGAAGACATCTACGCCGGGATCGAGTACAAGGCCGGGACCCCCGAGGCCGACCGCGTGCGCGAGTTCCTGATCGGCGAGATGGGCGTGACTGCGATCCGCTTCCCCGAAACCAGTTCCTTCGGCGTGAAGCCCGTCTCCAAGGAAGGCACCGAGCGCCTCGTCCGCGCCGCCATCCAGTACGCGATCGACAACGGCCGCAAGAGCGTGAGCCTCGTGCACAAGGGCAACATCATGAAGTTCACGGAGGGCGGCTTCCGCGACTGGGGCTACGAGCTGGCCAAGCGCGAGTTCGGCGGCGTGGAACTCGACGGCGGCCCCTGGCTCCAGCTTCCGGGCGGCATCGTGATCAAGGACGTGATCGCCGACAACTTCCTTCAGCAGATCCTGCTGCGCCCCACCGAGTACGACGTGATCGCCACCCTGAACCTCAACGGCGACTACCTCTCCGACGCGCTCGCCGCGCAGGTCGGCGGCATCGGCATCGCGCCGGGGGCTAACATCAACTACGTGACCGGCCACGCGATCTTCGAGGCCACCCACGGCACCGCGCCCAAGTACGCGGGCAAGGACGTGATCAACCCCTCCTCGGTGATCCTCTCCGGCGAGATGATGCTGCGCTACATGGGCTGGACCGAAGCCGCCGACCTGATCCTGAAGGGTCTCGACCAGACCATCCGCGAGAAGACCGTCACCTACGACTTCGCGCGCGGCATGGAAGGGGCCAACGAGGTCAAGACCAGCCAGTTCGCCGACCGCATCATCGAGCACATCCGCCAGGCGTAAAGCCTCCGCGACGTGGCAGCAGAGAGGGCAGTGGGCCACCCCCAGCGGTGGGCGCACTGCCCGCTTTGCACTATCTTGTGCCCATGACCCGTCTTCTCCTCGCCCTGGCCGGTGTGCTGCTGCTCGCGCTGACGGCGCTGGCGCTGCTGTGGCTGGCCGGGCAACTGCTGACGGGCCTGGGGGCCTTCGTGGTGGGGGCGGCGGGGGTGCTGTGGCGGCTGCTGGTCTTCTTGCTGCTGGCGGGCGGGCTGGGGGGCGTGGCCTACTTCGTCGCCAGCGCGTGGCGCCCGGCCCAGGGCGACGGCCCCGGCGCGGCCCCGCCGTGAGCCGCGCTTCAGTTCGGAAAACACTTCCCGCTACAATGGACGGCTGTGACGTGCGCTGACTCCTGAGTGTCCCGAACTCTCCGGCGCCGCCACCCCGGAGGTTTCTTGAGTTACTGGCGCAACACCATCAAACCGCTGCTGGAGGCGGAAACCGGGACCCTCTACAAGCAGGCCCCGATCCGCGTCACGCTGGCGTTTCCCAATCGGTACTCGGTCGGCATGGCCTCGCTGGGCTATCAGGTCATCTACCGGATGTTCAACCAGGAAGAAGGGGTCGCCTGCGAGCGGGCCTTTCTGCCCGACGACGTGGAGGCCTTCGAGCGCACCGGGCAGGCCCTGCCCACCGTCGAGTCGGGCCGCGACGCGGGCGACTGCGAGCTGTTCGCGCTGAGCGTGTCCTTCGAGCTGGACCTCACGAACATCATCCGCACGCTGGACGTGGCGGGGATGCGCCCGCTGCGTGAGGAGCGCAGCGACAGCGACCCCATCGTGATGATCGGCGGTCCTTTCACGTCGTCGAACCCCTATCCGCTGACGCCCTTTGCCGACGTGATCGTGATCGGGGACGGCGAGCAGATCGTGCCGGTGGTCAGTGAAGCCCTGCGCGAGTCGCGGACCCGCGAGGACTTCTACGACCTCATCGACGGGATGCCCGGCATCTTCCTGCCTGCCCGCCACGTCCACGAGCCGACCTGGGCGACCGCGCCCAAGGAGCTGCTGCCCGCCTACTCGCAGATCGTGACGCCGCACTCGGAGCTGTCCAACATGTTCCTGGTCGAGGCGCAGCGCGGCTGCCCGCGCCCCTGCACCTTCTGCCTCGCCCGGACGATGTACGGCCCCAACCGCAACAACCAGGCCCAGGAACTGCTGGACACCATCCCCGACTGGGTCGAAAAGGTCGGGCTGGTGGGCGCGGCCCTCTCGGACTTTCCGCACACCAAGTACGTCGGGCGCACGCTGACCGACCGGGGCATCAAGCTGGGCGTGAGCAGCATCCGCGCTGACACGGTGGACGCCGAACTCGCCGAGATTCTCAAGGCGGGGGGCCTGCGGACCTTCACGGTGGCGAGCGACGCGCCCTCTGAGCGCCTGCGCCGCTGGCTGAAAAAGGGCATCACGACCGAGGACCTGCTCAAGACCGCCCACATCAGCCGCGACCTGGGCTTCAAGGGCATCAAGGTCTACATGATGATCGGCCTCGGCCCGGAAACCGACGACGACATCACCGAGCTGATCGAGTTCACCCGGGAACTCGCGGGGATCAACCGGGTCGCCCTGGGCATCAGCCCCTTCGTGCCCAAGCGCCACACGCCCCATTTCGCGGACCCCTTCGGCGGCGTGCAGACCATCGAGAAGCGCCTCAAGCGCATCCAGAAGGAACTGCGCACCACCGCCGAGCTGCGCAACGTGTCGGCCAAGTGGGCCTGGGTCGAGTCGGTGATCGCACGCGGCGGCCCGGAAGTCGGGATGGCCGCCTACGCCATCTACCGCAACGAAAGCATCGGCGCCTGGAAAAAGGCGCTGGACGAGGTGGGCTGGCGCGACGAGTTCGAGGTCAACACGCCCGCGCTGCACCTGCCCCCCGGCCACTACGAGGCGCGCGAGGTCAGCGCCCACGCCGAGGGGCTGGCGGTGTAACCGCCGCGACGCCGCAACGTGGCGCAGGCTGGAGGCAACTGCTCCAGCCTGCGCCCGCTTTATCCCACCTGCGTCTCACCCGGCCGCCCCCGGTCCAGCAGCGGCGCGAGCTGGCCGTCGAAGCGGGCCAGCACCGGGCCGATCAGGGCTGTGAGCAGCACGTACTCGGCGGCCAGCGGCCCCAGCGTGGGCGCCAGCCCCAGGCCCAGCCCCGCGATCAGGATGCTGAACTCGCCGCGCGGAATCAGGGTGGCCCCGGCGCGAAACCGACCGCGCGCCTGCACGCCCGCCCGCGCCGCCCCCCACCAGCCGGTGTAGAACTTGGTGATACTGGTGACCACGGCCAGCAGCGCTGCCGGGAGCAGCACCTCCGGCACGGCCCCCAGGTCCAGCTGCAAACCGAAAAACACGAAGAACACGGCCGCGAAGAGGTCGCGCAGCGGGGCAATCAGGGTGCGGGTGCGCTCGGCCACCTCGCCCGAGAGCGCGATGCCCACCAGAAAGGCCCCGATGGCCGCCGACACCCGCAGCAGGTCGGCGGCGCCCGCCACGACCAGCACCAGCCCGAACACGCTGAGCAGCAGCGCCTCGTTGCTCTGCACGTTGACCACCCGGCTGAGCAGGGGGCCGTACCGCAGCGCCAGGAAAAACGCCAGGGCGAAGGCGGCCAGGGCCACCAGCACGTTGACCCCGACCGCCGCCAGCGTGCCGCCGATCAAAAGGGCGGCCACGACCGGCAGGTAGGCGGCCATCGCCACGTCCTCCAGCACGCAGACCGACAGGATCACCGGGGTCTCGCGGTTGCCCAGCCTACCGAGGTCCGCGAGCACCTTGGAGGCGATCCCGCTGGAGGTCAGGTAGGTCACGCCGCCCAGCAGCACGGCCGCCAGCGGCGTGAAGCCCAGCAGCAGCCCCGCCAGCAGCCCCGGCGTGAAGTTCAGGCCCACGTCGAGCAGCCCGACCCCCCGGTTGGCGTGCAGGTTGTCGCGCAGCTCCTGGCTGGTGTACTCCAGCCCCAGCGTGAACAGCAGCAGCACCGCGCCGATCTCGGCCCCGATATGGATGAATTCCTCGGGTGCGTCCCCCAGCGACATGAAGGCCCCCAGGCCGATGCCTGCCAGCAGGTACAGCGGAATCGGCGTGATGCCCAGCCGGCCGGCCGCCCGGCCCACAAAGGCCAGCGCCAGGATCACCGCGCCGAGTTCCAGAAACAGTTGCGCCAGGGGCACGTCGAACCTCCGGGAAGGGGAAAGAGGCGGGGGCGGCGTGCCGGAACAGGGAAGCGGGGAGAGGGGCGCTCAGCAGGAGAGGGGAGCGGGCCGCCTCAGCCCGCCGCGCCGCTATCCTCACCACTCAGCAGCCCGGCAGCGCGCACCACCCCCTCGGGCGTGCCCACCACCACCAGCGTGTCGCCGGGCAGCAGCGGCAGCTCCGGCCCCGGCGCCGGGATCGCCTGCCCGCCGCGCATGATCGCCACGATGCTCGCGCCCGTGCGCGTCCGCATCCGGGTGTCGCCCAGCAGCCGCCCGGCGTAGGGGCTGAAACCCGGCATGGACAGCCAGTCGATCGCCAGCCCCTCGACATCCTGGGTGAGCCGCGACACGTGCCGGGTGATCGTGCTGCCGCCCAGCAGGTCGGCCACCGCCTCGGCCTCCTCGTCACTCAGGACGATGCTCTGGGCGCAGGCATCGGGGTCGTCGCGCCGCGAGACGAAAATCTCCCGCCGTCCGTCCCGGTGCGTGATCACGCCCACGCGCTTGCCGTAGCGGCCATCAAAATCGTGCCGCACGCCCACTCCGGGCAGCGGCGTTTCTTCGAGCTTGACCATGCCCCCAGGATAGGGCGCCGTCTGGGGCTTCGCCGCATCGCCAATAACTCTTGTCAAATGTAAATCAGAGAGCGCCTTCGGGTATTCAATCTCATACCACCCGGCCCATTTCGCGCCAGAATGCGCCCATGTCCCTTTCCCCCTCCCGCCCGCAGACGATGGCGGAAAAGATCCTCTCCCGGCGCGGCGCCAGAGCGGTCTACGCCGGGGACCTCGCCGTGGTGGACGTGGATCAGGTGATGGTCGTCGATTCGATCGCCCAGAGCTTCATCGAACGGATGGAGCGTGACCTCGCCGCCACACCGAGATATCCTGGGCGCGTCTCGATCGTCGTGGACCATGTCGCGCCCGCCTCCACCGTGAGCGTGGCGCAGGCCCAGAAGGAGGCGCGCGAGTACGCCGCCGCCACGGGGGTCCGCCTCTTTGACGTGGGGCGCGGCATCTGCCATCAGGTCCTGATGGAAGAACGTCTCGCGCAACCCGGCTGGATCGTGCTGGGATCCGACAGCCACTCGACGACCTACGGGGCGGTCGCCGCCTTCGGCACCGGCATGGGCGCGACTGACATCGCCCTGGCCGCCGCGAGCGGCAAAACCTGGCTGCGGGTGCCCGAGAGCGTGAAGGTCACGTTGACCGGCGACCTCCAGCCCGGCGTGAGCGCCAAGGACGCCGCCCTGGAGATGATCCGTGTGCTGGGCGCCGACGGCGCGACCTACCAGAGCGTCGAGCTGCACGCCGGGGACCGCTTCACCCGCGGCGAACGCATGACGCTGGCGAACCTGTGCGTGGAGGCGGGGGCCAAGGCCGGGTTGGTCGTCCCCGGCGGCGAGATCCTGACCGCCTACGGCTACGACATTCCCGACTGGGTGTACCCGGACCCCGGCGCCGTGTACGTGCGCGAGGTCGAGATCGACCTGAGCACCCTGCGCCCGCGCATGAGCGCCCCCTCGGAGGTGGACAACGTTCACGACGTTTCCGACCTGCGCGGGCTACGGGTCGATCAGGTCTTTATCGGCACCTGCACCAACGGCCGCCTGGAGGACCTGCACGCCGCCGCCGAGGTGCTGCGGGGCCGCCGGGTTAGCCCCGGCACCCGCCTGCTGGTGATCCCGGCAAGCAGTCAGGTCATGGAGCAGGCGCTGGAAGACGGCACGCTGCTCACCCTTCAGCGGGCGGGCGCGGCGCTGGGGACGCCCGGCTGCGGTCCCTGTATGGGCCGCCACCAGGGGGTGCTCGCGCCCGGCGAGGTCTGCGTCTCCACCTCCAACCGCAACTTCATCGGCCGCATGGGGGACAAGGACGCGCGGGTGTATCTGGCCAGCCCGGCGGTGGCGGCGGCGACGGCGGTGCTGGGGCGCATCGGGTTGCCGGAGGACCTGGAGAGGCGGGTGGGGGCATGAAGGCACACACGGCCTGGATTCACGGTGCCAACTTTCTGCCCTGCCTGGACCTCTTCGCCCGCGTCGGTGAAACGGTCCTCGACGACGGGGTGAGAGGGGCTTTCGAGGGCGGCCTGAAAGACACGGATCACGACGCGGGCGTCTGGTACGACCTCCCGCTCGGCGTCCTGACGGTCGGCGTCGCAAAAGAAGAAAGCGGCAAGGTCTTCCTGCGGGTCAACGCCCCGCACGGCTTCGCGCGGGCGGTGGAGGCCGTGACCTTCGCCTGTGCCTCGTACCGCCTGGAGACCCACTGAGATGCCCCGAGTCTGGAAATTCCCCGACTCCGTCAACACCGACGACATCCTCCCCGGCAAGTTCGCCCCATTCATGGCGGGCGAGGACCTGTTTCAGACCTACGCCTTCCACTACCTCCGCCCCGAGTTCGCCGCCGAGGTGCGGCCGGGCGACGTGCTGATCGGCGGGCGCAACTGGGGCCTGGGCAGCAGCCGCGAATACGCCCCGCAGGCGCTGAAGAAGCTGCGGATCGGCGGCATCGTGGCGCCGAGTTTCGCCCGCATCCACTACCGCAACCTGCTCAACCTGGGCATCCCCGCCTTTGAAGCCGACCTGACCGGCGTGCTCGCGGACGGGGCAGAGGTGAGCCTCGACGCCCAGACCGGCACGCTGACCCACGCGGGGGGCACCTTCCAGCTTCCGCCGCCGCCCGAGTTTCTGCGCGAGGCGCTGCGCGAAGGCAGCATCCTGGCCTTCTTCAAGAAATACGGCCGCTTTCCGGGCGAGCGGCCGGGCGAGGAGTCAGGCGCGGCGGCCCCGCTAGACTGACTCCATGGCGACCCTGGAAATCGATTGCCCCGTGTGCGCGGAGGTGCTGGAACTCAGCGACGCCGACCGCGCCGACCTCGCGGTGGGTGACGTGATCGTCTGCGACTCGTGCAGCGCCGAGATGGAAGTCACCCGCAACGGTCCCGGCGAGGAGTTCGAACTGGAACTGCTGGGCATCCTGACCGTGTGCCCGGCCTGCGGCGAGGAGTTCGAGGTCACCGAGGACCTGCTCGCCGCCGCGCCCACCGTCGAGAGTGCCGACGGCAGCGTGGTCAGCGTGGTGGGCTGCCCCCACTGCCGCGCCCGCATCGAGCTGGAATTCGACGACGCCTGAGCCTGTCTAGGTCATTTGTTCTGCAAACTTCGGGATCGAATAGCCTACCAAGTGCAAGGAGAATCCATGACCATCATTCAATTTGAAAACCCGGAGACGGGTGCGACCATCGAGCTGAGCAACCCCGAACTGGGCGAACTCGTGATTGACGACGAGACGGGCGTGGAGTACGAGGTCGTCTCCCTCGACCCCCCCCGCCTGGAGCAGGCCCCGCAGGAAGCGGAGGACTGGGGGGAGTAAGCCTGTTTCCGGCGGTCCGCTTTCAGCCCTGTCGCTGACGGCGGACCGCCGAACGCTGACTGCACCCCTCAATTTCCTATGGCCGACCTCGCCGTCCTCTACGACCGCATTCGCCCTGACGAGAAGATGCTCTTCGCCGCGCTCGACGGGCTGGGCGTGCCCTACGACAAGGTGTACACGCCGCAGCTGCGCTTGACCTTTGACGGCGCGGGCCGCGCGGCGGTGCCCTGGCGGGTCGCGCTGGAGCGCTGCGTGAGCCAGACGCGCGGGCATGCGGTCACCCGGGCGCTGGAGGGGCTGGGCGTGCGGGTGGTCAACCCCGCCCACGTGATCGAGCTGTGCGGCGACAAGCTCGCCACCAACGCGGCGCTGGCCCGCGCCGGGCTGCCCACGCCCCGCACCGGGGTCGCCTTTGACGGCGAGGCCGCGCTGCAATTGATCGAGGAGCTGGGCTACCCGGCTGTCTTGAAGCCCACCGTCGGCTCGTGGGGCCGGATGGTCAGCCGCGTCAACGACCGCGACGCCGCCGAGGCGATCATCGAGCACAAGGAGGTGCTGGGCGGCCCGCAGCACGGCGTCTTCTACGTGCAGGAGCTGATCAAGAAGCCGGGGCGCGACATCCGCGCCTTCGTGGTCGGCGGCGAGTGCATCGGCGCGATCTACCGCACGTCCGCGCACTGGATCACCAACACGGCGCGCGGGGCCACGGCCAGCCTCTGCCCGGTCACACCCGAACTGGCCGACCTGGCGCTGCGTTCGGCGGCGGCCGTCGGCGGCGAAATCGTCGCCATCGATCTGGTCGAGGACCCGCAGCGCCGCAACCGGTGGGGGGGCCTCCTCGTCATCGAGATCAACCACACCATGGAGTTCAAGAACTCGGTCAGCACGACCGGCGTGGATATTCCCCGCAAGATGGGTGAGTACGCGCTGGGCCTGCTGGGCTAAGCCTCTGTCCCGGGGCCTCGCGGCTCCCTCTTCCCCGGCGGCCTTCCGAACACACGGAGGCCGCCGGTTTCTGGCTGCCGGGCGGTGGGGGAGAGCATGGGCGGTCCTGAGC
The DNA here is from genome assembly GCF_014201885.1 of Deinococcus budaensis. NCBI lineage: Bacteria > Thermotogati > Deinococcota > Deinococci > Deinococcales > Deinococcaceae > Deinococcus > Deinococcus budaensis. The sequence goes on along the minus strand of NZ_JACHFN010000001.1, from coordinate 410,833 downwards.
AGCGCGTTCCTGTTCCCGCCGCCTAGGTCGTCCGGCCTACCCCGCCCTCAGCGCTTGCATATGCCAATTGTGAAGTTCATCATACCTTCTTATGACCAAGACTATTTCAAGCTTGCAACCATGACCGACCTTGAGGTGCACGCCAACGCGCCCAACGCCGCAGCCCGCGCCGAGGCCGCCCGACTGGGCCAGGAGATGAAGCGGCTGCACCGCCTGATCAGCGGCCGGGTGCTGCTGAACATGCAAGACGAGCTGCAAGACCACGACCTGACCTTTACCCAGATGGCGGCGCTGCACCAGCTGCGCGCCGAGGCGCCGCTGACGGTGACCACCCTGGCCGAGCGTGCCCGGCTGAGCGTGCCGGCCACCAGCCACCTCGTCGAGCGGCTGGTCCGGCGGGGCCTGGCCGCGCGGCGCGAGAACCCCGACAACCGCCGCGAGAAGCTGGTCGCCCCCACCGCGCAGGGCCTGGGGGTCGTGACCCGCATGGACGAGCAGTTCACCGGGGCCTACGTTGCGGCCTTCAGCGGCCTGCGGCCCGAGACCATCCGCGCGGCCACGGCGTCGGTTCAGGCGCTGCTGGCCGAACTCGTGCCCAGCCCGCCCTCTCCCTTCCCCGATTCCCAGGAGACCCCATGACCACTCCCCCCAGTGCGCCGCCCGGCCGCATCAACTACGCCCAGACGCTCGACTTGCGCACCAAGCGCGTGATCCTCTTCGGGGTGCTGCTGGGCCTCTTTCTCAGCGCGCTCGACCAGACCATCGTGGCGACCGCCATGCCGCGCATCGCCGAGGAACTCGACGGCCTGAACCTCTACACCTGGGTCACCACCGCCTACCTGCTCACCAACACGGCGCTGGTGCCCATCTACGGCAAGCTCTCGGACCTGTACGGCCGCAAGCCGGTTCTGATGTTCGGGATCGTGGTCTTTTTGATCGGTTCGGCGCTGTGCGGCCTCGCGGGTGAGCCGTTTTTCGGCAACCTGTTCGGCGGCGGCATGATGCAGCTTGTGGTGTTCCGGGGTCTGCAAGGCGTCGGCGCGGCGGCGCTGGGGTCGGTGGCCTTTGCCATCATCGCGGACCTGTTCGAGCCGATTGACCGCCCGCGCTACCAGGGCCTGTTCGGGGCGGTCTTCGGCATCAGCAGCGTGGCGGGGCCGCTGCTGGGCGGCTTCCTGACCGATCAGATCTCCTGGCGCTGGGTCTTTTACGTCAACCTGCCGCTGGGGCTGATCGCGCTGGCCTTTATCTCGGCCAAGATGCCCCGGCTCGCCAGCGGCCTCCAGGCGCGGGTGGACTGGCTGGGCGCTTTCCTGATTCTGGTGTTCACCGTGCCGCTGCTGCTGGCGCTGACCTGGGGCGCCAACCAGACCTACGCCTGGACCAGCCCCACCCTGCTGGGCCTGTTCGGCCTCAGCGCCGCCGCGCTGGTCGCCTTCCTGTGGGTCGAGGGCCGTCATCCCAGCCCGATCCTGCCGCTGACCCTGTTCAGCAACCCGACCTTCGCCTGGGGCGCGGTCGCGCGCTTTCTGATCGGCGCGGGGTTCCTGGGGGCGATCCTCTTCCTGAGCCTGTATCTCGTCAACGTGCAGGGGGTCAGCGCGACCGCCGCCGGCACCGCCACCATTCCGCTGACCGTGGGCCTGATCATCGGGTCGGTGGGGTCCGGGCAGATCGCCAGCCGCATCGGCCGCTACAAGGTCCTGATGCTGATCGGCCTGATGACCGCTGCGCTGGGCTTTTTCGCGCTGAGCACGCTGAACGCCGATACCGCCTACGGCGGCGTGGTGCTGCGGATGGTGCTGCTGGGCCTGGGCCTCGGCCCCGCGCTGCCGCTGTACACCACCGCCCTGCAACTCTCGGTCAAGCCCTGGGAGATCGGCGTGGCGACGAGCGCCGGGCAGTTTTTCCAGCAGATGGGCAGCACCATCGGCACCGCGATTTTCGGCGCGCTGCTGACCGCCGGACTCGCCAGCCAGTTCACGGCCAACTTCGAGCGGGCCAAGGTGGACCAGCCCCCCGCCGTGCAGGCGATCCTGACCCAGAGCGAGCGCGCGGCGGCGGCCAACACGGGCGGCGGTTTCGGGGAGGGCGCCCCGGCGGGCGGCGGGGACCCGGCGGCGCAGTTCGCCCAGGCTCGCCGCGAGATCGAGGCGGCCGTGGCGAGTGGCAACAGCGCTGCGCTGGGCCAGATCGCTCAGAACCCGGCCCTCCCCGCCGGGCTGCGCGAGGGTCTGGGCCGCATCCCCGCGCAGGCCCTCGCCACGCCGGAAGGCCGCGCGGGCGTGGCCCAGACCCTGGCGGGGCAGTTCCGCGCCTTCGAGATCGCCGGGCAAAAGACCGCGCGGGTCGTGAAGGAGTCCTTCGCGGGCGCGATTGCCAACATCTACCGCTGGAGCATCGGCGTGGCCCTGCTGGCCCTGCTCGCCACCCTGATGATGCCCAACCTCGCGCTGCCCACCCGCCAGAAGGGCGAGCGCGGCGCGCCCGCGCACGTCGAGCTGTAGGCGCCCGGCGGGCACGGCAGCGGGAAGCGGGCGTGGAGTCAACCTGTCTGGTTCAAATGATCATGGCACTCGAAGACAGCGGTTTCGACCGCTGTTTTCACTTTCATAAGGCACTGCTCGACTTTGCCAAGGCACCAGGGATTATCCGTGGCGCTTTGCCACGGCACTCACCTATGCAGGCATCTCCCTTTGCCATGGCACTCACGTTGGCAGTGAGCGCGGCTTCAGGTGCCGTCCCCTCACAGTACGTCCGCTGCTCCCAGGGCACGTGTTATCCACCACCCCGCTAGATTTGGGCATGCAGCAGATGAGCCGCCTTGACGCGAACCGCGCCCTGCTGACACTCCTGCTCCAGGAGGTGGAGGCGTACCCAGACCTGCGCCTCGGGCAGGTGCTGGTCAATCTGGGCGTGCTGACGTTCGAGGAGGGCCGCCCGGTAGATCCGTTTTACGAAGAACCGAGCGTGACCCTGCGGCGGGTACGGCAGAGCACGCAGCGGTAGAGCCGTTTCCCGGGCTTTGCGTCCCCGGACCGCTTGGAAGAGGGCAACCCGGTTGCCCTCTTCGTTCAGCTCTCTGAGCGGTTCTGACCCCCCAACGTCCCCCACCCCTGCCGCAGGTGCGCCCCCGCCTCGGCACTCTTCAGCACCGCCGTGCACTCGTCCCAGTGACTCAGGTCAGGCACCTGCTGGTTCACGCGCTCGAAGGGATGGAGCAGGGTCGTCTTCTCCGCTTCCCCCACGTAGTCCAGCAGCACCTTCACCCGCTGTTCGTTGGCCTTGGCGAGTTCCACCCAGTGGTCTTCGAGCACCTGCGGGATCAGCCCAAAGAGCGCGGTGATGTCCCCGAAGCGCTCGGAGAGCCGCTGATGCACCCGGTCTTCAATCGAACCCCGGTACCGCATGTTGTAGATGCGCACCGTCGCGTGCTTCTGCCCGATGCGCTGGATGCGCCCCTTGCGCTGCTCGAGCCGTGTCGGGTTCCACGGCAGGTCGATGTTGATGAGGTTGGACAGCCGTTGCAGGTTCAGCCCCTCGGAGGCCGCGTCCGTCCCCACCAGCAGCGTCAGGGCGCCGTCCCGGACCTGCTCCTTGAGGGTCTGACGCTCGCAGCTCTGGAACACGCCGTCCTGGTAGACCCCGCTCTGCACCTCGTTGGTGTACAGGCCTACCGGGATGCCGGGGAAGTGGCGGCTCAGCGCCCGGGCGACCGCATCGGCGGTATCGAGGTACTGCGAGAAGAGGATGCACCCGTCCCGCCGCCAGTCCGGCTGGCCGCGGGTGGCTGCCGGAGCCCCGTCCAGCAGCTCGATGGCGAGCCTGATCTTGGGGTCATGGGTGCGGGCCCGCCCCAGCACCCACTGCAACTCCTCGAGCTTCGCCCGCATCCCGCTGGTGGGCTCGGCGGCGGCCCCTTCCTCGTCCTCTTCCACCTCGGACACCTCGACGGCCGATTCCCCCCGCAGCATCCGGCTGACGCTGATGTACCCGGCCTCGAGGCTGGAGCTGATGCGTCGCAGCAGGGCGGTGCGGGCAAACCCCGTGAGACCCCCCTCCCGGCCCAGCTCGTCACACACCGCCTCGGCGATCTCGTAGGCCCGCGCCACCTCATCCGACACCGGCACGGCCTCCTTCTCCCCGTGGAGGTCGACCGCGATGCGCTCGAGCTGCCCCTCTTCCTCCAGCTTCTGGCGCGTCCGCATGACGATGCGCCGGATGTAGGGGTTCTGCTCCTGAACCCACCGGGGGAAGTCGCCCGTGATCTGCGCGAGTTCGAAGCCCGTGAGGCGCTCGTAGGCCTGGCTCGCGGCCTGGTACTCGCCGTCCCGCAGGCCCAGGCTGCGCCGGATGTCCAGCAGGTCGGGGTCGAGGCGGCCGTGCGCGTCCCGGCTCTGCGCCACCGGCGAGCGGTACCAGGGCCAGATCGCCATAAAGCTGTTCGGCGGGGTCTGGCGGCCCACCACAAGTTCCAGCCCCTCACGCACCTGCATGTTCCACTGCGAGTACGGCCCCCCCAGCACCTCGGGGGCCCCCTCGGCCAGGATCTGCAAGAGGTCGTGCGCCTCGAGCAGCTCGAGCTGCACGGGGGTCGCCGTGGCGAGTAAGACGCTGCGGCTGCGGCCCGCGAGGCGGCGGATGGCCCGGTACAGGTTGTTCGGGCGGCGCTTCTTACCGGTGCCCGTCATCCGCGCCCGGTGCGCCTCGTCGAGGATCACCAGGCCGTAGTCCTGCTCGAACACCTCGTGGGCCTCTTCTCCGAGGTAGGAGAGCCAACTCGAGGACACCAGCGCGATGCGGCGGGGGCAGTTCCGGAAGCCCCGGGTCAGGAGCCCCCGCTCATCCACCCAGGCCCGGGCCCCACTGTCCCACCGGACGCTGGGCACGCGCAGCAGATCCCACATCTCGGCCTGCCACTGCCCGAGCAGCGTCTTGGGCACCGCGATCAGCACGGGCTCGTCCCCCTGCAAGGCGATGATCTCGGCACTCACCGCGAGCTGGAGGGTCTTGCCCAGGCCCACCTGGTCGGCCAGCAGCAGCCGCGCCCGCCGGAAAGGCCCGGAGTGCGCCAGCACCGTCTGGTGGACGAAGGCCTTCTGGTGCGGCCACAGCCCGGTCTCGCTGGTGTAGAGCGGGGCCTCGATCAGCGGGGCGGTGACCTCCTTCAGGTCGTGGCCCCCGCCCGCGAGGTCGCGGTTCAGGAGGTCACGCCATTCGTCCAGCGTCAGCTCGTGCCGCCCGGCGAGACGCTTGAGGTCGTCGATCACGGCTTGGGCGAGCGGCACCGCGAGGTCGTGGGTCCAGAGGGCATCGAACTCCGCCTGTACCCAAGTTACCCCGTCAGGCGTGGGGTCTTCCCACAGCAGCTCGTAGTTGCGGCTCCAGGCGTTGGCGGTGTCGTTGACACTGCCCATGAAGGCGGTCTTCGTCCCGTTGGTGATGACTCCGGCCTTCCCGTGCATGAAGCCGAAGGCCTTGTCGGGAAGCACCCGGATCTCGACCTGCCCGCTGACCAGCGCCGCGTGCAGGAGTCGCAGCCGCTCCCGCATCTCCGGCGGGGCCTGCATGAGGTGCTGCTCAGGCTTGCTCGCGTGCCAGCGGCGGCGCTGCTGCTCCTCGGCGACCTTGGCGACCGCCACGTCCGCCGGGTTCAGGTCGGAGTTGCACACCATGCGGATGCGCCCCACGGTGCTGAAGGGCTCCTGGAGCAGGTGCAGCACCGACGACGTGAAGTACCCCGAGATGCGGTCGTAGGTGGCCGCCCCGGTGAGCCGGGGGGTGAGGAAGTCCTGGTCGATGCGGCCCAGGCGGGCGCTGTATCGGCGCAGGGTCATCAGACGCCGAGGTTCATCAGCGCCCCGCGCAGCACGCGGGCCGCCTCGGCATCCGCCTTCCAGTGCGGGAGCGCCTGCTTGCCGAGGTGTTCGAGGAGCTTGATGGCCTTGGTCTGCTGCATGGCGAAGTTGGGCGCGTCACTTTGCAACCACGCGATCCCCTTCTCCGGGCTGCCCTCCCGGGCCGTGATCTGCACCGCCATCAGCAGGTGGCGCAGCAGGGTTCCGGCGAGCGGGCCAGTGTTCACCGAGCGGCTGCCCATCTCGGTCGCAGTCATCAGCCGGACGTTGTTGGCCCGGTCGTCGCCGAGGAGGTCGCGCCAGTTGCTCGCGGCGTAACCCTTGGAGAGTTCCTGGTAGACGCCGCTGCGGTGCTCGCCCCGCTGCTCGGTCTCGAGGCCCTTGAGGTAGAAGCGTTCGTGCGGCCCGAGGTCACGCCAGATGCTGGGCTCGACGCCCCGGGGGATTAGCTCGCGGCTGGCGACCTGCGAGGCCTGGTCGATCAGCAGGTGGACCGGCGACTTTTCGCCCTTGGCCCGCACCTTGAGCAGTTCGGAGCGCGGGTCGATGCCGTCGATGTCATGGGAAGTGATGACCCGCAGCGCGGCGGCGTAGGTCGCGAGCTGGAGGTCGGCGTCGCTCCAGCGCAGGCCTGCACCCTCGAGAAGCTGCATGTCCTTGAGTTGCTTGGAGACCTCTTGCCTCATCTTTGACCGGATGTCGTCCTCAAAGAGGGTTTCGACTTCGCCGCGCTTCCGCAGGACGAGGAGGACAGTGCCCTGGACATAGTTGCTGCCGCCATTGATGCCGTCCGTGGTTTCGGTGGCGACGGTCCAGGCAGCGGACACCTTCAGCCCCGACGCCCACATGGTCATGGCGAGGTCGGCCCAGACCTCCGCGTCCTGGTGGGTGAACATGACGATCTGCACACCGTTGTCGGGCATGAGGTGGGCGAGGTTCGAGTAGACTTCAATCATCGACTCGTTGAAGGAGATGCCTTTGCCCTTGACGGCGAGAGCGCGTCGGGTATCCGCATACCAGTTCGGGAAAAGCGCCGGGATACGTTTCTCGTACCACGAAAGGAAAAATTCAGAGATCTCCTCGTAGTCGATGGCATCGGCGTAAGGGGGATCGGTAATCCAGATCGTGCGCGGCGTCATGGTAGAACGTGCATCCTTGAGGTGCACGTCCAGGCTTGCACTGAAGAGGGACGAAGTTGGAACGGCGGTGTCTTGGAGTGTTGACCATCCCCGAATGGCGAAGTTGTACAGGGGAGCTAGGCTCTGACTGCTGAAAGTTTGAATTGCAAGGTCACGACTTGGATCCCAGCGTGCCAAGCGGCTATTGCGATCTGCGATTTTGCCAAGCAGGCTCAGTAGTCGCTTCGGCTCTTCGCTTTGGGCTATTGCTTGTGCAAACAGCCCGTTTGTTAAGAGTTGCCTGGGCGTGAACATGTTTGACCAGTAGCGCCACTCCCTTGCCGCAAAAACACGGCTGGCACGCGGGCCTGCCTCTATAGGCCTTGAGGGCACGAAACCTGACTCCTGCCATGTTGTCCATCTCTCCTCGAGCAAGGAAAGAGCTTTCGCCTCGCGACTGAGATCCGCTGTCACGGCGGATTCATAGCTGCGCTTGCCTTTCTCGTTAGTCCAGCGAACACAATACAAGCGCTCTTGGTAAAAATCCTCCGTTCGAGGGATAAGATCTTTGCTCTCCCAAGAACGAAGTCCTTGTCCGCTGTTGTGCCGATCACGCAGCCTGCTCATTTGTGTTGCGTGCGGCTGAGGATTGTCTTTCGTCGGGGGCGGCACGAGGTGCTGGTTCACCACAGTCCCCTGTTTCGCCTTCGTCATCTGGGCATCTGAAGCGCCCGTCACGATGCGAATGTCGTACCTCTTATTCGCGTCATCTGGCACCAGTTCGGCCACTACGCGGTCCTTGACGCTGACAACCCAGGTTGCAGTCAGGGGCACCCTATAGCCGGTTTCCGGGTCAAGCACCTCGTTGCACCAGAGATATGCGTCAGCCCGGCGGCCCTGCTCGTCGTGTTCGATGCCCCACTCGGTGATCTGGCGGTCGACTTCCTCGTAGACCCACTTCTGTGCGGCGTCAATCCGGGCCCTGTCCTCGGGGGTGGCGCAGAGCAGCGCCTGGTTGCTCCAGGTCAGCAGGGCCGCCACCGGGTTGAGGTCGCTGGCGTAGGTGTCGCAGCCCAGCCGGGCCGCCTCAAAGGGTATGGAGCCCCCGCCCGAGAACACGTCCCCCACCCGGGGCTTTTCGCCGAAGCGCATCACGCCCAGTTGCTCCACGATCTCCTGCAAGCTGGACGCATTCGTGCCGAGGTGGTCGTTGATCATCTTCCAGCTCTCGGCATCGCTGGGGCCCTCGTAGGCCTCGGCCAGCACCGCCTGCTTGAGCTGCTCCTCAGGACTAAGGGCCGCGAACTGAGCACGCACAAGGGTTTTCCGGGGGCGACGCTCGAACAGGCCGTCCTCATCCATGCCCATCAGGCGCTCGAAGACCTCGTTGTCCTTCTGGGGGTCGTCGGTGGCGGGCAGCAGGGCCCCGAGGATGCTGGCACGCACCAGCACCAGCGGTTTACGCCCCCACCATTTTCCGATGCCGGTCAGACGCTGCCCGGAGCCCGCCTTGCGTTCCTTGTAGCTCTCGGCGCTGAGCTTCGCGACCGGGAAGGCGTGCTCGATGAGGGAGGATTTCTCGGCCAGTGGGGTCTGCACCCGCGGTTGCTGGGTCTGGGTCATGCGCTTTTCCTTCTGAACATCGGTTCCATGTCGTTCTTGCCGGACTTGGTGCGGGTCTTGCGGGTGGGCATCAGCTGGAGGGTGGTGGTGAGGTCACCGACCTCGGTTCCCGGCCCCGTCGCCGTGGCGGCCAGCATCAGCTTCAGAGCGGCCCGCCAGCCTTTGCCGCGTCCACGGGGATCACCGTTGAGGGCCACCGTCTGGTTGAACAGCCACCAGCGCTCGATGCGGTGCAGGCGCTGCCAGCTCACCCGGATGACGTCCACCTCGTCCTCGGTGGCGTCCTCGACGGCCCACACGAGCACCAGCAACTCCTTGCCGAGGTTGTTGAGGCTCAGTCGGGTGTCGCCGGTCTTGAGGAAGCGCCCGGGGCGCTCGCCCGCGTCCCGGAGATGCTCGTTGAAGGTGAACTCGGCAGTCCTGGCGATGGCCGACCACTGCTGGTGCGAGAGCTGGGCACGCAGCACGCGGGCCAGGCGGCCCTCGACGTTCTCGCGCACCTCATAGAAGTTCACGAGTTCTTTCTTGCTGGTCGGCACGGCGACGAGCATGTGGGGCCGCTCGCTGCTCGGGGCGTTGAAGTGCCCGGGCGTGCTCATGGCGCTTTTCTTTGTCATGGGGAGACCTCGGAGATATTCAGGCCGCCCGCCGGGCGGGGGCTCACGGAGAGAGGAGGGCCAGCGCACAGAGGTTCAGGTGCCTACTGGCCGACCTCGCTCATGTTCAGTTTCTCGCCGCCTGCCGCGGCCCAGTCGCTGAGGTCCTGGCCCCGGCTGAAGTGGATTTCCTTGATGTCGAGGCCCAGGTTGGTGTCGGCCCCGACGAGCTTGCGGACGTACTCGGTGAGTTCGCGCAGCGCCTCGGCCGAGAAGGCCGTGTGCTCGGAGAAGTTGGCCGTGCCGTAGCGGCCCCCGCTCCCGTCGGCGATCACCTTCACGCCCGAGGCTCGGCCACCGTGCTTCTCGAGCCGGTCGATCAGCTTTACCGTCTCGGGGGTGGCGGTCGTTTGTTGCCGTCGCCGCCACTGGGCGGGCGCGAGCGGCTCGGGGCCGGTGACGTTGCGCTTGAGGGTCACGGGCGTGCTGCTGACGCCCCCGCGCGACGCGACCGCCTGCACGACGTGCGTGCCGGGAGGCGGCGTGATGGGCTTGCTGAGGTCGTACACCTCTCCGAGGTGCGGAGCGCCGCCGTCGAAGGTGACGCGCACCTCGGCCCCGGGGGACGCCTGGAAGGTCACCTGCGTCCCGTCCCACACCCCCGTGAGGGTGGTGGGGGCCTGCCAGGTCGTGCTCTCGCCGGTCGGGTGGCCCTTGTTGGTGGCCGCGTTATGGGCCGGGTCGACGGCGAGGAAGCTGAACTGCTGCCCCGTGACCTCGAAGGTCGTGTCGGGGAGGACCGGGGCGTCCATATCCACCGCGCCTCCCTCGGTGTGGTGCACCTGCGTGCCGTGCCGGGGGGTCACGATCAGGCGGTAGCGGTCGGTCGCCGCGTCGATGACCTCGTGCCGGACGCTGACCGAGGTGGCTTCCAGCGGAAAGGGGCCGCGCTCGATGTCCTGCCCGACCTGCCGCCACTCGTCGCGGTCGATCTTGTCGCGGCGCAGTTGTTCGAGGGCGTTCGCCGGGTGCCACACCCAGCCGGTCGCGTTCGCGGCGCGGTTCTGGAGTTCACCCCAGCTCATGGTCTTGGCATTGCCGAAGACACGCTGTTCAAACTTGCGGCCCTCGGTGGCGTCGAACACCCTCACGAACTTTTTCTCGGCTTCGAGGAAGTCTTGCACCTGCTGGGCCCCCCGGCTGGCCGGGTGATCCTTATCAAACTTGCCCGTGAAGTCGAAGCTGGTCAAGCCGTCCTGTTGCGGGAAGTACAGCAGGGTGAAGGCCTCCTGCGCCGCCGTGAGGAACTGCATCAGAGTGTCCTGCTCGCGGGCCTCGAGTTCCGCGATCATGTCCGGGTTGGGGTTCTCGCTGCGGCGCAGCTTCCCCAGGGCGCCCTGGGTGGCGTACAGCACCTTGGCGCGGTCGAGCAGGGCCTCGTAGTTGGACTCGTCGCCGGTGAGGAACATCATGCGGTTGCGTAGGTTGTTCTCCTTGTAGAACTCCCGCAACTTGGGGTTGAGGCCGCCCGAGTGCGGGCGGGAGAGCACCAGCAGCACGTGCTGGGGCTTGGCCTCGATCTGGTCGAGCGCCGGGAAGACCAGCAGTTCCTTGTAAGCGCCGTCGGGCAGCGGGTTGAACAGCAGCCGGAGCTGCTCACGCACGATGTCCAGCGCCTTGTCCTCACTCATGGACTGGACGGTCGCCTCGATCTCGGCGTTGATGTTTCGGGTCGAGGAGAAGTAGTAGTTCACCCCGTCCTTGTGCAGGTACCACGACTTGTGTGCGAGGTCACCCAGGACGGTCTTGAGCGGAGCGAGGTCGAGGCCCGGCTGTGCGAGGTAGTCGGCCACGAGGTGCGAGGGCAGTCCGACGACCCCGTCCACCAGGTAGGCCAGCGAGGAGGTCAGCAGCAGGGTGGCGGCCCGCTGGGACAGGTCCAGGGGTTCGTGCTGCTCGGCGATGGCCCGGCCCTGGTCGGCCACGTCGTGGGCGATGGCGTCCTTGAGGTGGTGGTTGATCTGAAGCAGTTCACTGCGAATGTAGTCGTCGTTGAGGTCGAGGTCCTGGAGGCCGATGGTGGTGCGCTCGGCCGCCAGGCCGCTGGTCCACAGGTGGGCCGTGGTGGCCCGCATCATGCGGATGAGTCCGCGGGTCTGCTGGAAGCCGGGGTTCTCGCGGAAGCGGGCGTACAGGTCGCGCAGGCTGGGGTGGAACGGGTAGGTGTCCAGCAGGGCCTGGCTCGCGATCTGCCCGTCGGAGCCGGTGAGGCCCATCTTGCGGGCCTGGTCAATCTCGTGGGCGTAGGCCTCGCGCACCTGCCGCACCGCGCGCTCGTCAGGGTCTGTCTCGAAGAGGCGCTTGCGGAGGATGTCGTAGACCTCGTCGGAGTTCTGCTGCACCGGCTCGAGTTCCTCGGCGAGGCGGCGCACCTCCTTGGAGAGGTCGCCCAGCATCTCCTGAAGGTAGTTGCTGGCCCGCGAGTAGGCCGCGCCGCCGAGGTCGGTAAGCACCAGCGCGACGCGCTCGCAGCCAGGGCGTTGCAGGGCGGCGATCAAGTTGGTCAGGGCGCGGGCGGTCAGGCGGGCGAGGTTGCTGTCGCCGATCACCCGGCTCTCGACCGCATCGAGGTAGGGGGGCAATTCGTCGAGCAGGATCAGAACCGTGCGGCCCCGCAGCAGGGCCTCCCAGTCTTCCTGGCCCGGAGCGTCGGGCGGGGAGTAGAACTGACTGAACGCGGCCTTGTTGCCAAGCTGTTCGGCAATCACGCCCCAGAGGCCGTGGGGCGGGTTCTCGCGCCCGCTGAAGGCGACGACCTCGACCTTTCCGGCGTCGCGCAGGACATCAGCCAGTTCCGGGTCGGGAATGACCTGACCCCGCATCAGCGGGTGGGCGGCCAGCAGGCCCATCGTGATCAGGTTGTGGGTCTTGCCGCCCCCCATGCTCTGACGCAGAAAGAACACTGCGTTGGCCGGACGCCCGGCGAGCCGCTTGAAGCCCTGCTCCATCAGCCGTTCCATGCCCGCTGTGATCACGTTCTCTGCGAAGAAGGCCTGCGGGTTGATGCGGTTTTGCACGAGGTCGCTCAGGTCGAGCACGGATTCGCTCTTGGCGCTCTCGAAGACGGACGCTCGGGGTTGAAGCAGGTCTTTCAGGCTGAGGGTAGTCACGGTGGTCATGGGGAGTCTCCTGGGGTGTCTCAGAATATCTAAATGATATTCTCATCTTATGTCTATGGTGGTCGACCTTCAAGGCCAGTTTAGGGACGGCCTCTGTCAGCCTCCTTACTGGTGCACCCCAGCTACACGGGCTTTTTGAAGCCCGGGCTCACGGAAGCCGTGCCGTAGAGGGCCTCTTCCCAGAGTGGTCTGTCAGGGCCTGGCCCTACACCAGCACTCTACGGAGACGTCTTGAACCCGAAGGTCACGGGTCAGGTCAGCGAGCTCCGACGCACCGCACGCCCCCCTCGACCACATGCGCTCGCGCGGCTCAGGGGGCCCGGGTCACGCCAGAGAGCGCTTGTGAGCCCGGCCAGCAAGAGAGGCCCGGTTGCTCTCCCCTCGGGGTTCCCGCTCTTTCGTTATTTACATAACGATGTGGCCCTGTTAGTATCACAGCGCACGGTTCCGTCCACATTCGGCGCGACAGGAGGCCCCATGGCACAGCTCCAGAGTCAGTTCACGGATTTCCACGACGACATCAAGCTCGGGACCTACGAGGAGAATGAGACCCTCCGGATGGCCCGGGACGACGCGCTGGCCGCCCTGCGGGCCGGACTCCGGCGGCTCGAGGGCGAGCGTGAGAAGAAGCTCCCTACCATCGTGGAGACCTTCGGCCAAGGCAGCTACGCCATGCGGACCGGTATCCTCCCCCTACGGGACGGCGACTACGACATCGATGTGGCCGTGGTGTTCGCCCCGCCCCCCGGCGAGACGCTGGACGACCCCGTCGCCCTCAAGGTGCTCGTGCGTGACGCGCTCAAGGGGTATGCCCGCAACGTGCGGATCCGCCAGCCCTGCGTGACGATTGAGCGGGCGCAGTACCACGTCGACTTCGCCGTGTACCGGCAGGGGATCCTGGGTGGGCTGGACCTCGCCCGCGGCAAGGAGCACTCGCTTCCGGCCCACGTCCGCTGGGAGCCGAGCGACCCCAGGGGGCTGACGAAGCGGATGCAGGCCTTCTACGAGGAGGAGGAGCGCGCCCAGCAGCGGCGCGTCGTGCGCTACCTCAAGCGCTGGCGGAACGTGCGGCTGCCCGACGAGCGGATTCCCGGTATCGCGCTGACGCTGGCGGTGCTGGCATGCTTTCGTCCGGTGGCTGTCCCGCGGCCCTGGGGGCAGCCGCCCCTCGAGGACGACCTCGCGGCTCTGCTGACGGTCGTGGAGGGGATGCTGGGGGCGTTCCGGGAAGTGCTCGAAGGCGAAACCCACACCCGCGTTCGCCGATTGGTCTTGCGCCTCCCGGTGCAGCCGGGCACTGACGTTCTGGCCCAGCGTACCGCCCGGCAGATGCAGACGTTCCATGACCGCCTGAGCGAGCTGCGGGCAGCCCTCCTCCAGGCACAGAAGCTCTTGGACCCCACGCAGGCGTGCGCGGTGCTGGCCGACCACTTCGGGGCGGCCTTCCCGATCCCCACCCAGGCGCAGACCTCCGTGGTGACGTCCCGCGCGCCGGTGATCCGGTCGGGGAATCAGGGGTGATCGAACCCGGGCAGGCGCTGGCGGTGCTGCAAGATCCCCGTAGCTTGCCCGGACTCCGGGACGTGACCTACCTCCCGCCTCGGGTGGGGGCCTACGGCCGCGAGGCTGGCGCACGCGCGGAAGGCGTGATGCGGGTCGGCCAGTGGGAGGTCGGCCTGCGGGTCCTCCTCCCGCTTGGGTTTCCCTTCGTCCTCCCCGAGGTGGAGATCACCAACGCTCACGAACTGCCCCGGCACCCGCACGTCTCGGGGTGGGGAGGGAGCGTCTGCTACATCCGCGCGTCGGGGGTGATGGTCGACCAGACCGACCCGGCCGGGGTGGTGGCTTTCGCGGTGGACGAGACCCGGCGGACGCTGGAGGAGGGCTGGCTCGACCCGCAGCACGCGGCGCGGGAGTGGCGCCGGGAGTTCGGTGCGCTGTGGGCCCAGGCCTGCGGCCTCGCGTCGGCCGTGTCGTTCCTGAAGGTGGACGACGTGATGCGCCCGGTGTGGGTGGGGATCCAGGTCATCACGCCCCCCCTCCCCAGCCCCGCAGTGCGGGGCGTCTCCTTCGCGGCGCTCGACGCCCGGCGGGAGCAGGCCGGGGCCGCGCGTGGGGCGACGAGGAACCGTCGCCGGGGGGGGCGCGAAAAGCCCTCTTCACGCTGGAAGGTGGTGTGGGTCGCGGACGACCCTGGGCCGCCTCCGGGCCTGCCGCTTGCCCGGAAAGGCGCGAAGGTGCGCCGGGCCCTGTACGTACCCCTGCCTGAAGCCCCGGTGCCGCCGCTGCCCAGACTGCCGGGCTGGGACGAGAACTACGGTTCGGGCTGGGATGGCGAGGGAGTTCGGGGCGGGGTTCGCGAAATGCTGGGTGCCGAGGGCCGGAGCAGGCTCGACGCCCTCCTGGAACAGGGGCAGGTCGGGGATGACGCGGTGATGCTGCTCTCCGTGCCGCGGGCGCGCGAGGGGCGCACCCTGGTGGGGCTCACCTCCCACGGGCTGGGGGGCGTCCACCCGCTGGCCGCCGGGCAGGAGGGGCAGCGTCGCCTGCCGGATCCCGACCTCTTCGCGCTCCACCAGGTCGACCGGGGGACGCTCCAGGCCCGCGGCGGGGCGCACCTGGAGCTGGCGGGGAGGCGGGTGCTCCTGATCGGCTGCGGCTCGGTGGGCGGGCACGCCGCCCAGATGCTGGCCTCGGCGGGTGTGGGCCACCTCACGCTGATGGACAGCGACCGCCTCGCCTGGGAGAACGCCTTCCGGCACACCATGGGGCTGCTGGGCCTGCACGCCGCGAAGGTGGAGGCCCTCGCGCAGGACCTCCACGCCCGCGTGCCGTACGTCAGCGTGACGCCCGTCCCGCGCATGCTCCCCCTCGGTGCTGGAGACGATGTTCCGGGACTGCGCGGCTTCGACCTCGTCATCGACGCGACCGGGGAGCCGACCGTCAGCCTGAGCCTGGCTGCCCGCCCGGACCTCTTCGGCAGCACACCTGTCCTCCACACCTGGCTCGAGCCCCTCGGCCTGGGGGGGCACGCCATGGTGTCCCGCCCCGGCGAGGGCTGCTACACCTGCCTGCTGGTACGGGACGACCCGGCGGCGCCCCTCTCCTTCGGGCCCGCGTTCGCGCAGCCCGGGCAGGACTTCCAGCTGGACGAGCTGGGGTGCGGGTCGTACTACGCGCCCTTCTCCGACCTCGACGCGCGCAGAACGGCGGAGCTGGCGACTCGCCTTGCGCTGGACGTCCTGCGAAGTCGGGTTGGGGGCGCTGTCCTGCGGTCGTGGAGGGGGGACGCCGCCGAGTTTCGCGCCCACGGGTACGTGACGACTCCGTGGTACGACCAGGTCACGCCGGACGTGCTCGGTGGGGGCATCGCGTACCGCTCCGCAGGTTGTCCTCGATGCGGGGGGAGTGCTTGACCAGCCTGGTCTTCCGTGCCCCGAACAGGCACCGCCTGGGGCTGACGGCGGAGGTGCTGGACGTGCTGCTCGCCTACCGGCAGACGGCAGCCGACCTCCCCGAGGCCGGGGGGGTCATGCTGGGCCGCTTCATGCGTGAGGGGGGTGACGTCATCGTGGACCGGGTGACCGGACCCCTGCCGGGTGACCGCCGCTCTCGCAAGAGATTTTTCCGGTCCGAGGCTCCCCACCAGGCTGTGGTGACCGCCGAGTGGGAAGCGAGTGGGGGCATCCGCACCTACATCGGGGAGTGGCACACCCATCCCGAACCCTTCCCTACGCCCTCGGGCACCGACTTGCGGGACTGGAGGCGGCGGCTGCGCCGTGACGTGTTCCACGGCGACGTCCTGCGGTTCGTGATCGTGGGGCAGGAAGAAGTGGGGGCCTGGATGCTGCCGCGCGGGGCCACCGCACCCCTCAAGCTCGAACAGGAGACGAACGAATGACTGACGTTCAGGAGAAGGCGAAGCCGCGAAAGAAGAAGGTGGAAAAGAAGCCCCACCGGTTTCCCCACCAGAACATCTCGGGGGTCCCCGAGATCATGCTCTGGGCGGCGGCCGCCGGGCGCTGCGAGATCTGCAACGAGAGTCTGACGCGGCATCCGCACACCCAGCGGCGGCGCAAGCGCGGCGAGAAGGCCCACATCGTGGGGCAGGGACAGTCCGAGGCCCGGACGCCGCGCTTCGACTCCACGCTCTCGCCCAAACTGGCGAAAGATCCCAGCAACATCATGCTGCTGTGCCAGACCTGCCACGAGGCCATCGACGCCGAGGAGGAGCAGTGGACGGTGGAGACCCTGCGGGCGATGAAACAGGCGCACGAGGAGCGCATTGCGCGGGTCACGGGGGGTGAGCGCCGCCAGGCACGGGTGGCTCTTTTCACGACGCCCATCCCGCACGGCGTCTGCGCCGTGACCGGGGCAGCGCAGTACAAGGAGTGGAGCTTCACCGACGAGGCATTGCACGACGCGGTGCTGCCGCGCTTCTTTCCGGATCGGGAGACACCGGCGCGCGTCGATGTCAGGGTGTCGGCCGGGGAGGCGGACCGGATCGACTGGGCGGCCGTGCGGCAGGAGATCCGGCGTGAGCATGTCCTGCGGGTCAAAGGAGACCGCTTCGAGCGGCTGTCCGTCTTCGGTCTCGGGATGATCCCCGCGCTCATCGCCTTCGGGCAGGAGGTGGGCGACATGGGCGAGGTGTACGTCCACAACGTCCGAAACGGGATGCCGCAGGCGTGGAGCGAACACGACGTGGTTGGGTACGACGTGGTGGTGTCGGGGCCGGTAGAGGCGGTGCCCGCAGAGGACGTGGTGGTGTGCCTCTCCCTGACGGGCCCGGTGGAGCCCGGGCAGTACGGCCACCTCGTCCAGCCGGAGTGGCCGGTGTACACGCTCGCGAACCCTGAAGGCTTCCAGCGTCCGAACTGGCTGGAGGCCGAGAATCAGCTGCGCCGCGTTACCCGGCGCTTCGCGGAGTTGCTTGCGAGGATTCAGATGGGACACGGGCAGGGGGCGCGGGTTCATCTCCTGCCCGCCGTGCCCCCTCCCGTGGCCCTCGACCTGGGGCGGCACTACCGGCCCAACCACCACCCCAGGGTGCACGTGTACAACTGTGTCGACCGGAAGTTTCATTTCGCCTTTGAGCTGGGCGGGACACGGTGAGCGGGCCTCGGCGCTTCTTGGTAATCCGGGTGGCGGACGTCTCGGGCAAGAGCGGGACGGGGGTGGTGATGGAAGGGGTGGTCTTCCACACCGGGCAGGTGGTGGTGTGCTGGCGCTCGGCCTACAGCAGCGTCGTGATCTTCCCCGCGTGGGAGGCGTTTTCCGCTGTGCACCTTGACGCCCACCCGGAGAACGGGGCAGTCGTGGAATGGCTGGACTGAGGCTTGGAAAGGTGTCCCCGTCGTCCATTCTGTCGGCCACGCCAGAAGAGCTTATTTAGGACTGCCAGGACATGCTCAGTGAACCCTGCCCCACGCCCGCGCGGCCACCTCCGCCAGGCTCACCCCCAGCACGTCGGCCATCCGCAGCAGCAGCCCCAGGCTGACCGGGTCGATCCGCCCGGCCTCCAGGTCGCTGATCAGGGCGGCCAGATTGGCCGTGCCGTAGACCCCCTCGGCCACCTGGGCCTGTGACAGCCCCGCCGCCTCCCGGCACTCGCGCAGGGCCCGGCCAAAGCTGAGCGTCTCGCTCACGCCCACCTCCGTGTCGGGTTCGGGCACCCGGCCCCGCGCCTTCACCCCGCCACCTCGGCCCGCACCAACGCCCAGAGGGGGTCTTCCACGAGGTCGAGGCGGCCGAAGGTCAGGCAACTGAGCATCGTGTGCAGATGCTGCTCCCGGGGGCAGCGGTGGGCCGCATACAGCCACGGGCGCCGCAGCAGGGCGACCGGCAGGTCCGGGTACAGGTGGTGCCCCAGGAACACGCCGAGGTCGTGCAGGCGGTGAAGCATCAGCCCCTCGGGCACCGGGTAGGCCCGCAGGACCGAGTCCAGCTCCCCCTCCCTCAAGGCGAACATCCGCTGGACGTGGTGCCGCTCAGGCTGGTCCCGCAGCGCCGCCCCGGGCGTGCCGTGTCGCAGGATCGGCAGGAGAGGCCGGTACCGCTCGCGGGGAGGCACGACGCCGAGGTGGGTCAGCCAGGGGGTATCCCGGTGGGAGGACAGGGTTTGGAGGGACACGGTGGCCCCACCCGGCCAGAGCAGGCCGAGCCCGCCCTCATGCACGCTGACCTTGCTGAACACGCGCGGCAGGTGCAGGGGAAGCAGCCGCTGCCCGCCCCTCAGGGGGTGAAGCTGGACGTGCAGGGTCCGGCTCCCCACGGTGACCCACAATTGCCCGTGACTGTCCGGCAGCACCTCGGTGATCACGGCGACACCAGCGAGTCGAAGATGCACACCAGGCGGTGATGCACGTCCGCCCTGGAGAGCCGCCACGGGCCGCTGAGGGCATAGG
The DNA here is from genome assembly GCF_014201885.1 of Deinococcus budaensis. Taxonomy (NCBI): domain Bacteria; kingdom Thermotogati; phylum Deinococcota; class Deinococci; order Deinococcales; family Deinococcaceae; genus Deinococcus; species Deinococcus budaensis. The sequence continues at coordinate 392,052 of NZ_JACHFN010000001.1, read as the reverse complement.
TGGTCTGGGTGGCCCAGGGGTCGTCCGCGGGCCGCAGGATAACCACGCAGGGCCCGCAGCGGGCCTGGATCAGGAGCCGCAGCCGCCGCTGCATCTCTGGACGCACCGGGGCCGGGGTGGAGAGGGTGAGCGTGGGGCGGGGGCCGAGCATGACGTCTCCTCGGGGTTCAGAGAGTGGTGAACCGGGTCTGACGGGCGCGTCCGGTGCCGATGTGCCCGACCAGACAGCCCTGCACGAGGACGTCCTCGGCCCGGAAGGTCATGGCGACGAAGTCGGGGTTCTCGCTCAGGAGCGTCACCGTGCCGTTATCTCTGCGCCACCTTTTCAGGGTGGCGGTGTCCTCGCCGGGCACGGCGACCAGGGCGATTTCGCCGTTGAGGGGTTCTTCCTGCGTGGGGTGGATGACCACGTAGTCATCCGGATAGATCCCGATCCCGAGCATCGACTCCCCCCGGACACGCAGCAGGAAGTCGCCTTCGTGGAGATCCAACAGGTCCCCCAGCTTCGTGGCGTACCCCTCGATGTGCTGATCCGCGACCCCGGGCTGCCCCGCGGCGACGTGGCCGACGATGGGCAGGGACAGCGGAGGGTTCGGGGTGTTGGGAGCAACTTTGCCCAGCCGCCGGTAGCCCGGCTCGGTGAGGCGGATGACGGCCGTCTGCCGTGCCTGAGCCTCATAGCGCACCAGCCCCAGGTCCCGCAGGGCCAGGACATGGGTGTGGACGTTCTGGCGGGCGATCCCCAGCCCCTCCGCGAGCCGGGCGAGCGTGACGTTCTCTCCTGCGTGCTCAAGCTGCCAGACCTTCTCCAACACCGTGTGTTGGCGGGGGGTCAGGTCAGGGGACTTGTTCTTTACCATGATACGTGTCATGGTAGAGGAATAAGACACGAGAATCAAGGTTGATGAAGGCGGCCGTTCGAGCAGCTCTCAGCCAGCGAAAACGCGGCATAGTTCTGTAAAGCGAGAAACCCATACTGGCGATTTGGTTGCAAACAGAGCGGAGTTCCAGGTAGCCTGGACGCGATAGGTCGGGAAGGCAGGTTGCCGACTGAAGCTCAGCATCTCCAACTGCGCGTCCACGCCGATTCGCGGAAAAGCCCATACGCTGTCCACCACCCCAAGGGAGGCCCTGCACTCGGACAGCACGCGTCGCCTCTCCAGGTTGATTCTCTTTGAGTCCCGGGAAGGTCGTCCGCCCCGCTCTGTCCGCTCCAGTTCAGTAGGAGGCCCCCAACGGGCCTCCACGGAGACCTCATGCCCCACCCGTCCGTCAGATCCCCCCGCGAGTGCGGGGAGACCCCCCAGCACCACCTCGCCATCCACCGCGGCGCGCCCACCCCAGTCCACACCCAAATACCCCGACCCGAGGGCCCCGGCCCTCTGACCCCGCTGCTGCTCCTCGGGGGAACGGCGTGAGGCGCAGGCGCATCTACGACGGCAGGTACAAGAGCCGCAAGGGGGACGTGATCATGCGCCGTCTCGGGAAGAAGTTGCGCTACGAGAGCACCGTCGAGGAGGACTTCCTGCGGGTGATGGATGTGTCCCGCGAGGTGGTGGACGTGACGCGGGCCGAGACGGTGGAGTACTTCTCCCCGGACGGGAAAGCCCGCACCTACACCACGGACTTCACGGTGAGACTGGCGAGCGGGCGCGTGCTGTCCATCGAGTGCAAGCCGCGCGAACTCCTCCCCGAGTTGCTGCTGGAGGAACCCGCGATGTGGCAGGTGCGCGGCGTCCGGCTCGACCAGCTCGGCCGCCCCCTCAATGTCGTGACGGAGGCGGACCTGCCCAAGATCTGGCTGCGCCACGCCCGATTGTTCGGCCCCTTCCACGATTCCTCGCCCCACCCCGGCATCCGGGAGTACATCCGCCAAGTCCTGTGGGAGCGCGGCGGGAGGCCGCTCTCCGAGTTGCTCACCCTGATCCGGGGGGTCCACGACGTGGACGGGGCGCTGATCAATGCCACGCTCTACGGCATGGTGGCCCGTCACGAACTCGTGGCGGACGTCGCCGTGAAGCCGCCGAACTGCGTCATCGACCTCCCGGGGAAGCTCGTGGATTACGTGCCCCCGCCGCTCGGGGTTCCGCTGTCAGTGGCGCTGGACCAGGCGGCGAAGGGGGAACTCGACCCCGAACCCGTCGCGACCATCGACGGCATCTCGCCGGGGGAGGGCCGCTTCCTGGACACGGAGCGCGGGCAACGTTCCCTGCACCTCTTCAGCCTGTACTCCAACCCCAGGGTGCCCCTGGACGCTGGTCTGGTTGAGAAGCTGACCACCGGGGTGGGGATCTCACGGCGCACGCTCTTCCGGTTTCGCCAGACGCTCTTGGAGGCGGGGGCGCCGAACGTCACTTTCTCCGACCTGGTCCCCCTGCTCGCGGAAGAACGTACCCGCCCGACGCGGCAGGTCGCGGTCGAGGTGGAGGTCATCATGGAGCGGCTCGTCCAGACGCAGTGGCTGGTGCGCCCGGACGTGCTGGGGCGCGCCCGTCACATCGCCGACCTGCACCGGGCGGTGAAGCAGGCCTGCCGGGAGGCCGGGCTGGCTCCCCCCGCCTACAACACGGTCGGGGACTTCGTGGAGCGTGTCAGGCTGCGCGACCCGGTGGAGGCGGCCCTGCGGCGGGACGGCGTGGAGGCGTCGCAGAAGCTCGAGGCCCGACAGGGAAAACTGGAAGTGAACTTGTACGGGCAGTTGATCGCTATCGACTGCACGAAGTGCGATGTGTTCACCACGGCGGAGGGGATCCGCGTCGAACTTGTCCAGAATGGTCGTGGCAAGAACCAGCGGAAGTCGGGGGGCGTGCGCGGTCACGTCGTCACCGTGGTGGAGGGTGCCACGTCGCAGGTGCTGTGGTCGGAGGTGTTCCTCGGGGCGATCACCGCCGAGCGTGTCCTGCGGGTGACGCGCGGCGTGATCCTCCGCCTGAGGGCCCACCTGGAGGAGGCCGGGGTCGTGATGATGCCCCAGGCGCGGGGGCTGCCGAGCATGGTCCGGCTGGATGCCGGGAAGGAGTTCGACAATGGGCCGGTGCGGCGGGCGCTGGCCTTTCTCGGCATCGAGTTGCTGCCCAGGAAAAAGTGGAACCGGCACAACGGCGGCCTCGAGGAACGCACCATCCAGACCCTGATCCACCTGCACCACATGCTGCCCGGCACGTCCATGAACAACGTCGCCAACCGGGGGGAGTACGACGGTCAGAAGCGCGCGGTGTTCACCATCGCGGAGCTGAACGCGCTCCACCAGCTCAACACCGAGCGGCACAATGCCCTGCCCGCGCCGCGGCAATTCCGCACCCGGCACGAGCAGGCGCAGCACCTCCTCGACACGGGCCTGTCCGTCTGGCGTCCGCTGGAGGGCAAGCAACTGGAGTACGTCCTGCACCGCATGCACCCGCGGGAGATGCGGGTCTGCCGTGGGGAGGGCATCGAGATGCACGGCCTGATCTACACCGCCCGGGCGCTCGATCCGCTGATCGAGCGGGAGGCGGAGGTAGAGGTGTTCTATAACCGGGATGACATCAGCGTCGCCCACGCCGCGCACCCGGACGTCAAGGGGATGATTCGCATCGAGGCCCGGCTCCCGGAGTGGTTGGACGCCCCGCTGTCGCTGGCGGAATGGAAGGTGCGGAAGAAGCAGATCGCCGAGGCGCACGAGGCGGCTCTCAACAGCGTCAAACTCCCCCAGCAACTGGCGGCGGAGATCTTCGAGAGACGTCAGCTGCGGGAGGCCGAGCACCGGGCACGGCCGCGCCCCCCGCGGGAGGCGGTCGTGAAGTCACCGGCCAAGTCGAAGTCAGGGGGAACGTCACGCATCAAGGCGGCCCCGGCGAGCAAGGTGACCCGGAAGGAAGAGGACTGACCCGTGGACAGGAACGACTACGTCCGCAGGCGGCGGTTCTGGTACGACGAAACCTCCCGGGAGGCCGTGCTCAAAGAACTCTTCGCCCTCGCCAGTGAGCCCAAGGAGGAAGGCGACCGTCTCACGAGCATCGCCATCGTGGGGGAGGCGAATGCCGGGAAAACCCGCCTCACCCGCAAGTACCTGGAACTGCACCCTCCCACGGAGGGGGAGACGGGCCGGAAGGTCCCCGCGATCTACGTGAGCCTGACGCTGAACCCCCGGGTGGAAGACCTGAGTATGGCCCTGCTCAGGGCCCTGGGCGACCTGGATCCCGAGGGGGGAAACCACCGTGAACGCGTACAGCGTTTCATCGACCTCGCGGAGGAAGCGGAACTGGGTCTGACGTTCATCGACGAGTTCCACGACGCCTCGAAGCCCGATCCGCGGGGCCGGGCGCGGGGTGAGCCGTTCGTCCGCCTGGTCAAGGGGCTGATGGGCGCGGGCCAGCGCGTCGTGCCCATGGGCACCGAGGTGTTGAAGGAGGTGCTGGGGACCGACACGCAGCTCAACACACGCTTCAACTACCGCCGGGGCCGCCTGAAGCGCCTCGAGAAACCGGGGGACATCAAGCGGCTGATGATGGACATGGCTGGCCTGTCGGAAGACGAGGAAGATGTCATCGAGGACGACGCCGTCATGTACGTGCTGGAGCAGTGCCGGGGGGTGCTCGGGCACTCCCTCGACCTGATCCAGGCGGCCCTGGTGCACCACGGTGACCTCAGCGTGACGTCCCTGGAGACGCAGCGGGAGTTCCTGGGGGACACCCTGGACGGCCTGGTGTAGATGCGCCTGCTCGTGTCCCCTCCACCCTCGCCGGGAGAGTTGCTGAGCAGCTACGCCCTGCGCCTCGCGCTGGCGAACAGGCTGCGGCCGGTGCGGTTCATGCGTGTGCTGGGCCTCCCGACGTTCTGGGAGCGGGACGCGGACGTACACCTCACCCCCGAGGAGATCGCGGTGCTGGCCGCGGCCACGGGGTACCCACTGGAACGGCTTCTGGAGTGCAGCCTGATGCCGATGCTGGAGCGTCTTCTCGAACAGCCGCGGACGGATGTCACGCCACGATACGTGGTGAGGATCGGGAGGGACCGGGGGGTGCGTGGGCACCCCCTTTGCGTGGCCTGCGTGCGCGAGACGGGGGTGATGTTGCGGGAATGGCGTCTCACCACGAGTGTCGTGTGCGAGCGTCACCGCGTCCCCCTGATCGACGCCTGCCCGGGCTGCGGGACGCTGCTGCATCACGCCGCCGAGCACCGGACCTACGGCAACCGTTTGCGCCTGATGGTCCACCGGCCCGATGTCTGCCCCGGATGCCGCGCCGCGCTCCCGGAGCCGGCCCCCCTGTCGGCTGACCTCCTGGGGTTCGCTGGGCTGGTGCAGTCCCTCATGAGGCAGGCCACGCGGGTGGGGTGGGTGGCGTGGAGCGGCCTTCGACTCACGGGCCACGAGTTCGACGCCTTACTCGAGAGTGTGCTGCGGTTGCACTACCCGGGGAAGGTCGTGTCGGGCCGAGCGAACTGGCGCCCCGAGACAGCTACGCTGCGTGAACGCTTCGGGGTCGTGGTAGCCGGGGGGCAGGACATGGCTGGCGGGCTGCTGGCACTCCTGCGGCGCTGGCGACGGCGTCGGGTGGTGCCTACCCGGGTGTTTCGGGCGGGTGGGAAACTGCCCGGCTGGTTTCGTGACCTGTTGATGCTGACACTGTCACCGGAAACCCAGGGACTGCCGGGGGGTTCGCCGGGGTCCTTGACGTTCCGGTTCACGGAGGGGCAGTGGCAGGTGGTGGCCCCGGTCGTGCCGCCGGAGAGGCAGACGCGCCGGGGCGAGAAGCCCGTCCGGGAAATCCTCGAGGCCTGGTTCACGCGCAGCCTCAGGGGCACACGGCAGCAGGACTGGGTGGGGGAGGTGAGCTACCCGACCATGTTCCGGCACCTGAACCGGCTGATGGCGGGTGGCGTGCTGGACGCGGTGGTGGAGCGGATGCTGGGCGGCCTGCCGGAGTGCCGGTTCGTCCTCACGGCCCCGGAGACGGTCGGCGGCCTGACCCGTCTCCGCAGTCGCCACGCCGAGCACCTCTGGACGCTGATGGCGGAGGAGGCCCTGGCGAGACTGGACGTGGAGCGGGAGTGAGTACCGCTCCCCCCTGCTGGGGGGGTTCCTGGTGCGGCGGCCGGGGCGTGGGGCAGGATGGTCCGCGTGCCGCGATTGCTCCGTTACCCCGGCCCCAGGGAAGATGAATGGATCGGGTCGTGGGTGACCCGTCTGGCGCACGCGAATCGACGTCCTGCCCCGAGGTTTCTCTTGGCCCTCGGCATCGACAGCGAAGCGCGACCGACGCAGAGGGACTTCGAGGTGCTGGCCGAGGCCACGGGGCAACCCTTGGAGGCCATCACCCGCATGCAGACCCCCCGGGACCCCCTGTTGGAGCGGGGCCGCAAGGGGAAAGCCAAACCAGCGCCGGTTCTGGGCGTGCGGTACGTGCAGGTCTGTCCTTTCTGCCTGCGGGACGACGAGGTGCCTTACATCCGCCGGGAGTGGGTTCAGCGCAGGGTCGCGGCGTGTCCCCAGCACGGGGGGCCCCTGCGCGACGCTTGTCCGCACTGCACGAAGAGCATCCAGGTCATGCGTCCCCGGGGGACGACGCTCTGGATCAAGGGTGGGGTTTCAGAAGTACGCCGTGTCCAGCACTCTCTGCGGGAGTGCTGGGTGTGCGGCCAGGATCTCAGCGCGGACCCCCCGCTGGGTCTTCAGCGGGTACAGCCCCCGCCCATGTCACGCTCGTTCACGCGGGGGCAGGCGAGCGAGGAAACCTGGGCGAGGTTCGTGCAGGCGCTGTGGACAGTCATCAATACCTTTGGCGTGAACGACATCGCTGAGCCGGGGAAGCTGCGTGTGCGGCCATCGAAATGGCAGGTGGAGACGCCCCACAGTGCGAGGGCACGTTTCGAGGCGCAGGCCCTGGTGGCGTGGCTGCTCGGCGATCAGGACGATGGTTTTTCCACCCGGCACGCCCGGATCAAGGCCTGGGCGGGGGCCATGCTGGGCTTGCTGGTTCATGTCGACGTGCATTCACAACGCCGAGAGGTCTACTTGGCCTGGTTGATGACCCGACTGGAAGAGGATTTCCCCGGAGACCTGCTGAACAGATGGCCCACGCTCGTGGACCACTTCGGGGCCCGCTTCGAGGAACTCGTGACCGCGAGAGAAGTCAGGACGCGTCAAGGATCTCTTGCCGCGCTGCGCTCGAATGCCTTGCTGCCCCCAGGGGAACCGATGATGCTGACCGATGAGCAGTGGGCACTCGTGCGCAGTGTCCCGGGTCCGGCAGCGAGTGATCCTGAATTCGAGGGTATCGTCATCAGCCTTCTCTCTCGTGCCGCGCACGGGAGGTCACATTCAGCGTTGCCTGACCTGTCTGTTGAGTCAGTGTGGCTGCGTGCCGAGGCGTGGCAACACTCGGGTTGGCTGGGTGTCGTGCTCAGCCTGCTGTACACCCATCTCCAAGAACACCTTGCGCGGGGGAAGGCGCCGTTGCGGATACAGGCGATGCGGGGAGCGGCAGATGACTGGCGTACCCAGACGGCCAGGATGTTCTTGAGTGACGGCATGATCGAACTGGCGCGTCAGGTCAACCCGGCGCTTCACCGCCAGCTTGTGCTGACCTTGGTGGCAGGAACTTCCACGATCTCCCCAGACTGAACAGGGGGTTTGCGAGTGTCATGGCAAAGTCAAACACCTTGAATAGCCCTTGCATCAGACTCGACGGCAGTGTCATGGCAATCCGTAATGCCACGCGTATTGCAACTCAGTGTCAAAACAGATTGAACCCGACACAACCCACGCCCGCTTCCCGCTGCCGCTTCCTCAGCTCAGGTGCTTTTGTTCCCAGATCAGGTCGCGCAGCACCCAGCCGCTGCCCGGAAAGCGCAGTCCAGCTCGAATCTCGGCGAGCAGGTGCGCGCGGACCTCCGCCTCGCCCAGCCCGGAGGCGATCACCTCCCCCAGGTTGCGCTCGCCGTCGAGCGCGAGGGCGACCGGCGAAGGAGAGGTGCGGGTGGTGCCCGAGCGCAGGCGCAGGGCGTGCCAGGCGTAGCGCCCGGTCGGCTCGGCCTGGCCCGCCCGCACCGCCGCCGCGAGCTGCCCGGCGACCTCGAACAGCGGGCGCCCCAGGTGCTGGGCCGCGCCGCGCACGCTGCGGCCCTCCGGCCCGTCGAAGGGGGCCTCCGCGCCCCGGAACACCCGGCTGGGGCTGCCGATCACCGCGCACAGCTGCTCCCACTCGTCGCTGGCCCGCGCCCAGTCGGTGGTGAAGTGCTCGTAGGGTGCCAGCGGCGTGCCCGTCACCGCGCGCGGCGCGAACTCGAAGCTGCCCCCCTCGGGCAGCAGGGGAGCGGCCTGCACCGCGTCCACCCCCAGCCAGTCGAGGATACCGCCGCCCACGATCTCGCCCTCCGCAAAGGCCACCGTGAAGGGCACCTCGGCTTTCACGTCGAGGATGCCGGTCTGCCGGGTGGCGTTGACCAGCTCTAGAATCCCCAACAGCGGCAAATCGGAAAGAAGTCCCTGCATGTATGGTGCTCAGGTTACCATTCTGTGGGCAGGCGGCGGTCCGCTGTCCGCCGCAGGTCGAGCCAGGCCCCTCCCAGCTCGGCGGCCACGTCGCTGGCGGTCAGGCCGTAGCCCAGGCGCGCGCCCGCGCGTTCCCCGGCGCGGGCGTGCAGCCGGACCCCGGCCCGCGCCGCGTCGGGCGCCGGGAGGCCCTGCCCCAGCAAGGCGGCGACGATGCCCGCCAGGGTGTCTCCCATGCCCGCGCTCGCCATGCCGGGGTGCCCGCCCCGGCCTACGCTCAGGCCGCCGGGGTGCGCGACCACGCTGGGACCGCCCTTGAGCACGACCACCCCTCCCAGGCGCTCCTGCAAGGCCCGCGCCGCCGCGAGCGGATCGCGCGTCACCTCCGGCGTGCCCACCCCCAGCAGCCGCGCGGCCTCGCCGGGGTGCGGGGTCCAGACGCAGCGCGCGTGCCCGGCGCCCGCCAGTTCCGGTTGCAGGGCGTCGGCGTCGAGGACGGTGGGCAGGTCCCAGCCCAGCACCTGCCGGGCCAGCGCCGGGGCGTCCGGCCCCAGGCCCATGCCCAGGCACACGGCGTCGGGCGCGCCCCGGGCGTGCGCCCCGGCGAGCGCGCCCGCCAGGTCCGCGTGGCGCCGCAGCATCAGCTCGGGCGTCACCAGCGGGACCTCCGCCGCCGAGTACACGGTGACCAGCCCGGCCCCGGCCCGCAGCGCCCCCACCCCCGCCAGCGCCGGGGCGCCCACCGTGCCGGGGTGCCCGCCGACCACCCAGACGTGCCCGGCCGTGCCCTTGTGGGCGTCCGCCGCGCGCATGGGCAGCCACGCGGCGATCTCGGCGTCGTCCGGGCGACTTGCCAGCGCGTGGTCTTCCCGCCAGCCCGGCGGCACCGCCAGCGGCGCGAGCACGACCCTCCCCGCCCGGCGCGCGGCGGGGCCGAACAGCAGCGCGGTCTTGAAGCCGCTGAGCGCGACCGTGAGGTCGGCCTCCACAGCCTCGCCCGCCACCTCCGCGCTGGCCGCGTTCAGGCCGCTGGGCAGGTCGATGGCGACCACCCGCACCCCTGGGCGGGACCGCGCCGCGTTCACGGCCGCGACGACGGCGCCCAACTCCGGGCGCAGCGGCGGCGTGAAGCCGGTGCCCAGCAGGCCGTCCACCACCACGCCCCGCGCGCAGCGCGTCACGGCGGCGGGGGTCAGCACCCCGGCCCTCACCCCGTAGGCCGCCAGCCGCCGCCGGTTCAGCCGGGTCAGCGGGTGCCGCGCGGGGGCGGCGAGGACCTCCACCGCCTCTCCCCACGCCGCGAGGAAGCGCGCGGCCACCAGCGCGTCCCCGCCGTTGGCCCCGCCCCCGGCGAGCAGCAGCGTCCGCTCGCCGGGCCAGCGGGCGCGCACCGCCTCGGCGACCGCCCGCCCCGCTTCCTCCATCGCGCTTTCCAGCAGGCCCGCCCCCGCCAGCCGCGCGTCCAGGGCGCGCACGCCCGCCGGGGCATAGACAGACTCGGCCACGGACCGCTCAGCCCCCCTGGCCGCGCAGCAGCAGCCACAGTAGCCCCGCCGCCCCCGCGATCAGCCCCCAGCGCAGCCGCCGAATCGCCTCGCTGCTCCGGAACTGGTCGCGCAGGTCCTCGCGGCTGCTTTCCTGAAGGCGCTTGTTGCCCAGGCGCTGGGCGTGGCGAATCGAGCGCACCGACTCCTGAAGCCGCCCCTGACGCCGCAGCGCCACCCCCAGGTTGTGGTGCGCGCCGTCGTACTCCGGGCTGAGGCGCAGCACCTCGCGGTAGCGGGCCTCGGCCTCGGCGGGGCGGCCCGCTTCGAGGTCGAGGTTGCCCAGGTTGGTGCCCGCCCGGTAGTGCCCGGCGTCCGCCTCCAGCGCCCCGCCGAACAGGGTGCGGGCTTCTCCGGGTTCCTCGCGCAGCGCGTGCAGCACGCCCAGCATGTTGAGCGCCTCGGCGCGCGTGAGGGGATGCGCCAGCGCCGGGGCCAGCCGCTCGCGCAGCGTGCCGGGGTCGGTCTCGCCCGAGTCGGCCAGCGCGTCCAGCGCGCCGTCCAGCTCCCGGGGCCGGGTCAGCGACCCCAGCAGCGCGGCCTCGCCGGACGCCCCGGCAGCCTCCAGCAGTTCGCGCAGGCGGCCCGCCGAGCGCCGCGCCGGGCCGAGGCGGCGGGCGCGCAGGCCGTCTTGCACCGCCAGCACGGCCTCCAGCAGCCCCGCCGCGTGATCGGCCCCGGTCAGCCGCGCCGCCGCCAGCGCCCGCCGCCACTCGCCCGCCCGCGCAAAGCCCGTCCAGTCGGGCGGGGCAGGTGGCGGGGCCGCAGGGGAGCCGGAATCGGTCATGCGCGGAGTATACTGACGCGCTCAGGAGGCCTCCCCACCCCGCCCCCGCCCGCCCTTTCCGGGGCGTATTCGGCGGGCGGGCATGGTCCCTGCCTGCTCCCCGAGGACCCCCGTGACCCAGCCTGATCCGACCCCCGCTTCCCCGACCTCCGCCGCGCCTGACCTGCCGCTGTACTCGCCCGCCCGCGTGCGCGAGCTGCTCACCCGCCACGGGTTGCGGCCCACCAAGAGCCTGGGGCAGAACTTCCTGATCGACGGCAACATCCTGCGCGCCATCGCCCAGGCAGGCGGCGCCGACGTGGGCGTGCCGGTGCTGGAGGTCGGCCCCGGCCTGGGGGTGCTCACCCGCGAGATCGCCTCGCGCGGGGCAAGGGTCACGGCGCTGGAAAAAGACGAGCGCCTGAGGCCCGTGCTGGCCGAGACGCTCGCGGGCGTGGACGTGGAGGTCGTCTGGGGCGACGCCCTGGACTTCGACTACGCCTCGCTCCCGGCGGGCACCCGGGTGATCGCCAACCTGCCCTACTACATCACCGGGGTGCTGCTCTCGCGCTTCATGCACGCGCCGAACATTCTCTCGGCGACCGTGCTGGTGCAAAAGGAGGTCGGCCAGCGCCTCGCGGCCCACCCCGGAGGGGACCATTACGGTTTTCTCTCCGCCCTCGCCGCCCTGCACGGCACGGTTCGCCACGTGCGCGACGTGCCCAAGGGGGCCTTTTTGCCCGCTCCCGACGTGACCAGCAGCGTGGTGCGGCTCGATTTCGACCGCAGCCGCCCGCTGCCCGACCCCGCCTTCTTGCGGTTCGTGGAGGCCGCGCTGCACCACCGCCGCAAGACGCTGCGCAACAACCTGCGCCTGCACGGGCTGGAGGTGGGCCGCGTCGGCGCGGCGCTGGAGGCGGCCGGGCTGCGCGCCGACGTGCGCGCCGAGGACGTGGCCCTGGCGGACCTCGCGCGGGTCGCCGGGGAGCTGGGTGTGGTGCAGGCGGGCGGCGTGATACGGTAGATCCCGCGTTCCAAACGCCAGACTGCATCTTTTTCCCGCTCCGTTGCCTTCCCCGGCACGGCGCAAGGCAGGGCCGCACCAGCACCGGCCCGGAGGTTTCCACGTGAAGTTTTTTGTTATCGGTGACGTGACCGTCGATCACCTCTACCACCTCGACCACCTGCCCGCCCCCGGCGAGGAACTCGCGCCCACCCGCGCCACCATGAAGCCCGGCGGGGCAGGCGGCACCATCAGCGTGACGCTGGCCCGGCTGGGCCACACGGTCACGCTGGCCGCCCGGGTCGGTGACGACCCTTTCGCCGAGTACGCCCTGCAAAGCGTGCGCGAAAGCGGCGTGTCCCAGGGCGCCATCCAGCAGGACCCCGAGCACCTCACCAGCACCATCACGGTGATGCAGACCAAGGGCGGCCAGCGCGCCATGATCAGTGACGGCGCGGCCAACCGTCAGCTGGACCCCGCCAAGCTCAAGAAAAAGGACATCGAGGGCAGCGACGCCCTGATCGTCAGCGCCTACAGCCTCACGGAAGGGCCGCAGCGCGACTACACCCTGAAGGCCATCGAGACCGCGCGCGGGGCCAAAAAGCCCGTGCCCGTCTTTATCGACCTGGGCACCGGGGCCGTGAACAAGGTCGGCACCGACCTGATCGGCAACGTGAGCGGCGCGGATTATCTCACCCTCAACCAGCACGAACTGCTGGCCCTGACGAACACGGCCAGCATCAGCGCGGCGCTGGCGCAACTGGGCGCGGCCGGAGCGCGGCGGGTGGTCGTCAAGGTCGGCAAGATGGGCAGCATCGTCTGGACGCCCACCGAGACCGAACTGGTGGACGCGATCAAGCCCGAAGGCAAGGTCGTGGACTCCACTGGCGCCGGGGACACCTTCACCGCCGCCTTCGCGCACGCGGTCCTGACCGGGCAGCCGCTGGCCCAGGCCGCCCGCACCGCCAACGCCGCCGGGGCGCTCGCCGCCACCCGGGTGGGCGCCCAGGCCCGGCCCATCACCTTGGCCGACCTCGAAGCCGCGCTGGCCCGCTAAAGCCGCTCCCTCCCCGCGCCCCGGTCCGCCTCCTCAAGACCGGGGCGCGGGCTTGTGGGTCCCCCCGCCGTCATACCCTGGAGCCGTGACCTTTCTCCCCGAGTTCGCCACCGTCCGCCGCCCCCTGTACGCGCACCGGGGCATGGTCGCCACCAGCCAGCCGCTCGCCGCCCAGGCGGGCCTGAGCCTCCTGCAAGCGGGCGGCAACGCCGTGGACGCGGCCATCGCCACCGCCGCCGCCCTGACGGTGGCCGAACCCACCAGCAACGGGATCGGCGGGGACCTCTTCGCGCTGGTGTGGGCCGGGGGCGAGCTGCACGGCCTGAACGCCAGCGGCGCGGCACCTGAGGCCCTGACTTTGGACGCCCTGGCCGAGCGCCACGGCGGCGAGATGCCCCGCCACGGCTGGACCCCCGTCACCGTGCCCGGCGCGGTGCGCGGCTGGGCCGACCTGCATGCCCGCTTCGGCCGCCTGCCCTTCGCGGAGGTGCTGGCGCCCGCCATTCGCCTCGCCCGGGGGGGCTATCCACTCTCGCCCGTGCTGGCCTCCGGCTGGGCGCGGGCGATCCGTATCTACCAGGGCCTGGGCCTGCCGATCATGGAGGAATGGTTCCGCGTCTTCGCGCCCGGCGGCTTTACCCCGGCCCCCGGCGCCCTGTGGCGCAGCGAGGCCCACGCCCGCACCCTGGAACGCATCGCCGCCACGAACGGCGCCGCCTTCTACGAGGGCGAGCTGGCCGGGCAGATCGACGCCCATTCCCGCGCGACCGGCGGCTTGCTGCGCGGCAGCGACCTCGCCGCCCACCGCTCGGAATGGGTCACGCCGATCCATGCCGAGTTTGGCGGTCACCGCGTCCACGAGATTCCGCCCAACGGCCAGGGGATCGCGGCCCTGATCGCCCTGAACGTCCTGAACGGCCTGGACCTGCCGGAACAGTGGGGCGACCCCGCCGGGCTGCACCTCCAGATCGAGGCGATGAAGCGCGGCTTTGCCGACGCTCATGCCTACGTGGGCGATCCCCGCCAGGTGCCGGTGGACGTGGAGCGGCTGCTCTCGGCCGGAAACGCGGCGGCCCACCGCGCGCTGCTGGGCAACCTGGCCCACGACCCCGCCACCACCGCCCCCAGCTCCGGCGGCACCGTCTACCTCGCCGCCGCCGACGGGGAAGGCGGGATGGTCAGCCTGATCCAGAGCAACTACATGGGCTTTGGCTCGGGCGTGGTCGTGCCCGGCACCGGCATCGGGCTGCACAACCGCGGCCACAACTTCAGCCTCCAGCCGGGGCACCCCAACGCCCTCGCGCCCGGCAAGCGGCCCTACCACACCATCATCCCCGGCTTCCTGACCCGCGCGGACGGCACCCCGGTCGGCCCCTTCGGCGTCATGGGCGGCTTCATGCAGCCGCAGGGCCACCTCCAGGTCGTGCTGAACACCTTGCGTTACGGCCTGAACCCCCAGCAGGCCCTCGACGCCCCGCGCTGGCAGTGGCTTCAGGGCAAGGCGGTGGAGGTCGAGCATGCCCTCGGCGCTCAGGCCGCCCGCGCCCTCGCCGCCCGGGGCCACGAGGTCCGGGTGCAGCTTGACCCCGGCTCTTTCGGACGCGGCCAGATCATCTGGCGCAACCCCGAAACCGGCGTGCTGGAGGGCGGCACCGAGAGCCGGACGGACGGGCATATCGCGGTGTGGTAAGTGGGCAGGAGGAAGTGGTCAGTAGATCGGGGCTTTCCTCCGCTCACCACTGCCCACTTCCCACTCCCGGCGCCTCAGCGCCCCACGTATTCCTCGCTCAGCGCCCACAGCCGCGCCGCCGCCGCGTCGTCCCGGGCCTGCGGCGCGGGGGTCTTCAGCCTTTCCTCGCTGAAATAGCCCCCGCTGACCGCCAGGGACGGGTCGCTGGCAAGCCGCAGCGTCGTCAACGCGCCCTCTTCCGGCGTGATGGCGAAGCGGTCCATCACCCGCCACAGCAGGCTGACCCGTCCGCCGTTGTTGTGCCCGAAGCCGCTGCGGACCATGCCGGGGTGCAGGCTGTTGCTGCTCAGCCACCCCTCCCGGCGGGCGAGTTCGCGCGCGAACAGCACGTTCGCCAGCTTGCTCTGGGCGTAGGCGCCCCAGCCGCCGTACCCGCGCCGGAACTCCGGGTCATCGAAGCGGATTCGCCCGAAGCGGTGCGCCTCCGAGGACACCGTCACCACCCGCGCGTCCCGCGACCCGCGCAGCAGCGGCAACAGCTCCCGCGTGAGCAGGAAGGGCGCGAGGTGATTGAGGGCCCAGGTCATCTCCACCCCCTCTCGCGTCTCCTGCCGCCGGGCGTAGTAGGCCCCGGCGTTGTTGACCAGCACGTCCAGCCGCTCCTCGCGCTCACGGAACTCGGCGGCCAAGCGGCGCACCTGCGCGAGTTCGGACAGGTCGGCGATCAGGGTCCCCGCCGCGCCGACCTCCCGCGCCACCCGCGCCGTCTTCTGCGGGTCACGCCCCACGACATGCACCCGCGCGCCCGCCCCGGCCAGTTCCCGCGCCGTCACCAAGCCGATGCCGTTCGTCGCGCCCGTCACCAGGACCACCTTGCCGTGCATGTCGTAGACCATGCGGCCCAGCATAGGGGCGCATCCCCACCCGGCGCGGCGTCCGT
Source organism: Deinococcus budaensis (assembly GCF_014201885.1). Taxonomy (NCBI): domain Bacteria; kingdom Thermotogati; phylum Deinococcota; class Deinococci; order Deinococcales; family Deinococcaceae; genus Deinococcus; species Deinococcus budaensis. The sequence goes on along the minus strand of NZ_JACHFN010000001.1, from coordinate 376,579 downwards.
GAAGACAATACGGGGCCCCCGAATGGACGAAAAGAGAGGCTGGCCCACGGTGGAGCCAACCTCCCGGCGCTTGCGGGCTTCACCCGGCCCGCTTTGAATTGTGCGCTGATGGGGTCAGTCTAGGCGGGCCGTGTCACAGCGTTGTCACGGCGGCGGGCTGATCTGCGGCACGCGGCCTGGACCGGGAAGGGTACCCTGGGCCATGCAAGAACTGGCCTCCGTTCTGATTCACGTTCTCGCGCACCTGGGGGGTCTTTTGCTGTTCTTCCTCGGCGGCCTGCTGCTGGCCTACCTCGGCTGGGCGAGCAGTCAACCCATCGTGATCGGCCTGGGCGCGGTGCTGGTTCTGGCCGGGGTGGTCGCGGTCTGGCGCCGCAGAGGGAACAACCAGCCCTAGATCACCTCGCGGAACGCCACGCTCTGCGAGCGGCTCTGCAACTCGGTCCTGAGGTACTGGAGCCGGGGGTGCTCCAGCCGGGGATCGTGGCTGAGGATGTGCTTGGCGAGTTCGCGCGCCCGTTCGATGACCTCCACGTCGCTGGCGAGGTCGCCCAGCCGCAAATCCGGAATCCCGCTCTGGCGCGTGCCGCGAAGCTCGCCGGGGCCGCGCAGCTTGAGGTCGGCCTCGGCGATCACGAAGCCGTCGGTGGACCCCTCGATGATCTTGAGGCGCTGGCGGGTCTTCTTGGAATGCTCGCCTGCGACCAGCACGCAGTAACTCTTCGCGCTGCCGCGCCCCACCCGGCCCCGCAGCTGGTGCAACTGCGAGAGGCCGAAGCGCTCGGCGTTCTCGATCACCATCACCGAGGCGTTGGGCACGTCCACGCCGACCTCGATCACGGTGGTGGAGACCAGCACGTCGAACTCGCGCGCCCGGAAGCGGTCCATCACGTGTTCCTTTTCGGCCGCCGTCATCTTGCCGTGCAGCAGGTCGATGCGCGCTTCGGGCAAGATGACCTTCAGGTCGTCCGCGAGCTGGGTGGCCGCCAGCAGCTCCAGGTTCTCGTTCTCCTCGATCAGGGCCGTGACCACAAAGGCCTGTCGCCCCTCCCGGATCTGTTTCATCACGAAGCCGTAAGCCTGCTGGCGGTGCGTGTCCTGAATCAGCTTCGTCTCGACCGGCGTGCGCCCCGGCGGCAGCTCGTCGATGACCGAGAGTTCGAGGTCGCCGTAGGCGGTCAGCGCGAGGCTGCGCGGAATCGGCGTGGCGCTCATGACCAGCACGTCCGGGCGGCCCGCCAGCAATTTGCGCCGCTGCATCACCCCGAAGCGGTGCTCCTCGTCCACGACCGCCAGCCCCAGGTTGTCGAAGCGCACGTTCTCCTGAATCAGGGCCTGGGTGCCCACCACCACGTCCACCTCGCCCTGGGCGATGCGCGTCTGCATCTCCAGCTTCTGTCTCGGCGTCATCGCGCCGATCAGGAGGCCGACCCGCACGTCGAGCTTGCCCAGGTACCCCACCAGATTCGCGTAGTGCTGCCGCGCCAGGATCTCGGTCGGGGCCATCAGCGCCCCCTGGTAGCCGTCGCGCACGGCGAGGTACAGCGCGCACGCCGCTACCGCCGTCTTGCCACTCCCCACGTCCCCCTGCACCAACCTCGCCATCTGGCGGTCACTGCGCATGTCGTCGGTGATCTCCAGCAGCACCCGCCGCTGCGCGCCCGTGAACGAGAAGGGGAGGGCGGCCTCGAAGCGCCCGATATCATCCCCGGTCGCCTGGAATCTCTTGCCCAGCAGCACCGCGTCCTCGCCTTGCAGCAGTACCCGCAGCTCCAAAAAGAGGTACTCGTCGAAGCGCAGCCGGTTCATCCCGCGCTCCAGGTGCGCCTCGTCTCCCGGAAAGTGGATGCCCCACAGCGCGTCCCCCAGGTCGGTCAGCCCGTATTTCTGCCGCCAGTGCGCGGGCAGGTAGTCGTCGGGCGGCGCGGCCTGAAGTGCCCGGAAAGCGGCGCGGCGCAAGAACTCCTGCGAAATGCCGTCCTTGGCGTCGTACACGCCCACGATCCGGCCCGTGCTGAGGCTCTCCTGGGCGTCTTCCACCGTCTCCAGATGCTCGACCCCGAGCTGCACGGAGCGGCCGAACTTCTTGACCCGGCCCGTGAGGACCAGCCGCGCGCCCTCCCGCAGCTGCCGCTCCACCCACGGTTGATTGAACCAGCTCGCCTTCACCCGCCCGCGCGAGGGCGTCTCCAGCGTCACGTCCAGGATCAGCATATTGGGCTTCGGCTTGCGGCGCGACTTCGCCACGACCGTGCCCTCTACCGTCACCTTCTGCCCCTCCTCGACCGCCGCGAGGTCCGGCAGCGCCCGGCGGTCCTCGTGGCGGTGTGGGTAGGCGTGCAGCACGTCGCGCAGGGTGTGCAGGCCCAGCGATCCCAGTTTCCTGGCCCCGCCCGGCCCGGTGTCCAGCCGCGCGACCTCGGCGCCGATGGGCAGCCGCTCGCCGGGCGCCGCCGTGGGCGCCGCCTGCCGGGCGGGGGCGCGGGGAGGCCGGGGCGCCCTCGCCGCCGCTGCCTGCCCGTCGAGCGCCCCCAGCGCCGCCCGCAGCGCCTCCTCGCGCCCGGCGCCGTCCAGCCCCGCGTAGCCGCGCAGCGCCTCGCGCACCGCCGGAAAGGGACCGGCCAGCGGCGAGGCCAGCAGCCGCTCCACCCCGCCCGCCACCACCCGGTCCGCGCAGCCCGAGGCGAGTTCCGCCGCCAGGGGTCGCCGCAGCCTGTCCCGCAATTCCGCGACCGTCGCCATACCGCCCGGCAGGCTAACAGAGGGGCGCCGGGGCCGTCGCTGCCCTGCCTCACGGTGGGCCTCACTCTGAGTACGCTGGGGCGTATGGGAGCCTATGACCGCCTCGCCGCGAGTTATGACCGCCAATGGGGCCGCTACGCTCGGCGCACCGCTCAGGAGGTGCTGGACGCGCTGCCGCCCCTGGAAGCGGGCATCCTGCTCGACGTCGGCTCCGGCACGGGCACCCTGCTCGCGCTGGCGCGCGCCCGCTTTCCGGGAGCGCGCCTCGTCGGCGCCGAACCCAGCGCGGGCATGCGCGGGGTCGCCGCGCGCACCCTCGCCGGTCAGGGCGTGACCCTGCTGACTTCCCCCGCCGAGGCCCTCGCGCTGCCGGACGCCTCGGTGGACGCCCTGACCTGCCTGAACGTCCTGCACTACCTCGCGGACCCGGCGGCGGCCCTGCGCGAGTGGCGGCGGGTGCTGCGGCCCGGGGCCAGCCTCGTCTTGCAGGATTACGTACCCAACGGTCTGCCCGGTTTTGCCCGCCTCGCCGCGCTGAACGACCGCGAACTCGTGCGGGTCTACACGGTGCCGGAGATAGGCAGACTGCTGGAAACGGCAGGCTTCGGCGGGGTCACGGCGCGGCCCTTCCGCATCGACCTGTTCTGGCGCGGCGGCCTGGCGCGCGGCGTGCGTCCCTGACGGACGACGCTGACAGGCTACAGCGTCAGCGCCAGCTCCACCGCCTGGGCCAGCCCGCCCGCGTCCACGTGGCCGACGTGATGACGGGCAGCCGCGCGGGCCTCGGCGTCCGCGTTGCCCATCGCGACCGGGTGGCCGACCACCCGCATCGCCGTTACGTCGTTGTGGCCGTCGCCCACCATCATCACCCGCGAGAGGGGCACCCCGTACTCGGCGGCCACCCGCGTCACCGCGCTGCCCTTGCTCACGCCCGCGCGCGTCACGCTGATAAACAGCACGTCCGTCATCGCCGGGCTGCCCGCCGGATGCAGCTCCAGCCCCGGGTGGGGTTCGGCCTGCACGGTGGCCGCCTCAGTGTGCGGCACCACCCACTGCGCCCGCACCCGCGCGCCCTCCAGCACCTCCGGCTCGCGCGGCCGGTACGGCAGCCCCAGCAGCGCCGAGTGCCGCCGCGCCAGCTCGCCGGGCAGGGTCACCCCGTAATCGGTGTCGGTGTAGACCTCCAGCAGCCGCCCGGTCTCCCGCGCGCGGGCCAGCAGCGCGGCTTCCGCCCCCTCCGGCAGGGCTTCGGACAGGCTGCGCCCACCGTGCACCTCGACCACCGACGCCCCGTTCTGAAAGACGTGCCAGCCCTGCGGATCGAGCCGCCGCGCGTACTCCAGCGCGGTTCCGAAAGCCGGGCGCCCGGAGCACAGCGCGATCCGAACGCCGCGCCCGCGCGCCCCCGCCAGCGCCGCCCATACGTCCGGCCGCACCGCGTTGTCAGTGCCCACCAGCGTTCCGTCCACGTCCACACACAAGAGTCCCAGCACCGGGGCAGTGTACGCCCGCGCCGAGGCCGCTTACCCTTCCCCTTCCGGCGTCCAGTGCCCCTCGCGGTCGAGCGCCGCCCGGCCGCCCACCCGTACCCGGTCCACCCCCCGGCCCGTCAGCACGACCTCGACCTCCACCTCGCCGGGGGTGCCCAGCGCGTGGCCCTGGTACACCACGCCGCACGCCCGCTTCCCGCGCACCGGCAGGCGGCCTTCCCCAGCCAGCAGCGCCATCAAGGCCCCCGCCGCGCTGCCCGTCACCGGGTCTTCGGGAATCCCCACGGCAGGCGCGAAATCCCGCGCCGCGAAGCGGCCCACCCCCACAGGCGCGTAGGCGTACACGCTGCACACTTCCAGCGCGCCCGACAGCGCATGGATGCGGTCGAGGTCCGGCTCCAGCGCGTCGAGCACCAGGGTGTCGATCAGCGGCACGAACACGCTCCACAGCCCCGTGCTGGCCGACGCCAGCGGCAGCCCCCGGTGGATCATGCGCTCGTCGATGCCCAGCGCCTCGGCCAGGTGGCGGTACACGGGGCGCGGCACCGGGCGCGACTCCAGCCCGCGCTGCTCCATCCACACCCGCGCGGGCACCCCCGCCTCGGCCTCCAGCGTCAGCGGAATGCGCCCCACCAGCGTTTCGAGCACCAGCGCCTCGCCGCGCCAGTGCCCACCCTGCGCCAGCCGCAGCCCCAGCGCCACCGTCGCGTGGCCGCAGAACTCGATCTCCTGGGTCGGCGTGAAGTAGCGCACCCGCACCGCCCCCTGCTCCATCCGGGTCACGAAGACCGTCTCGGGCACGCCCAGAAAAGCTGCCAGCGCCTGCATCTGCGCCTCCGACAGCCGCTCCGCTCCCAGCACCACGCCCGCCCGGTTGCCGTGTCCGGGCGTGTCCGTGAACGCGCTCACCTCGCAGTACGCGATCATGCAGGCACTGTAGCGCACTTCCCAGGCTGCTCTGCAAACAAAAATTTCACGACCAGTTTTATCGTGAATCTATTCACTTGTAGATTTCGTCAGAAGGCCGGGGAGAAACCCGGCCCAGGCCTTCATCCAGCCGCCAGCCGCTCAGGGCGTCATGCGCGTGAGCATGCGCGGGAAGGGGATCGCCTCGCGGATATGGTCGATGCCGCTGATCCAGGCGATGACGCGCTCCAGCCCCATGCCGAAGCCCGCGTGCGGCACGCTGCCGAAGCGGCGCAGGTCGAGGTACCACTCGAAGGCGTCCAGCGGCAGCCCCTCGTGTTCGATGCGCGACTTCAGCAGCGCGAAGTCGTGGATGCGCTCGGACCCGCCGATGATCTCGCCGTAGCCCTCGGGCGCGATCATGTCGTCGCACAGGGCCAGCCGCGCGTCTTCCGGGTCCGGCTGCATGTAAAAGGCCTTGATCGCCGCCGGATACTTCTCGACGATCACCGGGCGGTCGAAGTGGTAGCCCAGGATCGTCTCGTGCGGGGCGCCCAGGTCGTCGCCCCACTCGACGGGCTGCACGTCCGCCTGGACGCCCTTCGGCAGGTCGCCGGACTCGATATGCCCCCGGATGATCTCCAGCGCCTCGGTGTACGTCACGCGCGGGTAGTTGCCCTCGGCCGCCCCCCGCAGCTTTTCCACGTCGCGGCCCAGCAGCTCCAGCTCCGTCCGGCATTCCTCCAGCACCCGCCGCACCAGGAACGAGACGAACCGCTCCTGCAAGGCCATGTTCCCCGCGTGGTCGCCCGGCGCGACCTCCGGCTCGACCATCCAGAACTCCAGCAGGTGCCGCCGCGTCTTGGACTTCTCCGCGCGGAAGGTCGGCCCGAAGGTGTAGACCTTGCCGAACGCCAGCGCGCCCGCCTCGGCGTGCAGTTGCCCGGTCTGCGAGAGGTAGGCCTTGTCCTCCCCGAACAGGTCGATCTCGAACAGTTCGGTGGTCCCCTCGGCGGCGTTCGGCGTGAAAAAGGGCGCGTCGAAACGCACGAAGCCCTCCCCGTGAAAGAAGGTCACGATGGCGCGCTGCACGCAGTCGCGAATCCGCAGCACCGCCCAGGGACGGCGGTGACGCAGCCACAGGTGGCGGTGGTCGAGCAGAAACTCGATCCCGTGTTCCTTGGGCGTGATGGGGTACTCGCCGCCGCTCTCGGCGTAGGGTGCAAGGTCCCGCACCGCCAGTTCCACGCCGCCCGGCGCCCGCTCGTCGGCGCGCACCTCGCCCGTGACCCGCACGGCCTGCTCCTGCGCCACGCGCTTTGCCGCCTCGAACACGTCCTCCGGCACGTCATTCTTGAAGACGGTCGCCTGCACGAAGCCCGAGCCGTCGCGCAGCTTCAGAAACTGGATCTTGCCCTTGCCGCTCTTGTCGGTCAGCCAGGCATTGAGGGTCACGGTCTCGCCCACGTGCGCCCCGAGGCCGCTGATAGTGATGTTGGTATCCGTCGCAGTCACGAGCGGAATTATAGGCGCCGTCCATTTCTCACGGCAGCCTGAGCGGGCCAGGCAGGTCGAGGACCGGCAGCGACACCGGCGCTTCCTCTGGCACCCCGCCCGCCTCCAGCCGCGCGAGCAGCCCCAGGATCACCTCCGCACTCACCTGCACCACCCGGTCCATCGTCGCCTCTCCCAGGTACGGATAGGCGCGGCCCGGGACGAGGCCTTCCGGCGCCGCGTGGAAGGTCCGCAGGTCGTCCAGCCGCTCGGCCAGCGCTTTAGGCGGGTGGAAAGGCAGACTGGGACAAAAACTTCACGACCTGTCATATCGTGAATCTATTCACTTGAATGACATATCAGCACCCCCACCCAAACCGCAGTGGGGGAGGGGGCGAAACTGCTCCGGCCTACTTCAGTGCGTTCACCATGCCCAGCACGTCGTCCACCTTCAGGCTCGCGCCGCCCACCAGCGCCCCGTTCACGTTGGGCTGCGCGCAGATGGAGGCCACGTTGTCCGGCTTGACGCTGCCGCCGTACAGCACCCGCAGGCCCGCCGCCAGCTCGCCGTACTGCTCCCGCAGCGCTCCGCGAATCGCGGCGGCCAGCTCCTCGGCATCGTCGGCGGTGGCGGTCTTGCCGGTGCCGATGGCCCAGACCGGCTCGTAGGCGACGACCACGTTCTCGGCCACGCCGTCCAGGCTGCCGCGCAGCTGCGCGAGGGTGTAGGCGACCTGCTCGCCCCGCTCGCGCACCTCCAGGCCCTCGCCCACGCAGACGATGGGCGTCAGGCCGTGCGCCTGGGCCTGCCGGGCCTTGGCGGCGACCACGGCGTCGGTTTCCCCGTGGTACTCGCGGCGCTCGGAGTGGCCCACGATCACGTAGGTCGCGTGCACGTCGCGCAGCATCGCCGCACTGATCTCGCCGGTGTACGCGCCCGACTCGTGCGCGCTGACATCCTGGCCGCCCACGTCCACGCCGCCGGGCAGGCTCTCCTTGAGGCCCGGCAGGCTGATCGCCGGGGCCATCACCGCGACCTCCACGTCGCCGCGTTCAAAGCCCCCCGCCAGCTCGCGGCCCCAGGCCCGCGCCTCGGTGGTCGTCTTGTTCATCTTCCAGTTCAGGGCCAGCAGCGTGCGCGGCCCGGAGGTGGGGGCGCTCATCGCATCGCCTCCACGCCCGGCAGCTCCCGGCCTTCCAGCAGTTCCAGGCTGGCGCCGCCCCCGGTGCTGATGTGGCTCACGCGCTCCGCCTGCCCGCTCTGGTGAATCGCGCTCACCGAGTCGCCGCCGCCGATCACGGTGTAGGCCTCCTCGCCCAGCTCCGCGACCGCCCGGGCAATCGCGTTGGTGCCCCCCGCGAAGGCCGGAAACTCGAACACGCCCAGCGGCCCGTTCCAGAAGACGGTCCTTGCCCCCCGCAGGGCCTCGGTGTACGCCTGTACCGTCTGCGGCCCGGCGTCGAGGCCCTGCCAGCCGTCCGGAATCTCGTCTGCGGGGACGACCTGCGTCTGCGCGTCCTCCGCGAAGCGGTCGGCGGCGATCACGTCCACCGGCAGCAGCAACCTGTCGCCGTACTCGGCCAGCAGCCGGCGCGCCAGCTCCAGCTGATCGTCCTCGTGGATCGAGTCCCCGATCTGCCCGCCCTGGCTCTTGATAAAGGTGTAGGCCATTCCGCCGCCGATCAGCATGCGGTCCACGCGCGGCAGCAGGTTCTCGATCACCTTGATCTTGTCGCTGACCTTGGCCCCGCCGATGATGACCACGTAGGGCCGCTCGGGGTGCTCGATCAGCCGCGAGAGCGCCTCGACCTCGCGCTGAAGCAGCAGCCCCGCCGCGTGCGGCAGCCGCGCCGCCACCCCGCTGACCGAGGCGTGCGCCCGGTGCGCGCTCCCGAAGGCGTCGAGCACGAAGGCCTCGCCCAGCCGCGCGAACCTCGCGGCCAGTTCGGGATCGTTCTTCTCCTCGCCCGGCTCGAAGCGCACGTTCTCCAGCAGCGCGACCTCGCCTGGCTCCAGCGCCTGCACCGCCGCCAGCGTCTCGTCACTGCCCGGCAGCGAGGGAATGAAGCGCACCGACCGCCCCAGCGCCCCCTCCAGCACCGCCGCGACCGGGCGCAGGCTGTATTTCTCCTCCGGCCCGGACTTGGGCCGCCCGAAGTGGCTCATCAGCACCAGCGAGGCGCCGCCGTCGAGCAAGCGCCGCAGCGTGGGCAGGCTGGCCGTGACGCGGGTGTCGTCCTGCACCACGCCGCCCTGAACGGGCACGTTGTAGTCCACGCGCACCAGCACGCGCTTGTTCTGGAACTCCAGTTGATCGAGGGTCTGCATGGTTGCTCCTTTCGTGGAAGTCGCCAGTCACCAGTCGCCAGGACAGAGGCGGTGAACTGGCGACTGGCGACTGGCCGCTGGTGACTTTAGACGCCTTTTTCCTGCACCAGCTCGACCAGATCGGCGATGCGGTTGGAGTAGCCCCACTCGTTGTCGTACCACGAGAAGAACTTGACGAGGCTCCCCATCGCCATGGTCAGGCCGCCGTCGATGATCGCCGAGTGCGGGTCGCCCACGATGTCCGCCAGGACGATGGGGTCTTCGGTGTACCGGATGATCCCCTGGTGGCTGCCCTCGGCGGCCTGCCGGAAGACCGCGTTCACCTCGTCGGCGGTGACCTCCCGGCCCAGGATGACCACCACGTCGCTGATCGAGCCGACCGGGGTGGGCACCCGCAGCGAGGTGCCGTCGAACTTGCCCTTGAGCTTGGGGTAGACCTGCGACACCGCCTTGGCCGCGCCGGTCGAGGTCGGGATGATGTTCACGGCGGCGGCGCGGGCGCGGCGCAGGTCCTTGTGCGGCAGGTCGAGCACGCGCTGGTCGTTGGTGTACGAGTGCACGGTCGTCATGATCGCCTTTTCGATGCCGAAGGCTTCATCCAGCAGCTTCATGGGCACGCCCAGCGAGTTGGTCGTGCAGCTCGCGTTGGAGACGATGTGGTGATTCTGCGGGTCGTAGTCCTGCTCGTTGACGCCCAGCACGATGGAAAAGTCCTCGTTCTTGGCAGGCGCGGTGATCAGCACCTTCTTGGCGCCGCCCTGAAGGTGCTTGCTCGCGCCCTCGCGGTCGGTAAAGATGCCGGTCGACTCGATCACGATGTCCACGCCCAGCTCGCCCCACTTGATGTTGGCGGGGTCGCGCTCGGCCAGGGCGTGAATCTTCTGCCCGTTGACCGTCAGGCTCTGGTCGTCATACTCCACCGTGCCGTTAAAGCGTCCCGCCGTGCTGTCGTACTTCAGCAGGGTCGCCAGGGTCTTGTTATCGGTCAGGTCGTTGATCGCCACGACCTCCACGCCCCGCTCGACCAGAATGCGAAACACCAGACGCCCGATTCGGCCGAACCCGTTGATGCCTACTTTCATGTCTGCTTCCCCCCTCGTTGGCAAGCGCGGCGGCTTGCACGCCCAGCTTGAATCGGTGGAGACCGCCCAGAAGCGCGCTCCACGCCTCCGCGAGTGTAACGCACCTTTCCGCTTTCCCGCCGCCCCGCCGAATCCGGAGCCTCGCGCAGCGTCTGCGCCGGGGACTGCGCCGGAAGGTAGTGGCCGCAGAGAGAACAAGCAGGAAGAGAGGACAACAGGAGACGTCAGGCCGGTTGGCCCAGGCCGCAGCGGTGGGGGTAGCGCCACGATAGCCCCAGTTCCAGTTCCCGCAGTGCCGGTCCCAGCGCCTTCACAGGGGGCAAGCGCCATGTGGCGGCACGCGGGCCAGTCCTCCCTCGTCCTGTCCCCCCCGCCCATGAGGTTTGCCTGAAAAGCCCTTCACCCAAACCCCAGCGGCTGATGAGCTTACGTGAACCGCGCTTGGCGCCGCTCTGGGCCTGCGCGGCCGAGCGGCCCCCCAGACTGACCGCGTGCCGAAGCCAGGCGCGCGGGAAAACCAGCGGCCAGACGCGCCGCTGCGCCCCCTCAGGGAGGAAACGACATGACCGACAACCCCAGCAAGAGCCGCACCGAGAGCCGCACCGCCGCCCGCCGAGGCCGGGGCTTTGCGGGCATGGACCCCGAGCGTCAACGCGCCATCGCCAGCGCGGGGGGCCGCGCCGCCCACGCCAGCGGCAACGCCCACCGTTTTACCAGCGAAGAAGCCCGCGAGGCGGGCCGCAAGGGCGGTGAGGCCTCGCGCGGCAGCACCCGCGCCGCACGCGGTGGCCAGACCCGCCAGAACAGCTGAAGGCCACAATCAGCGGGAGGGGAGCCGCCGGGAGCGGGGCGTCCACGGGGGTGGGCGCCTTTTTCGGTGCTTGCGGCCCCCGCAGCCCTGCCCCGGCCAGGGCTGTGGCCCCATACTGTGCCCCATATGGCGCATTCCCTGCTGGTGATGAAGTTCGGCGGCACCAACATGCAAGACGCGCGGGCGATCCGCCACAGCGCGGGGCTGGCGGCGCGCAGCGTGCGTGAGGGTGTGAAAGTGGTCGTGGTGGTCTCCGCGATGGCGGGCGTGACCAACGGCCTGCTGCGGCTGGCCGAGGCCGCGCAGGGCGGCGACATCGCGGCGGCCAACGACGAGATCGCCGCGATGCGCACCCGTCACTTCACGGCGGCCCAGGACCTCGGCGCGGCCCCCGACTCCCCGGCGGTGCGCGAGATCCGCGAGCTGCACGAGACCCTGCGCCAGGCGGTGTACGGCGTCTATCTGCTGCGCGAACTCACGCCCAGGAGCCGCGACCTGATCGTCGCCTTCGGGGAGCGGCTCTCGGCGCCGCTGATGGGCCTCGCGCTCGAACAGGGGGGCGTCCGCGCGCACCATCTCACCGGCGGGCAGGCGGGCATCATGACCGACGCGCACTTCGGCAATGCCCGGCCCCTGCCCGGCACCGGGGAGCGCATCTCCGACCGCCTGGGCGGCCTCCTCGCGGCCGGGATCACGCCGGTCGTGGCGGGCTTCATGGGCGAGAACGAGGACGGCGCGATCACCACCCTGGGGCGCGGCGGCACCGACTTCTCGGCCACCATCATCGGGCAGGCGCTGGGCGCCGACGAGGTCTGGGCCTGGAAAGACGTGGACGGCGTGATGAGCGCCGATCCCCGGGTGGTGGAGGATGCCCGCAACATCGAGGTCCTGAGCTACGGCGAGGTGATGGAACTCGCCTACTTCGGCGCCAAGGTGCTGCACCCGCTGGCCGTCACGCCGCTGCAAGAAAGCGGCATTCCGCTGCGGGTCAAGAGTGCCGCCGACCCCGACTTTCCCGGCACGCTGGTGCGCGAGCAGGCGGGCGGCGACGCGGCGCACCCAGTCAAGGCGGTGACCGCCATCCGGGGAGTCAGCATCATCAGCGTGACCGGCGCGGGCGTGCTCGGCGTTCCCGACGTGGTCGCCAGCCTGTTCGCCGCCATCGCCCGCGAGAACATCACCCTCCTGATGGTCTCGCAGAGCAGCTCGATGAGCAACGTCTCGCTGGCCGTGCAAAGCGCCGACGCCCGCCGCACCCTGGCCGCCCTGCGCCGGGGAGTGAGCGGCGAACTGGGCATCGAGGAGCAGCCCGGCGTGGCGGTGCTCGCCATCGTCGGGGCGGGGATGCGCGGCCAGAAAGGCGTCGCCGCCCGGATGTTCGGCGCGCTGGCGGGCGAGGACGTGAATATCCTGATGATCTCCCAGGGGTCGAGCGAGCTGAACATCAGCGTCGCCATCGAGGGCGCCCAGGTCGACCAGGCCACCCGCGCCGTCCACGCCGCCTTCCGCCTGGGCGAAACCGCCCCCACTGCTGCCGACTGAGGCGCGGGCTTCCGGTTCCACCTCGGCCGTCCCCTGCGGTCCTCACCGCCCTGGGCGCGGCGAACGCCGCAGCGCGGGCCAGCGCCGCCCCAGAATCAGGTACAGCCCCGCCACCCAGGCGACCGAGGCCGCGAAACCCGCCAGCACGTCGCTGGGGTAATGCACGCCCAGGTAGATGCGGCTCAGGCCCACCGCCAGCCCCCAGCCGCAGCCCAGCAGGGCGACCGGCCAGCGCCAGCGGGTGTGCCAGAACACCAGTGTCAGCGCGTACCCGAACGCCAGGTTGCTCATGGCGTGCCCGCTGGGAAAGGAAAAGCCCGGCTCGGTCAGCACGGCGACCAGGTCGGCCGGGCGGGGCCGCTGGAACACCAGCTTGACCAGCACGTTCAGGGCCGCCGCCCCCGCCACCGCGCCCACCAGGAAGCGGGCGTGCGCCCGCCCCCCGGCCCGGGCCAGCCCCAGCGCCAGGGCGCCCACGACCAGCGGCAGCGCCCACAGCCCGCCCAGGGTCGAGAGCGCCTGCGCCGCGAAAGTCCCGTCCGGCGTGCGGCTGCTCGCCACCCCCGCCAGGATCGTCCGGTCCCACCCGAAGCCGCCTGTCCGCAGCACGTCCCCGGCGAGGTCGGCAAACAGGGCCAGCGGTCCCAGCACGCCCAGCAGCAGCAGCGCCAGCCGCGTCCAGTGCGCGGCCAGCAACGTGGGAAGGTCACGGCGCATGGGCATCACTCTAAAGCGGCCCGCTCCGCCATTCGGCGCACCCGGGCCTGCGCCACCCCGCCGATGTGGCGCCGCTGCCCCCGGGCGCACCATGGAGGCAGCCGGGAAAGCGCCCCACTCCCCATGGAAACGCGGAGCGCCGAGCGGCCGAAAGGAAGGCCCCCCATGAACGTCCAGCTTCAGCTCGCCTTCAGCCGCGACCGCGCCCAGAGCCTGCTGGCCGAGGCCCAGCGCGAACGCGACGCCCGCTCGGCCCGCGCGGCCCGTCCCGCTTTGCGCCCCCTCGCCGCGCTGCTCGGCGCCCTGCACCTGCGCCCCCGCGTCCGGCCCGCATGAGTCGCCGCCCCATCAGAAATCGCCCCCTCGTGCAGCGGAGGGGGCGACTTCTTTTGCAGCGAGCTAGACCGGCGTGTTGCGGGCGGCCCGCTGCGCCAGAAACTCCTTGACGCTCTGCGCGGCTTTCAGGGTCATGCCCGGCACCTGCGCGATCTGCTCGGCGGAGGCGGCCGCCAGGTCCTCCAGGCTGGTGAACTGCTCCAACAGGGCGTTCTGGCGCTTTTGCCCGATGCCCGGCAGGTCGTCGAACACGCTGCGGAGCATGGCTTCCCCGCGCAGCTTGCGGTGGTAGCTCACGGCGTAGTTGTGGACCTCGTCGCGCACGCCGATCAAGACCCGCAAGGCCGGATGGGTGTGCGGCAGCAGCAGCTCGCGCTCCACGCCGATCTCGGTGCCGGTTTCCAGCCACCACTGCGCCCCGTAGCGCCCCGGCAAGATGAGCCGTTCCTCGCGCTTGGCGAGGCCCACCACCGGCACCCTCACCTCGGCCTCGCGCAGCGCGTCGAGCGCCGCGTTGACCTGTCCGCGCCCGCCGTCGATCAGGATCAGGTCCGGCAGCGGCAACTTGTCCGAGAGCGACCCGGTAAAGCGCCGCGAGATCGTCTGCCGCATCGCCGCGTAGTCGTCGGGCTGTTCCAGGCCGCGCACCTTGAAGCGCCGGTGCTCGCCGCGCCGCGACCGCCCGCCCTCGAACACCACCATCCCCGAGACGATGTTGGTGCCGAACAGGTTGGAGTTGTCGTACCCCTCGATGCGCCAGGGCCGCTCGGGCAGCGCCAGCACCTCCCGCAGCGCGTCCAGCCCGGGATGGTCGCCCCGGCGCTCCAGCAGCGCGAGTTCGGACTCCAGCCCGTTGTGCGCGTTGCGCTGCGCCATCTCCACCAGGTCGGCCTTGTCGCCGCGCTTGGGGGTCCGCATCTCGACTCGCCGCCCGGCCTTTTCCGAGAGAAAAGCGCTCCAGACCGGCGCGTCCGCGAACTCGGCAGGCAGCAGGATCAGCGGCGGCACGTGCGTGGCCTGGGTGTAGTAGTCCTGCACGAAGGCCCCCAGAATCTCGCCCAGGTCCCCGCCGCCTCCCCCCTCGCCCGCGCCCTCCGCGTCGGTGAGAAACCGCTTGTCGCGGCCCACCACCCGCCCGCCGCGCAGCCGGAACAGCTGCACCATCGCGTACTCGCCCGCCTGCGCCGCGCCCAGAAAGTCGAGGTCGGTTTCCTCGCTCACGTAGGCGTGCTGCTCGGTCCCGAACAGCTTCTCGACCGCCTGCACCCGGTCACGCACCCGCGCCGCCTGCTCGAAATCCCGGCCCTGGGCGGCCGCTTTCATGTCGTCTTTCAGGCGGGCGATCACGGGCGCGGCGCGGCCCTCCAGCAGCGCCTTGACGTCCTCCACCACCCGGCTGTAGTCGCCGGGGTCGGCCGCGTCCACGCACGGCCCCAGGCAGCGGCCCATGTGGTAATTCAGGCAGGGCCGGGGCTTTTTCTGGAGGGGCAGTCCCGAATTCTTGCGCAGGGGAAACATCGTGTCGATCAGGTGCTTGACCCGCCGCACGGCGGAGGCGTCGGGGTACGGCCCGTAGTAGCTCGCCCCGTCTTTCAGCACCCGCCGGGTGACGACCAGCATCGGGAACTGTTCGTTGGTCAGCTTCAGGAAGGGATAGTGCTTGTCGTCCTTGAGCAGCACGTTGTAGTGCGGGCGGTGCTGCTTGATCAGGTTGGCTTCCAGCACCAGCGCCTCGACCTCGTTCCGCGCCGTGATGAACTCCAGCGTGTCGGCCAGGGCCGTGAACTTGCCGCTCTTGCCGCCCGCCTTGAAATGCTGCGAGACGCGCGAGCGCAGATTCACCGCCTTGCCGATATAGATCGGGGTTCCCCCCTTGCGGAAGAGATACACCCCCGGCGAGGCGGGCAGCACAGGCAGATCGTCGAAATGCACGCCCCAGGATAGGGGAGGGCGCCCGCACGTCACCGTAAGGCAAAGCGGCGCCCGGCCTCTCCCCGCCCGGGATAAGGTGACCGGGCTGATCCCTCAACGCTCCCGCCCGCTGCCCCCCCCTGCACCGGAGGTCTTCCATGCGCGCTTCTCTGCTGCTCCCCCTGCTGCTCGTCTCGTCGGCCCTGGCCGGAGGCGCGGGCGGCCCCCGCCTGCCGGTTCCCGATTTCGCGGCGGCCTCCCGCTGGCCGGTGGACTGTGACGCGCCCGGTGGAGGTGTGCGCGGCGAGGACGGCTGCCGCCTGCGCCTCCCGCTGCCGCCCGGCACCCGCCTGCCCGCGCCCGGGCAGCTCAGCGTGCAGCCCGGCCCGGACCGCCTGACCGTGCTGTACCACGCCCCGCCCGGAACCCGCGAGGTCAGCCTGTGCTGCGGCCTGCAACTCCCGCTCGCGCCGCTGCCCGGCACCCGCTTCTGGGCGGTGACGGCCCGGGTCCGTCACGTCGAGCGGGCGGCCCTGTCGCTGTCTGTGGTCGGCGGCCAGCCGGGCAGCGCGCCCCCACCCCTCACCTGGCGCGGCCCGCAGGCGCCTGCGGCCAGCCCGGAAGCGCCGCACCTGCTGGGCCGGGTGGACCGCTTTTCCCTCTCCTCGGGGGAGGCGCGGATCGGAGCGCGCCGGATCACGGTGTACACGCCGCCCGGCTGGACGCCCGCCGAGAGCCTCCCCGCCGTGTACCTGGCAGACGGCGACTCGGCCGAAGCGCTCGCCCGCAGCCTCGAACCCGCGATCCGCGCCGGGAAGGCCCCCCGCGCCGTGCTGGTCGGCATCGAGAATGGGCCGTCACTGGCCCCCGGCAGCACGACCTACCGTCCCGAGGACGACCGCCGCAGCCTGGAGTATCTCGAGGGTCTCCCTGGCGGGGCCGCCGCCTTTGCCGCCCACGAGCGGTTCGTCCTGAACACGGTTCTCCCGCAGATGGAGCGCGAGTACCATCTGAAGCCCACCCCCCAGGCCCGCGCGGTCGGCGGCTTCTCGAACGGGGGCGCGTGGGCCATCAGCATGGCGGCCCATTCTCCCGGGGTCTTCCGGGGCGTGATCGCCCTGAGTCCCAGCAACGCGGGTGCCCAGGCCGCGCCGCATCCCGCCGCGCGGGTGTTCACCCAGGGCGGTACCCTGGAGCCGTCTTTCCTGGGGGCGGCCCGCCGCTACGCGGCCCTGACCCGGCAGGCGGGCAATCCCACCCGGCTGGTGGAGCGCGTCGGGGGCCACGACTTCCTGATGTGGGCCGAGGCCTTCCCGGAAGCGGTCGCGTTCGCCCTTCACCCTTAGACTTCCGGGCGTGTCCCCTTCCTCTGCCTCCCGCCTGCTGCTGGTCCGCCACGGCCAGACGGCCAGCAACGTCGCCCAGACCCTCGGCGCCGCCCACGACGACCCCCTCGACGCGCTGGGCCAGCGCCAGGCCCGCGCCGTGGCCACCTGGCTGACTGGGCTGAACCTTCCCGCCCCGCGCGTCTACGCCAGCCGTTACCTGCGCGCCGGGCAGACCGCCGGGGCCATCGGGGAGGCCCTCGGCCAGCCCGTCACCCTGCTGGACGGCCTGCACGAGATCGAGGTCGGTCCGGGCTGGTCAGGCCGCCCCTACGCCCACCTGCGCACCCACGCGCACGAGCTGGAGCTGCCCGGCGGCGCCTTCGGCTTTCCCGGCGGCGAGACGCTGGACGCGGTGGCGACCCGTTTTCTGGCCGCGCTGGAGCAGCCGCTGACCCAGCCGGGCACCACCCCCATCGTCGTCTCGCACGGGGGGGCGCTGACCGCTGTCCTGGCCCGCCTCCTCGACCTCGCCCCCCGCGCCGTCTGGGACGACCCACGGTACGCCCACGCCAACACCGCCGTGACCGAGCTGGAGCGCGGCGCGTCAGGCTGGCAGGTGCGCCGCCTGGCCGAGCATCCGCACCTCGCCGCATTGGCGGTCGAATAAACCTTTCACGATCTGGATTTATCGTGAATACTTTCACTTAGTACCATAAGAGCAAGGAGGCCGCCGCCTCCCTCGCCCTCAGTCCTGCGGCAGCACCCCCACCCCAGCCTCCGCGAGCTGGGCAGGCTCGACGGGGGAGGGCGCCTCGGCCATCAGGTCGGCGCCGCGGTTATTCTTGGGAAAGGCAATCACCTCGCGGATGCTCGCGGCGCCCGCCATCACCATCACCAGACGGTCGAAGCCCCAGGCGATGCCGCCGTGGGGGGGCGTGCCGTAGGCAAGCGCGTCGAGAAAGAAGCCGAACTTGGCCTGCGCCTCGGCCTCCGAAAAACCGATCGCCTGGAACATCCGCGCTTGCACCGCCGGGTCGTGGATGCGGATCGAGCCGCCGCCGATCTCGAACCCGTTGAGGACCAGGTCGTACGCCTGGGCGCGCATCTCGCCCTGCCGCTCGGTGCCGAACAGCCCCACGTCGTCGGGGTGCGGCGCGGTGAAGGGGTGGTGCATGTAGGTCCAGCTTCCGGAGTCCTCGTCGAACTCGAGCTGGGGAAAATCCAGCACCCAGGAGACGTGGAACTGCGGCCCCGCCGCCGCCAGCGCAAACAGGTCCCGCAGCGCGAGCCGCACCGCCCCCAGCGCCGTCACGGCCTTCTTCCACTCGCCCGCCGCGAACAGCAGCGTGCCGCCCGGCTCCACCCCGGTGCGTTCGAGCAGCGCCGCCGTCTGTGCGCCGACGAACTTGCTGATCCCGCCCGTGAAGCCCTCGCCGTCGCGGCGCAGCCAGGCCAGACCCCTGGCGCCGTGTTGCCTAGCCACCCGCTCCAGCTCGTCGATCTGCTTGCGCGTCAGCTCGGGCGCGGCCAGGACCTTCACCGTCTCCGCCCCCGCAAACGCCGCGAATTCGCCCCCCCGGAACAGGTCGGTCACGTCCACGAAGGCCGAGTCGAAGCGCAAGTCCGGCTTGTCCGAGCCGTAGCGGTCCATCGCGTCGCGGTAGGAGAGGCGGGGAAAGGGGAGAGGCAGCGCCACGCCCAGCACCTCGCGGAAGACGTGCGCCAGCAGCTGCTCCTGCACCTCCAGCACGTCCTCCTGCGTCACGAAGCTCATTTCCATGTCCAGCTGGGTGAAGTCCGGCTGGCGGTCGGCGCGCAGGTCCTCGTCGCGGAAGCAGCGGGCCAGCTGGTAATAGCGGTCGAAGCCCGCGATCATCAGCAGTTGCTTGAACAGCTGCGGCGACTGCGGCAGCGCGTAGAACTCGCCCGGATTCAGCCGCGAAGGCACCAGAAAGTCGCGCGCCCCCTCGGGGGTGGACTTGGTGAGCATCGGCGTTTCCACCTGCACGAAGCCCGCCGCGTCCAGAAAGGCCGTCACCGCCGCCACCGCCTTCGAGCGCAGCAGCAGCCCGCGCTGCATCTCGCCCCGGCGCAGGTCGAGGTAGCGGTATTTCAGCCGGATGTCCTCGGCCACCGCGTCGCCCTTGTCCAGCTCGAAGGGGGGCGTCTTGGCGGCGTTGAGCACCTCCACGCGCGAGGCGATGACCTCGTAATCGGCCAGCCCGCCCTTGCGCTGGCCCTCGGGGCGGGCCTGGAAGCGGCCCTCGACCTCCACGACGTACTCGGCGCGCAGGGGATCGGCGGCGGCGAAGGCGGGCGAATCCGGCTCGACCTCGACCTGCACCACGCCGGAGCGGTCGCGCAGTTCGAGGAAGATCAGGCCTCCCAGGTCGCGGCGGCGGTTGACCCAGCCCTGGAGGGTCACGCTCCGGCCCAGGTCAGCCTCGTTCAGTTCTCCGATGTAGCAGGTGCGTTTCATGCGTGCTCCCTCAAAAAGGTCCCCAGGTCCCCGAAGGCGACCTCGCGCTGCTCGCCCGAGGCCAGGGCCTTGAGCCTCAGCACGCCCCGCGCGGCCTCCTCACTGCCGATCACGGCGGCGAAGCGGGCGCGGCGGCGATCGGCCTCCTTGAAGGCGCTGCCCGGCTTCAGCGCCCGGTAGGCGAACTCCACCCGGGCCGCCGCGCGGGCTTTCAGCGCCAGCCGCGCGGCCAGCCCGACCCCCTCCTCGTCCAGCGCGGCGAGAAAGAGGGCCGGTCCTTCCGCCTCCGGCAGCGCCACCCCCTCGGCGTCGAGCGCCAGCAGCAGCCGCTCGATGCCGAAGGCCCAGCCGATGCCCGGCACCGCCGCCCCGCCGAGCTGCTCGGCCAGCCCGTCGTAGCGCCCGCCTCCTCCCAGCGCCGACTTCGCCCCGACCTGGGTGTGGTGCAGCTCCCAGGCCGTGCGGCGGTAGTAGTCCAGCCCGCGCACGATGGAGGGGTCGAGGTCAAAGGGCACATCCCACTCGCGCAGGTAGGCCTGCACCGCCCCGAAGTGCGCGCGGGCCTCCTCGCCCAGAAAGTCGAGCATGGGCCGCACCCCCAGTTCCGTGATCAACGCCTGGTCCGCCTCGCTCTTGGAATCCAGGATCCGCATCGGGTTGCGCTCCAGGCGGTCCTTGCTGTCGCCAGAGAGGCGCTCCAGATGCGCCCCGAACAGCCCCCGCAGGTAGGTGTTGTACGCCTCGCGGTCTTCGGGGTCCCCGATGGAGCCGAGCTTGACCCGCACGCCCGTCAGGCCCAGCTCGCGCACGACCTCCCACATCAGCCAGATCGCCTCGGCATCGACCAGCGGGTCGGTGCTGCCCAGCACCTCGTAGTCGACCTGATGAAACTGGCGCAACCGGCCTTTCTGGACGTTCTCGGCGCGGAACATCGGCCCGTGCGTCCAGAGCTTCAGCGGCGCGGGGAGTTGCTTGAGGCCGTTCTGGAGGTACGCCCGCACAATGCTGGCGGTGCCTTCCGGGCGCAGGACGTAGCCGCCGTGGTCCCCGAAGTAATACACCGTGAACATCTCCTTGCGGACTATGTCGGTGCTGCCGCCCACGCCGCGCTTGACGAGTTCGGCCTCCTCGAACAGCGGCGTGGTGATGGGCTGCGCCCCCGAGCGCTCCAGCACCCGCCGCGCGGTGTCTTGCACGAAGGCGAAGGCCGAGGCCCGGAGATCGCTGGAAAGTTTGGGACTGCCGTCCGGCAGATGGTCCTGGGTGCCCTTGGGGCGCTGTAACGCCATAACCCTGGGAGTGTAGCAGCCCGCCGCCAGCGGCCCCAGCCGCCTGCCAAAACAGGGGAGAGGGCGGCCACCACGCGGGGGCCGCCCTCCAGGAAGAACAGTTACTGACGGACGCTGTAGGGCAGCCCCGTCGAGCGCTTGCCCCCCACCTCGACGAAGAGCCAGGAGCCGCCCAGCGGCGCGTCGGCGGGAATGGTCAGCACGATCTCGCTGTCGGTCCAGGAGCGGACCGCCGAGGCGGGAAAGAGGTAGCCCCCCGCGCCGGTCTCGTCGGCGCCCAGGCGCACGCGGCCGGTCGTGGGACCGCCCAGGTAACGGCCCTGGATGGTCAGGCCGCCCCCCCGCGCGGCCGGTTCCGAGAGTTTGATCAGCACCGGCGTGACCGTCACGCCCGCCGTGGCCTGCTGACGCGGCGCACACGACGCGAGCGCCCCGGCGAACAGTAAAGAAGCAAAGAAGAAACGCACCATAGCAGCAGCCTCCGTGGGGGCAGTCTAATGACGGGCGCTATGACGGGTCAAACCACCCCCCCCACCACGGCCGAGGCGGCCCCGGCCCCCGACCCGCGTCTTCAGGGCAAGCGCGTGCTGGTCGTCTTCAACCCCAAGAGCGGGCAGGGCGAGAGCACCCTGCCCGACTTTCTCACGCTGCTGGACACGGCAGGCGCGCACGTCACCCGGCGCGAGTTGCAGCCGGACACCCCCATGAGCGAGTACGTCGCCGACCTGGCGAGCCACGACCTGCTGGTCGGCGCGGGGGGCGACGGCACGGTGAGCAGCCTGGCCTACGCCGCGCGCTACAAGGACGTGCCGCTGCTGGCCTACCCGGCAGGCACCGCCAACCTGATCGCCCAGAATCTCGACCTGCCGCGCGACGCCGCCGCCCTGGCCGAGGTGCTGGCCGACGCCCACACCGTGCGGGTGGACCTGGGAGAGGTCGAGGTCAAGGGCGAGAAGAGCGGCTTTGCGATGCTGGCCGGCGCGGGCGCCGACGCCGCGATGATCCGCGACTCCGAAGACCTCAAGGAACGCTTCGGCGCGATGGCCTACGTCATGAGCGCGATGAAACAGCTCAACCCCAAGAAGACCACCTTCAACCTGCTGATCGACGGCGAGGCGCGCACCTTCGAGGGCATCGGCGTGATGGTCGCCAACTTCGGCATGGCGAACTACCGCCTGCCCATCACCAGCGACATCAGCCCGTCGGACGGCCGCTTCACGGTCGTGCTGCTCAAGGCCGGGAACATCCTGCGCCTGCTGCCCAACCTGATCGATTCCGTGCGCGGCAAGCTGGGGCTGGGTGACCCCATGTTCAGCGGCAACCTCGAAACCCTGGAAGCCAAGACCGTCACCGTCGAGGCCGAGGAACCCTTCCCGCTGCAATACGACGGCGAGCTGCACGTCGAGACCACGCCCTTTACCGCCCGCATCCTGCCCGGCGCCATCCGGTTTTTGACGCCGATCAAGAAGACGGACCTGGACACCTGAACGCGCCCTCGCCGCTGAACGCTCCCGCCGAGGCCAGGGCGTTCTTGGGTGGGTGCGCACAGTCCAGCGGCGCCGTTGATAAGGCATGTTATCATCGGCATTGATGTCCGACGACCTGCTTCCGTACAGCGGTGACCGCCTCGCACAAGCCCGGGCCTTCAGCGGACTCACCGACGAGGCGCTGCGGGTCCGCGCGGTGACGGCGGCGCGGGACAAAGCCTTTGAGGACCTGTGGGCGCTGACGCTCGCTTACCTGACCACCGAGACGGGCGGCGGCGTGCGGCTCAGTCCTCATACGCTGCGGGCCTACCGCAAGGGCATCGAGGTGCTGGTGGACCATGCCCGGGACCAGGCCTGGAACCTGCTGCATCCCGCGCGGCGTGAGCCTTCCCTCTACGTCACGGGCCTGACGGCGTTGGGCCTCAAACCCGCGACCGTGCAGGCCCGGGTCGCGGCGGCCGTGGCCCTGTACCGCGCCCTGCGCTGGGCAGGCGCGACCGACGCCGACCCCTTCGCGGATGTCAAGCGTCCGAAAGACCGGACCAAGGGCATCGTGAAAAACCCGCCTTACCGGTCCGATTTCGTGGCGGCGATGCTCGCCGAGGCCGATCCCCACGAACGGGCGCTGCTGCTGCTGCTCACGCACGCGGGGCTGCGCATCGCGGAAGCGCTGGCCGTCGAGTGGAGGCACGTGGACCTGGAGCGCCGCCGCCTGCTGGTCGCCCACGGCAAGGGGGACAAGGCGCGGCGGGTGCCGCTCAGCGCCCGGCTGCGAGACGCCCTGACTGCGCTTCAGGCCGAGGCAGGCGCGGCAGCCTCCGGCCGCGTCCTGCCCTGGCGCGCCTACTCGACCGCCTACGAGCGCCTACAAAAATTGGCGCTGAAATGTGGGCGAGAACACGAATTTCGGGGCTTCCATGCAGGGCGCAAGTATGCGGGAACCCAGCTGTACGCGGCGACCCGGGATTTCACGCGGGTGGCCGGGTTCCTGGGACACGAGCAGGTGGACACCACCCGGCGCTATGTCGAGGTGCCGGAAGACGACCTCGACGACATCGTCGAGCGTTTCAGCTGAGCGGCCCGGTCGGCTCTGCCCGCCGCTCCAGCCGCACTCCATACCCGATCATCAGGGCGGCCAGCAGCAGCGCGGGCAGGTCCCCCAGCCGGGTATAGGGGGTCTGGCCGGTCAGCAGCCGGGGCTGGACGTGCAGCGCCCCTTCCCCGGCCGAAAGCGTCTGCCGGGGCCGCCCGAGGTCGTCCACGGCGCCCGCCACGCCCTGGTTCACGCTGCGGACAATCCAGCGCCGCGTCTCGATGGCGCGCACCCGGCCCATCATGAAGTGCTGCTGCACACCCCAGCCGTCGTACCAGCCGTCATTGCTGACGTTGACCAGCAGCTCCGCGCCCTGCCGGGTGAGCTGGCGGGCGACCCAGGGAAAGACCGAGTCGTAGCAGATGTACGCGCCGTAGGAGACGCCGTTCAGGGTGAGAGGCGTGACCGTCTCGGCCGGGCGGATCGGCGCCAGGCCGAACCCGATGACCTGCTCAATCACGCCGTAGGCGGGGCGCAGCGGGCTGTAGAGCGGAAAATATTCCCCGAAGGGGACCAGCTTTGCCTTCTCACTCCGGGCGGTGATCTCCCCCGCCGCGTTCACGCTGACCACGCTGTTGCGCCGGGGGGTCTCGCCGGGAGGGGTCCCCAGCCCGGTGATGCCCGGCGCGGCGAATTCAGGCAGGAGCTGTGGCTCGCCGCTGGCCGTCACCGCCGTCTCGCTCCACACGACCAGTTCGCCGGGCCGCCGGGCCGCGCTGAGCCGACGTTGGATACCGTACATCTCTTCGAGCGAGAGCTGGCGCGTCGCCCGTCCGAACGAGTCGAACTCGGTCCGCAGCGTGAGCATCGGTTGCGCCGGCCCCTGCCCCGGCGTGCGCGTGACCCCGTAGGCGAGCGCCCCCACCCACGCGGCCGAGAGCAGCAGCAGCGGCGGGCGCCTCCCGCGCCAGAAACTGACCAGCGCGGCGGCGGTCGCGGCGACCAGCACGCTGCCCAGCAGCACCCCGCCCAGGTCCGCGATCTGGACGGCGGGCGTGGGCAGCAGGGTGTAGCCCAGGGTGGGCCAGGGAAAGGCCAGCGGTCCCAGAAAACGCAGCCATTCCAGCACGACCCAGCCGCCCGCCAGCACCCAGACCCGCGCCTCCGGCGAGCGCACCAGCCGCGCGGCGAGCCAGGCCATCACCGCCAGGAAAGCGCCTTCCAGCGCGAAGAGGAACAGGGCCAGCCCACCCGCGAGCGGTGTGCCGAACAGCTTGCCCAGGAAGGCGGTCAGCCACCACAGATGCACGGCGCTGTAGCCCGCCCCCGACCAGAAGGCGCGCCCCACGACCTCCCGGCGGGTGGGGGCCGAGGCGGCATAGAGCAGCACCAGCGCCAGCGGCAGGTAGGCCACGAAACTCCACTCCAGCGGCAGGCCGCAGGCCGCGAGCAGGGCGCCCAGCAGCAGGGCGGTCAGGGGCGGCGGCAGCTTGGAGGGCAGGAGCGGCAACACCGCGCCATGATAGGGGGCAGTGGCGCTCCCCCACCGGGGGCAACCCACCTGCCCGCAAGGCCCCGCCTTTGCCGTAGCATGGACCCACTTTGAGACTGGCCTTTATCAGTGACCTGCACGGCAATATCCACGCGTTGACAGCGGTCAGGCGTTTCCTGGAGGGGACCCCGGTCAACGGGGTGATCGTCCTGGGCGACTTGGTGGGCTACGGCGCCAGCCCGGGGCCGGTGATCGACCTGGTGCGGCGCGAGGGCTGGGTCACGGGGCTGGGGTCGAGCGACCTGCGGGTGGCGCTGGAGATCGGTGAGCGCCCCGAGCGCCACGGGGTGGCCGATCAGGTGCTGGACTGGACCCGGGGCGTGCTGGACCCGGGGCAGCTCGACTTTCTGCGCCGCTTGCCGCCGGGGGGCCGCCTGACGACGCCGGTCGGCCGGGTGCGCTATTTCCACGGCAGCCCGCACGACCCGGACGAGCGCCTCGACCTGATGGCCCCCGAGCGCGAGCTGGAAGACCTCGCCGAGCGCCTGGGCGCGCGCGTGGTCGTGGTCGGCGGATCGCACGTGCCTTTCGTGCGGGTGGTGGGCGACACGACCTTCGTGGACCCCGGCTCGGTGGGCCTGAGCCTCAATTCCGAACCCGGCGCCGACGTGGCGCTGATCGACTGTGTGGGCCGCAAGCCGCGCGTCACGCTGCACAAGGTGACGTACGACTACGCTTCCTCGGCGTTCGACATCCTGGCCTGGAACCTGCCCCCGGTGATTGCCGACGTGATTCGCAGCGGGCGCATGGGCTGACAGGCGGCGGGCGGCCTCTCCCCTGTTGCGCGGGGCTGCTCAGGCGGGCAGCGGTGCCAGCGCCTCGTCGAAGCGCCCGCACAGGCCGGGAGCGGCCAGCAGGTCTTCCAGTTCGTGCAGCAGGCGGCGGTAGGGCGCGGGCCGGGCGGCCTCGCCCATCAGGCCCAGGCGCCAGATCAGTCCCGCCGTCGGCCCCAGGCCGCCCGTGATGCTGATCTCGCGGGCCCGCAGCGCCTGACGGGTGGCCGCGTCGTCGAGTCCCGGCGGCAGGCGCAGGGCCAGGACCGTCGGCAGCCGCGCGGCAGGGTCAGGCACGTAGGGGGTAAAGCCCAGCGGGGCCAGCGCCGAGAGCAGGGCGCGGCCCAGCGCGGCCACGCGGGCGCGGCGGGCGGGCAGGCCCTCTTCCAGCGCGGCGCGCAGGGCGGCGTGCAGCGCGTAGTGCAGGTGGACCGGCACGGTGTGGTGGTAGGCCTGACGCTCCCAGTAGTCGCGCAGCCCCGAGAAATCGCAGTACCACAGCGGCGTGGGGGTGCGCCGCGCCGCCTGACGCGCGAGCGCCCGGTCGCTGATCGCCACCGGCGCCACCCCGGGAGGCGCCGAGAGGCATTTTTGTGCCCCGGTGTACACGTAGTCGATGCCCCACTCGGCCATGTGAAACGGCTCCATGCCCGCAGTCGTGACCGCGTCCACGGTGAGCAGCGCGCCGCTCTCCCGCACCAGCTTCGCGATCTGCCCCAGCGGGTTGAGCACCCCGGTGCTGGTCTCGCCGTGGACCAGGGCGACCAGGCTCACGCCGCCGAGCTGCGCGGCCACGTCCTCCGGCCGGATCGCCTCGCCGTGGGGGGCCGCGACCTGCCGGACGCGGGCGCCGTAGCGGGCCGCCATCTCGGCCATCCGGGCGCCGAAAGCGCC
Organism: Deinococcus budaensis; assembly: GCF_014201885.1. NCBI lineage: Bacteria > Thermotogati > Deinococcota > Deinococci > Deinococcales > Deinococcaceae > Deinococcus > Deinococcus budaensis. The sequence goes on along the minus strand of NZ_JACHFN010000001.1, from coordinate 350,384 downwards.
ATTGACGCACACCAGCACCTCGTCGCCCGGTTCGACCAGATTGGCGAAGCCCGCCTCCATCCCCAGACTGCCGGTACCCGCCAGCAGCGCCGTGAAGGTGCCGGGCGCCGCCCCGTACATCGCGCGCAGGTCCTGCTGAATCTCGCGGTTGAGCGCGAACACTTCGGGGTCCATGTGGCCCAGCAACTCGCGCCCCAGCGCCTCCTGCGCGCGCGGGTGCAGCGGGGTCGGCCCTGGGGTCAGCAGCAGGTGGGGGCGTGGGGACAGCAGGCCGGGCAGGTCCACGGGCATGGCGACGAGTGTAGCACCCGCTGTGGGAGCGGCCGCAACGGCATTGCTGGACAACTGTTCTCAGGGGGATAGAGCGCAATAGGGTTGCTGAGATTTTGATGTTACGGAGAAGTAGCCCTCCCAGAAGTGGAAGGCTATATTACTAGTGAAAAGCTTCACGATAAATCCGGATCGTGAAGCTTTTGTCGGATTTTTGACACCACCGATAGGACAGGACAACATGGCCCCCCCCGCCTAGACTGGCGCACATGACGGTTTCTGCTGTTCGGCCCCTTCAGGCGGTGCTGTTCGACCGCGACGATACCCTGACGCGCACCGACCACGCCGTCTACCGCGAGGCCGCGCTGTGGACGGCGCGCGAGTTCGGGCTGGACGCCGGGCGGGTGGAGCGGGCGCTGGCGGCGCAGTGGGCGGAACAGGCGGGGGCATGGTGGGACCTGCGCACCGAGGAGGACGAGGCCGCCTTCTGGACCGCGTATGCCGGGGCGCTGGCGGGGCGGCTGGGACTGGACATGGCCCACACCCCGGCGCTGATGGCGGCCTTTCCCTACGAGCGCTATCTCAAGCCGGTGGCGGGAGCGCGCGAGGTGCTGGAGGCGCTGCGGGCGCGCGGCTTGCAGATCGGGGTGCTGAGCAACACGCTGCCGAGCATCGGCCGGACGCTGGAGGCGGTGGGGCTGGCCGATCTGGTGGACGTGGCGGTGGCAAGCTGCACGGTGGGGGCGCACAAGCCCGAGGCCCGGGCGTTCCAGGCCACGCTGGAGAGGCTGGGGCTGCCCGCCGGGGCCGTGCTGTTCGTGGACGACCGCCCCGAGAATGTGGAGGCCGCCCGCGCGCTGGGGATGCCCGCCGCCCTGATCGACCACACGGGCCGCACGCCAGGCGCGCTGCACAGCCTGAGCGCGGTGCTGGACCTGGTGGAGGGCGGCGGGGCTTGAGGGCGCCTGCCTCTCCCCTGCTGATCGACGGGCACCTCGACCTGGCCTGGAATGCCGCGCAGGGCCGCGACCTGACGCTGAGCCTCGGCACGCTGCGGGCGGGCGACCCCCTGAAGGGCGAGACGGCGACCGTCACCTTCGGGGAGCTGAGGGCGGCGGGGACGCGGGTGTGCTTCGGCACGCTGTTCGCGCTGCCGCGTAGCCCGGAGAGTCCGCACGGCTACGCCGACCACGCGGGGGCGCGGGCGCAGGCCCTCGCGCAGCTCGAACAGTACCGCCACTGGGAGGACGCGGGCCAGGTGCGGGTGCTGCGCGGCGGGGCGGAGGTCGCCGCGCACCTCGCTTCCCCCGGGCCGGGCAGCCCGCTGGGTGTGGTCCTGCTGATGGAGGGGGCGGACCCTGTGCGGGACGCGGACGACCTGCCCTTCTGGGTCGGGGCGGGGGTGCGGGTGATCGGTCCGGCCTGGGGGCGGACGCGCTACGCGGGGGGGACGGACGCGCCGGGACCGCTGACCGCCGAGGGACGCGAGCTGGTCACCGCGATGCGCGACCTGGGCGTGACACTCGACGCTTCGCACCTTGACGACGCCGCGTTCTGGGAGGCGGCGGAGCTGGGGCCGCGGCTGATCGCCACCCACGCGAACAGCCGGGCGCGGGTTCCCGGCAACCGCCACCTGAGTGACGAGATGGCGCGGGCGGTCGCGGCAGCGGGCGGCGTGATCGGGCTGGTGTTCCTGAGCAGCTTCGTGCGGCCCGGCTGGAGCGTGGGGCAGCCGCGCGCCCGGCTGGCGGACCTCGCGGCGCACGCGGCCCATTACGCCGGGGTGGTGGGCTGGGCACACGTCGGGCTGGGCACGGATCTGGACGGCGGCTTCGGGCGCGAGAAGGCCCCGGCGGGAATCGGGCGCTACCGCGACGTGGGGCGGCTGCTCACGCACCTGCCGCCGGGGGCGCGGGAGGGCGTGGCCGGGGGCAACTGGGCGCGCTGGCTGACCACGCTGTTCTGAGGGGCCTGACGGGCACGGCTGGGACGGGCTACCCTGGGGACGATGAGCGTCTTTCCCGCCGAACTCGACCCCCGGACCCACGCTTTCGACCCCCAGGCGCGCCTGGCGGAGGTCGCCCTGCGGGGCCGCCTGCCGGGGGGGGAGGAGGGCTGGCAGTTCGTCACGCCGCACCCCGCCCGCGCGGGCAAGGCGCGGGTCAGCCTGCGTGCCCGCCCGGACGCCGGGGCCGCGCAGGTCAGCGAGGCGCTGCCGGGTGAGGCGCTGGAGGTCCTCTACACGCGCGGGGACGGCTGGAGCTGGGTCCGCACCGCGCACGACGGCTACCTGGGCTGGGCACGGGCGCAGGCGCTGGTGGGGGCGGAGGAGGCCGGCGGCGAGGAGCTGAGGGTGACCGCCCTGCGTGCCCACGCTTTCGCGGGGCCGGGGGTCAGCCGCGCAGTCCTCGCAGAGCTGTGCGCGGGGGCGCGGCTCACCCGGGCACCCGGCGAGGTCGTGACCGAGGGGGCTGGGCGGCGCTGGGTGCCGGTGCGGCTCCCCGGCGGCGAGGAGGCCTGGGTGGGCGAGGCCGCGCTGCGCCCCGACGTGCCGGGAGACGCGGCCGCCTTCGCCCTGCGGTTGCTGGAGGCGCCCTACGTGTGGGGCGGGCGCAGCGCCTGGGGGCTGGACTGCTCGGGGCTGACCCAGCTCGCCTACGCGGCGCTGGGGCGCGGGCTGCCGCGCGACGCCGACCAGCAGCAGGCCTTTCTCCCGGCGGTGGAGGTGCCGGGGCGCGGGGACCTGGCGTTCTTTCCCGGCCACGTCGGGGTGATGCTGGACGGGCGGCAGATGGTCCACGCGAACGCGACCCACCTGCGCGTGACGGTCGAGACGCTGGGCGAGGGCGAGTACGGCACGCGGCTGGCGCGCGAGCTGAGCGGCTTCGGGCGGTGGCGGGCGTGAGCGTCCGCTGGGAGACGCTGGAGCTGCACACCGCGCGGCCCTTCGGCATCGCGCGCTGGACGCACACGAGCTATCCGCGCACCTTCGTGACTTTCGAGCAGGAGGGCGTCACCGGGCGCGGCGAGGCGGCGCCGAACGCCTTTTACGGCGAGACGGCGGGGACGGTGGCGGCGGTGCTCCCGCTGCTGGCCCCCGCGCTGACTGACCCCTGGGACTGGGACGGGTTGCACGCGCGGATGGCGGCACTCATGCCCTTTCACCATCCCAGCGTGAAATGCGCGCTGGAGATGGCGGCGGTCGAGTGGGCGGCCTGCTCGGCGGGCGTGCCGGTGGGGCGGCTGCTGGGGCTGTCCCCCGCCCCGCTGCCCGAGAGCAGCTTCACGGTGGGCCTGGGCGAATTGGAGGACATGCGGCGCGAGGCGCGCGAGGCCGCCGCGCGCGGGCACGGGGTGCTGAAGGTCAAGCTGGGCACCGCGCAGGACGAGCGGATCGTGGAGGCTCTGCGCGAGGAGGCGCCCGCCGCCGCGCTGCGGGTGGACGCGAACGCGGCCTGGACGCGCCCGCAGGCGCGGCGAATGCTGGGCGTGCTGGACGCGGCGCGGGTGGAACTCGTCGAGCAGCCGCTGGCGGCAGGCGATCTGGAGGGGCACGCGGGGCTGCGGGCCTTTTCGCGGGTGCCGCTGGTCGCGGACGAGAGCCTGCACCACGTCTCCGACGTGCGGGCGCTGGCCGGGGCCTTTGACGGGGTGAACCTCAAGCTCGCCAAGCTGGGGGGGCCTCTCCAGGCTCTCGCCGCGCTGCGGCTGGCCCGCGCGCACGGCCTACAGGTGATGATGGGCTGCATGATCGAGAGTTCGCTGGGGATCGCCGCCGCCGCGCAGCTTGCCGGAGCCTGCGACTGGGCCGATCTGGACGGGGCGCTGCTGCTGGGGGACGACCCCTTCACGGGGCTGGAGTGGACGGCAGGCCAGCTGGAACGCCCGACCGGGCCAGGCTGGGGGGTGCAGCGGGCGTGACGGTCACCGTCGCCGTGCTGGGCTGCGGCAACCGGGGCGCGGACGTGTACGCGCGGCAGCTCGCGGCGCAGGGGGCGCGCGTCACCGCGCTGGTGGACCCCCGGCCCGCCCGGCTGGCCGAGGTGGCCGCGCGGCACGGCCTGGGACCGGAGGCGTGCTTTGCCGACCCGGAGGCTTTTTTTGCCTTGGGGCGGGTGGCGGACGCCGTGGTGATCGCCACGCCGGACGACGCGCACGTGGACCCGTGCCTGCGGGCGCTGGCGCTGGGCTACGACGTGCTGCTGGAAAAACCGGTCTGTCTGGACGAGGCCGATCTGGGCCGCCTGCTCGCGGCGGAGGCAGTTTCCCCGGGGCGGGTAACGGTCTGCCACGTGCTGCGGGCCACCCCGTTTTTCCAGGCGGTGCGGGCGGTGCTCGACTCGGGGCGGCTGGGACGGCTGGTGGGTATCCAGCACGCCGAGAACGTCGCGTACTGGCACTACGCGCACTCCTACGTGCGCGGCAACTGGGCGCAGTCACCGCCCGCCGCGCCCTTCGTGCTCGCCAAAAGCGGGCACGACCTCGACCTGCTGCGCTGGCTCGCGGGGGCGCCGCCCCTGCGGGTGAGCAGCGAGGGCGCCCTGCACCACTTCCGTCCGCAGGAGGCCCCGCCGGGCGCCTCGGAGCGCTGCCTGACCTGCCCGGTCGTGGCCTGTCCCTACGACGCGCGCACGATCTACCCGGCCCGCGACCCCGACCGCTGGCCGGTGACCGTGCTGACGGCGGGGGGTGTCCCGCTGGCCCAGGCGCTGGCGACCGGGCCGTACGGGCGCTGCGTGTATCACGCGGACAACAACGTGCCCGACCACCAGGCGGTCACCGTCACCTTCGCGAACGGCGTGATCGGGCAACTCACGGTGAGCGCCTTTACCCACAACAACACCCGCACGCTGAAGTTGCTGGGCACCCACGGCGAGGTGCGCGCCCAGATGGAGCGCGGCTCGATTGAGGTGCATGATTTCCGCACGGACGAGGCCGGCCACCAGACGGTGGACGTGAGCGGCACCCACGGCGGCGGGGACGTGGCGCTGGTGGCCGCCTGGCTGGCCTTCCTGCGCGGGGAGGCGGCGGTGCCCACGCCCCTTTCCGAGTCGCTGGATTCGCACCGGATGGCCTTCGCAGCCGAGCGGGCGCGGCGGCGCGGGACGGTGGAGAGGGTATGAGGAGCGGTATCAGTGTGGAGAAGAGGTGTCAAGTGAAAGGTTTCACGATAAATTCTGTTCGTGGATTTTTTGTCCCGTAATATATGGCTCTATCGCTCAGCTTTCGACCGCGCGCAGAAAGTCGAGGGTCGAGCGGGCCACGGTGCGCGGAAAGGTGTCGGTCAGGGCGTGGGTGCCGCCCCTGACCTTGCGCACGGTGGCGTGGGGAATGGCGTGACGGATGGCCTCGACGGTCCAGCTCTGGACCACCGGGTCGCGGGTGCCGTCGAGCAGCAGGGTGGGCACGCGGACGTGGGGCAGCAGTGGGCCGGTGTCGTGCTCGCTCTGGTCGCGGGCGAGGCGGTACATCAGCGCGGGGCCGCTGAGGAGGTAGGCGCCCACAGCCAGGGGGAGCAGGCCGGGGCGCTCACGAGGGGCGTCGATCAGCAGCCGCAGCAGCTGCACCGGGACGCGGGGGTTCTCGGGGATGCCGGTGGGAGCGCAGGCGATCAGGGCCGAGGTACGGTGCGGGTAGCGGGCCGCCAGGTCGAAGATCACCTCGCCGCCCAGCGAGTGGCCCAGCAGGGGCGCGCCGCTCAGGCCGCTGGCGTCCAGCCAGGCCGCGAGGTGGTCGGTCAGGTCCTCGATGGAGCGCGGAAAACCGGGGCGGCCCTGGCTGTGGCCGTGGCCGGGGGGGTCATACAGGTAGACGGTGCGCTCCCGGGCGAGGGCGCGCGAGACGCGCAGGTACATCCACGAGGCGCAGCCCAGGCCGGGCACCAGCACCAGCGGCGGCCCCTCGCCGCGCACCCAGGCATGGGTCCGCAGGCCAGCGACGCGGACGAAGTGGGGTGCGCCGCTCAAGCCTCCTCTCCCCCGGCCTGGCCCGCTGGCGGGGGAGACGGCTCGGCCGGGGCATCCGGCACCGGGCCATCCAGAAAGGCCAGGACCAGCGCGTTGAAGCGCTCCGGGGCGTCCACCATCACGACGTGCCCGGCGCGGGGAATCTCCTCGTACTGGGCGCCGGGAATCGCGGCGGCGAGCGCGCGGCCCATGCTGGGCGGCACCAGGGCGTCGCGCGCTCCCCACACGACCAGGGTGCGGGTGCTGAGAGCGGGCAGCAACTCCTGCACGCTGTCGCGCAGCAGATCGGTGGTGCTGCGCCACACGTTCAGCGGCCCGGCGCGGACCGTGTCGGCCAGGATGCGCGGCATGAAGGTGACCCGGCCCGTCAGGGCGGCGCGCGGCAGGTTCAGGGCCACCCGGTAGGGCGTGCCGCGCAGCAGGCCGCTGGCGCAGGCGAGCACCAGGTGGGTCACCCGCCCCGGGCGCCGCGCCGCGACGTGAACCGAGATGTGCCCGCCCAACGAGTGTCCCACCAGGGCGACCTGCCGCAGGTCGAGGTGGTCGAGCCAGGCGGCGATCAGGTCGGCGGCGCCCTGCACGCCCAGCGCCCGCTGGCGGTAGGCCTGCCCGTAGCCGGCCAGGTCCAGCACATAGACCCGGTGCGAGGCCGACAGCGCGGGCACGTTGCGCCGCCACCAGCGTCCCGAGCCGCTGAGGCCGTGGACGAGCACGACGGGCGTTCCGTGGCCGGTCGCGTCGTAGCGCAGGGTCGCGCCGCCAGAGCGGAATTCCAGGGATCGCACGCGCCCGAGCATAGAGCACCCGGAGGGAAAAGCGCTGCGGGGATGGGGGGGGTGGCGCGGGGTGGGGGCGGAAGGGACACGGGGGTGGACCGCCCAGAAACAGGACCCGAGGCCCGGGGAACCGGGAGCGGGTGGCTCAGGCGGGCACGGGCGGGGCGGCCAAGCCCAGGAACAGGGCGTGCAGCCGGGCGTCGGCGGTCAGCTCGGGGTGAAAGGAGCTGGCGAGCAGGCGGCCCTGGCGAACCAGGACGATCTGCCCGGCGTGGCGCGCCAGAACCTCCACGTCCTCCCCCACCTCCTCGATGACGGGCGCGCGGATAAACACGGCGGGAAAGGGCGCGTCCAGCCCGTGAACGTCCAGCGGCACCGCGAAGGAATCGACCTGCCGCCCGAAGGCGTTGCGGCGCACGGTGAGGTCCATGACCGCCAGGCTGCGCTGCTGACCGCCGAACTGCGGCGGAGCGCCCTGTACCCCGCGCGCGAGCAGGATCGCCCCCGCGCAGGTGCCCCACAGCGCCCCTCCCGCCGCGTGAAAGTCGCGCAGCGGCGCCCACAGCCCGAAGTCGGTCATCAGCCGGGCGATGGTGGTGCTCTCGCCGCCGGGCAGCACCAGGCCGTGCAGGCCGGCGAGGTCGGCGGGCAGGCGCACCTCGCTCACCTGCGCGCCCAGCGACTCCAGCCGCTGGCGGTGCTCGCGGAAGGCGCCTTGCAGGGCCAGCACGCCGATGCGGGGCGCCGCCACCTTCACCAGCCGCGTCCGGCGAGACGCTCGGCGGGCACCAGGCTGTCGATGTTGATGCCGGTCATGGGCGCGCCGAGGTCCTCGCTGATCTCGGCCAGCACGTCGGGATTGCGGTAGTGGGTGACGGCCTTCACGATGGCCTGGGCGCGGCGCTCGGGGTTGCTGCTCTTGAAGATGCCGCTGCCGACAAACACCCCGTCGAGACCCAGGTGCATCATTAGGGCGGCGTCGGCGGGCGTGGCGACCCCCCCAGCGGCGAAGTTCACGACCGGCAGCGCGCCGTGCTCGTGGACGTACTGCACGAGGTGGTAGGGCGCCTGGAGGTCACGCGCCACCGTCATCAGCTCGTCGCTGGGGCGCGCCCGGATGCTGCGAATCTCGCCCAGCACCGTGCGGGCGTGCCGCACCGCCTCGATGATGTCGCCGGTCCCGGCCTCGCCCTTGGTGCGGATCATGCTCGCGCCCTCGCCCACCCGGCGCAGGGCTTCTCCGAGGTTCTTGGCGCCGCACACGAAAGGCACGCGGAAGCCCGCCTTCTCGATGTGGTACTGCTCGTCGGCGGGGGTCAGCACCTCGGACTCGTCGATGAAGTCCACGCCCAGGGCCTGGAGAATCTGCGCCTCCACGAAGTGGCCGATGCGGACCTTGGCCATCACCGGGATGGTCACGGCGGCGATGATCTCCTTGATCATCTTCGGATCGCTCATGCGCGCCACGCCGCCGTCGGCGCGGATGTCGGCGGGCACGCGCTCCAGGGCCATCACGGCGGTCGCCCCGGCCGCTTCCGCGATGCGGGCCTGGTCGGCCGTCACCACGTCCATGATGACGCCGCCCTTGAACATCTCGGCAAAGCCCTGCTTGATCTGCGCGGTGCCGGTCTGGGGGGTCGCGGCGGAAGAGGCATCGGTCATGGGCCGAGCCTAACGCGAAACTGGCCCCATTCGCAGGGCCAGTTGAGTGGGGACGGTGGGGTCAGGTTCTGGAGCGGGCGACCCGGCCGATGCTCTCGACCAGCTGGGACGGGCGAAAGGGCTTGACGAGGTACTCGCTGACCACCCCTGGCAGCGTCTCGGGGCGGTTGAGGCCCGACAGGAAGACGACCGGGGGCATGGCCGCCCCCAGGGCGAGCTGGAGGCGGTGCACCGTCTCGAAACCGTCCCAGGGGGCCATCAGCACGTCCATGACCACCACATCGAAGGTGCCCGCCTGAGCCGCTGCCAGCGCCTCGGGGCCGCTGCGGGCGGTCACGACCTCGAAGCCCTGGAGCCGCAGGGTGAGGTCGAGCAGTTCCAGAATCTGCGCCTCGTCGTCCACGACCAGCAGGCGGCAGGGCGCGGGGGACGGCACGTGGGGCCAGGTCACAGTGGGCGCACCCCGCGTGCGGCGGGCGCGGCGCAGGGAGAGACGCCGTCCCTGGAAAGGCAGGCTCGGGAAACGGTCGGGCGGGTCATGCGGGACCCACCATACGCGTTCGGGGAGCGCGCAGTCTGCCGCTTTTGCGTGGTGGCCTGCCCCCGGGGGGCAACGGGAGCTGGGGCACGACGAGCGGAGCCGCGCGGCACCTGCGGAGGCAGGCGGCGCTCAGCCGCCCGCGAGGGCCTGGAGAAACTCGACGTTGTTGCGGGTCTTGCCCATGCGGCCCAGCAGCATCTCCATCGCGTCGGCGGGGTCCATGTCGGAGATCACCTTGCGCAGCAGCCACATCTTCTTCAGGACCTCGGGCTGAAGCAGCAGCTCCTCGCGGCGGGTGCCGGACTTGAGGATGTCGAGGGCCGGGAAGATGCGGCGCTCCTCGAGCCGGCGCGAGAGGACCAGTTCGGCGTTGCCGGTCCCCTTGAATTCCTCGAAGATCACGTCGTCCATCCGGCTGCCGGTCTCCACCAGCGCGGTCGCCAGGATGGTCAGGCTGCCGCCCTCGCGGATGTTGCGGGCGGCGCCGAGAAAGCGCTTGGGCCAGTGCAGGGCGTTGGAGTCCAGGCCCCCCGAGAGGGTGCGGCCGGTGGGCGGCGTGACGAGGTTGTTCGCACGGGCCAGGCGGGTGATCGAGTCGAGCAGGATCACCACGTGCCCGCCTTCCTCCACGATGCGGCGGGCGCGCTCGTGGACGAACTCGGCCACCCGGACGTGGTGCTGCGGCGGCTCGTCGAAGGTCGAGGCGATCACCTGCGCTCCTTGCACGCTCTCGCGGAAGTCGGTGACCTCCTCGGGGCGCTCGTCGACCAGCAGGACCATCACCGTCACGTCGGGATAGTTCTTGACGATGGAGTTGGCGATCTTCTTCAGCAGGGTCGTCTTGCCCGCCTTGGGAGGCGCGACGATCAGGGCACGCTGGCCGCGCCCGATGGGCACCAGCAGGTCCACCACCCGCAGCGAGAGGCTGTCGTCCATCAGGGGGTCTTCGAGGACGAGCTGCTGGTCGGGGAAGGTCGGCGTGAGGTCGTCGAAGCGGGGGCGGCGCCGGGCGGACTCGGGGTCCAGGCCGTTGACGGCTTCGACCTGCACGAGGGTGCCGTAGCGCTCGTTCTCGCGCGGGCGGCGGGCGCGGCCAATCACCTCGTCGCCGGTCCGCAGGTGAAACTGCTTGATCACCCCCGCCGTGACCAGGACGCTGCGGGAAGCCGGGTCGAGCAGGTCGGCTTGCAGGAACCCGTAGCCGTCGGGGCTGATCTCCAGGTAACCGCGCGCGAGCACCTGGCCCTCGGCGGCGGCCTGGCGCTCCATGATCGCGAGGGCCAGGGCGTCTTTTTTCAGCTTGCGGTAGTTCTCGATGCCGTTTTGCGCGGCCAGCAGGTGCAGCTCGGGCAGGATTTTTTGCTGAAGCTCGTGGAAGGGCAGCGGCGCGGTGTGGGGTTCGGTCACTTCGTCTGGCCTCCCTGGGCGTCGACGCCGCCCGCCTGCGGATTGCTGCCCGCCTCGCTGGGCGGGGTCTGGGGGCTGGCTCCGGCGCGCCCCGCCCAGTCGGCCAGGAAGGCGTCGAGGCCCGCTTGCGTCAGCGGGTGCTTGATCATGGCCGTGAAGACCTTGTAGGGAATGGTCGCCACGTCCGCTCCGGCGAGCGCCGACTGCACGACGTGTTGCGGGTGACGGATGGAGGCGGCCAGCACCTTGGTCGAGATGTCGCCCATCACGTAGGCTTCCTTGATCTGCCGGATCAGCTCCATGCCGTCCCAGCCGATGTCGTCCACCCGGCCCGCGAAGGGGCTGATGTAGGTGGCCCCGGCGCGGGCGGCCAGCAGGGCCTGCGGGACCGAGAAGCAGAGGGTCACGTTGGTCTTGATGCCCTCACCCGTCAGCGTCTTGCAGGCTTGCAGGCCCGCCGGGGTCAGCGGCAGCTTCACGACGACGTGCTCGCTCCACCCGGCGACCTCGCGGCCTTCTTTGATCATGCCCTCGGCGTCGAGGGCCGTGACCTCCGCGCTGATCGCGCCGCCGACCAGGGCCGAGAGTTCCTGAATGACTTCCCGAAAATCGCGGCCCGAGGAGGCCACCAGGCTGGGGTTGGTGGTGACGCCCGAGAGCACGCCCCAGGCGTTGATTTCGCGCACTTCGTCAATGATCGCCGTATCGATGAAAAATTCCATGTGGACTCCTTGGATTCCCTGGGGAGCAGCCGCGCCCGCAGAGGACAGCCCCGCGCCGTGGGGCGGGCGTCTTTGGGTTGATTGTATCGCTGCCCGCGCCGGGTGTCGGCCGGGGCGTGATTGACCCCGGCCATGCTGCGCGCCTACCATGAGCGTCACTCCCTGCGGGGGGTGAGCAACGAGACAGGCGACCGGGAGAAGAGTACGCGGGGTCAAGCAGGCATGAGCGAGTCCGGGACGGTGAGAGCCGGACTGCCCGCCCCCCGCCGAAGATCCCCTTCCGCGCCGGACGAAGAACGGCCCTCTCCGTGTGGAAAGGCCCAGTAGACCGTCCCGGACCGCCCCCCGGCAGTGGGCACGACGAGGCCGCGCCCGGCCCTTGCGGGTGTCAGGAGCGGCGAAGTTGGGTGGTACCACGCGCGAGAGGGTGTCCCGGCGCGTCCCAGCAAGCCGTCTGGGACGCGCTGTCTCTTGTTGTCCCGCCGAGTTTTCCTGCCCCTGGAGGCCCCATGACGACCACCCCATCCCAGCCCGACTCCGCCCCGTCCACCCCCTCTCTCTTCGCGCCGGTCCCCTCGCAGCCCAGCTTCCGGGAGCTGGAAGCGGGGGTGCTCCAGCTCTGGCAGGAGCGCCGGGTCTTCGAGCGGACCCAGGAGCGCCGGGAAGGCCAGCCCGAATACGTGTTCTACGAGGGACCGCCCACCGCCAACGGACGCCCGGCGCTGCACCACGTGCTGGCGCGGTCGTTCAAGGACCTCTTTCCGCGCTACAAGGCGATGCAGGGCTACTTCGTGACCCGCAAGGGCGGCTGGGACACCCACGGCCTGCCGGTCGAGATCAGCGTGGAAAAGAAGTTGGGCTGGCTGGGCCGCAACCACGGCGCGAGCCGGGAAGAGGTCGAGGAGTTCACCCGGCTGTGCCGCAGCTCGGTGTGGGAGACGATTCAGGAGTGGAACACCTTTACCCAGCGGCTGGGGTACTGGGTGGACCTCCAAGGCCCCTACATCACCTACCAGAACAGCTACGTGGAAAGCGTGTGGAACCTGCTCGCGCGGCTGCACGCCCAGGACCTGATCGCGCAGGACTACCGGGTGGTGCCCCTCTCGCCGCGCATCAGCAGCACGCTGTCCAAGGCCGAGCTGGGTGAGGTGGACTCCTACCGGATGGTGGACGACCCCTCCGTATACGTGCGCTTTCCGGTGGTGTGGGACACGCTGCCCGAGCGGGCGCACGCGGCGCTGAGTGCCTTGAGTGGGGAGGACCGCCAGGGCCTCGCGCTCGTCGTGTGGACCACGACCCCGTGGACGCTGCCCAGCAACACGCTCGCGGCGGTGAACGCGGACCTCACCTATGTGGTCGCGCGGGGGGAAGGCGGGCCGATCATCGTGGCGGCCGACGCGGTGGAGCGGCTCTCGGGGCTGCACAAGAACGCCGCGCCGCTGGAGGTGCTGGCGAGCTTCCCGGGCCGTGACCTGGAGGGCGTGGAGTACGAGCCGCCCTTTCCGGAGGTGGCGACCGAGCTGGGCGTGCTGAAGGAACTGCACGAGCGCAACGCGGAGGGGCGCCCGGTGATGCACTTTGTCACGCTGGCGGACTTCGTCTCGGCGGCGGACGGCTCGGGCGTGGCGCACGAGGCCCCGGCGTACGGCGCGGAGGACCTGGAACTGGCCCGCAAGTACGGCGTGCCGCTGATGTTCGGGGTGGACGACCACGGCATCCTGCGGGTGACGGGCGAGCGCGGCAAGTTCTTCAAGGATGCCGATAAGGGATTGATCGCGGACCTCAAGGCGCGGGGGCGGATGTTCCACGCGGGCACCCTGCGCCACCGCTACCCCTTTCACGACCGGACGGGCGACCCGATCCTGTATTTCGCCAAGAAGGGCTGGTACATCCGCACGGCGAGCATGTCGGAGCGGATGCTGGAAACCAACGAGCAGATCAACTGGGTCCCGGGCAACATCAAGCACGGCCGCTTCGGCAACTGGCTGGAGGGCAACGTGGACTGGGCGATCAGCCGCGAACGCTACTGGGGCACGCCGCTCCCCTTCTGGCAGAGCGAGGACGGGGACGATCTGCGGGTGGTGGGCAGCGTGGCCGAGCTGTCGGCGTTGGCGGGGCGCGACCTTTCGGAACTCGACCTGCACCGGCCGTATATCGACGACGTGACCTTCGAGCTGGACGGGAAGACTTACCGCCGGGTGCCGGAAGTACTCGACGTGTGGTTCGACTCCGGCTCGGTGCCCTACGCCCAGTGGCACCTGATGACCGACGAGACGGGCGAGCGGGCGCTGCCGGGCTTCGAGGCGAACAAGGAGGTGTTCGAGCGGCACTTCCCGGCGGACTTCATCTGCGAGGCGATCGACCAGACGCGCGGGTGGTTTTACAGCCTGCACGCGATCGCCACGATGCTGTATGACCAGCCTGCCTACAAGAACGTGATCTGCCTGGGGCACATCGTGGACGAGCACGGGGCCAAGATGAGCAAGAGCAAGGGCAACGTGGTCGAGCCGCTGCCGCTCTTCGACCGCTACGGGGCCGACTCGGTGCGCTGGTACATGTTCATGGCGTCGGACCCCGGCGACCAGAAGAGGTTTTCCGAGCGGCTGGTCGCAGAAGCGCAGCGCTCCTACGTGAATACGCTGTGGAACGTGTACTCCTTTTTCGTGCTGTACGCGAACCTCGATCAGCCGGGGCTGGAGGACGCGCCTGCTGCTGAGAAGCGGCCCGAGATCGACCGCTGGCTGCTCGCGCGGCTGGAGGAGACGGTGCGGGACGTGACCGGGGCGCTCGACGCCTACGACGCGCGGGGCGGGGGCCGGGCGCTGGAGCGCTTCGTGGACGACCTCAGCAACTGGTACGTGCGGCGCAACCGCTCGCGCTTCTGGGGCGGGGAGGGCGGCGCGGACCTGAGCGCCTACGCCACCCTGTACGAGGCGCTGCGGGTGATGTCGCAGCTCACCGCGCCCTTCACGCCCTTTTTGGCCGAAGCGATGTATGGGAACCTCACGCGCGGGCAGGGGGCCGAGAGCGTCCACCTCACCCGCTGGCCGCAGGTGCGCCCCGAGCGGCTCGACGCGCAGCTGACGGCGGAGATGGCCGCCGTGATCAAGGTCGTCGAGTTGGGCCGGGCGGTGCGCGGGGCGCACAACCTCAAGACCCGGCAGCCGCTGTCCCGGGTGACGGTGCGGGCCGCGACGCCCGAGCAGACGGCGGCGCTGCGGCGCTCGCAGGCGCAACTGCAAGAGGAACTCAACGTCAAGGACGTGACCTTCCTGGAGGGCGTGACCGACCTCGTGCAGTACAGCCTGCGGCCCAACCTGCCGGTGATCGGCAAGGTGTACGGCAAGGCCCTGCCGCAGGTGCGCGCGGCCCTGGCGGCGGCGGACGCGGCGGCGGTGGCCCGCGCGGTGCAGGCGGGCGAGAGCTTCACCGTGGAGGCGAACGGGCAGGCGTTCACGCTGACCCCGGAGGGGGTGCTGGTGGACGCGCGGGCGCCGGAGGGCGTGGCGGCGGCCGAGGACGGCGGGTTCCTGGTCGCCTTCGACACCACGCTGACGCGCGAGCTGGTGCAAGAGGGCCTGGCCCGCGACCTGGTGCGCGGCATCCAGGAGGCGCGCAAGGCGGCGGGCTTCGAGGTGCAAGACCGCATCCGCCTCGCCCTGGCGCTGGAGGGAGACGCGCGGGAGGCCGCTTCCGCGTGGCGCGACTTCATCGCCGGGGAAGTGCTGGCCCAGGAGCTGACCTTCGGGCCGGGCGAGGGCTTCGCGGCCGAGGTCGAAGGGGGCACGGCCCACCTGACGCGGGTTTGAGGGAATGCCTGGGAGGGGCGGGCCTGCGGGTCTGCCCCCTTCTCCTGACCATGCCGGGGCCTGGCCCTCAGGGACGCCACGCAGGATGGGCCGCAAGGAGGCAGCTATGCCCTCCCCCAGCGTTGCCGAGTTGCCCGAGGCCCAGGTCGATCAGCACACTGGGCACCAGAAAGAAGTCTTTCTAGAGACTTGCAACCATGCCCCGAAGGAGTACGGCGACGAGCACTCCGCTTTTGCAGTCCCCCACCCGGCAGTGAAAAAGGCAGGCGAAAAGGAGAACGGCCAGACCCCTTGACGTGAACGTTCTTTGTTACCACTCCGGTACGTACACCTCACTTCCAGCCCGGGTACGCTGTTTCCATGACCTGGAACCCGGATGTCTACCACCGCCACCGCGAGGCCCGCAGCGTGCCGGTACGCGACCTGCTGGCCCTGATTCCTGACCTCCCCTACCGGGACGTGGTGGACCTGGGGTGCGGAACGGGGGAGCCGACGCGGAGGCTGGCGGAACGTTTCACGGCCGCGCAGGTGCTGGGGCTGGACATCAGCGCCGAGATGCTGGGGCGGGCGGACGCTGCGGGCCTGCCGAACCTGCGCTTCGAGCGGGGAGACATTCTGGGCCTGACGGGCGGGTACGACCTGATCTTTTCCAACGCGGCCTTGCAGTGGCTGCCGGACCACCCGGCGCTGCTGGGGCGGCTGTGGGAACAGCTGCGGCCCGGTGGGGTGCTGGCGGTGCAGGTGCCCGCCAACCACGACCACGACAGCCACCGCCTGCTGACCGAGACGGCCGGGGAGTTCGCGGCGGAGCTGGGCGGTTTTACCCGCTTCGGCACGGCGCAGGGGGCTTCTCCGGTGCTGACGCCCGCCGCCTACGCCGAGCGATTGGACGAGCTGGGGGCGGTGGAGGTGACCGCGCTGAGCAAGGTCTACCCGGTCGTCTTGCCGGGGGCCGAGGGGGTGCTGGACTGGACGCGCGGCACGGCGCTGGTGCCGTATCTGTCGCGGCTGGGGGCCGGGGACGGGGAGCGCTTCACGGCGGCCTACCTCGCGCGGCTGAGGGAACGCTGGCCAGGCGAGCGGGTGTACTACGCCTTCACGCGGGTGCTGTTCACGGCGCGGCGGGGGTGACGGCTCAGCCCAGGAGGGGCCGCGCCATCAGGCCGTAGGTGCCGGGGCCGACGTGGGCGCCGATCACCGGGCCGAGCAGTTGCGTCCGTCCGCGCGCCACGTTCAGGCGGCTGGCCTGCATGGCGGCCCGCAGCTCCGCGATGCGGGCGGGGTCGCGCCCGGCGTGACCGATGGTGACGGCGACCGGTTCGCGGCCGAATCTCGCCTCGAGCTGGGCCAGGATGTCGCGGGTGGCCTGCGGCGCCCGCACCCGCCGCACCGCCTGAAGCCGCCCCGCGTCGAAGCGCAGGATGGGCCGCACGCCCAGCACGTTGCCGATCAGGGTCTGGGTGCGCGACAGGCGACCGCCCCGGCGCAGGTAGTCCAGCGTGGGCACGGTGAATTCGGCAAGCAGGTCGCGCTGCACCGCTCCGACCGCCCGCAGGGCGGCGTCCATGTCGCCCCCGCTCCGGAGCACGTCGCGCGCGGCGATCACGACCTCGGCCAGCGGCAGCGACGCGAAACTGCTGTCCACCACATGCACGCGGCTTCCGGCCCCCAGCACCTGCGCGGCTTGACGGGCGTGCTCGGCGGTGGCCGACAGGTGCCCGCTGATATGCAGGCTGAGCACCGCGTCGTGGGTGCCGAGCAGCTCCCGGTAGGCGCGCTCGAAGGCCGCCTGGGGGGCAGGCTAGGTGCTCACCGCGCCGCCCTGACGCTGATGGTCGTAGACGGCTTCGGGGTCGATCTCCTGCCAGTCGAGCAGCGTTTGTCCCCCCAGCAGCACCCCGAGCGGCACGACATGCAGCCCGAGGTCCCGGGCCGCGTCCGGATGCAGGTCACAGGTGGAATCGGTCACGAGCGCGATCATGGTGGCATTCAGTGTAAGGTGAGTTTTCTCACACTTTCCTGACAGGCGCTCCGGGTGCGGCGGGTGGGGGCCGCCCTATACTCCGCAAGCGATGGCGCCTTCTCCCGTACCTCCTGCTCCTGCCACTCCTGAAAAGATCGCCGTGCTATGCCACACCGGGGCGGGCGGCTCCGGCGTGGTGGCGACCGAACTCGGCTTGCTGGTGGCGCAGGCAGGGCGCGAGGTGCATTTCGTGGGGTCGGCGGTGCCGTTCCGGCTCTCGGGGCAGCGGGGCCTCCAGGGGCCGTACTTTCATCAGGTCGGCGGCTTCGCCTACGCGCTGTTCGACCAGCCCTACCCCGAACTCGCCGCCGCGAACACCCTCAGCGAGGCGATTCTGGAACACGGGGTGCAGCTGACGCACGCGCACTACGCGATTCCGCACGCGACCGCCGCCATCCATGCGCGGGCCATCACGGGCCGCAGCCGGGTGGTCACCACCCTGCACGGCACCGACGTGACGCTGGTGGGCGCCGAGCCGGCCTTTCGCCACACCACCCGCCACGCCATCGAGCGCAGCGACCACGTGACGGCGGTCTCGCACTTCCTGGCCGAGCAGACCCGCGAGGTGTTCGGCACGGCGCGCGAGATCGAGGTGATCCACAATTTCGTGGACGCCGGGCGCTTCGTGCGCGTCACCGACCCCGCCGTGCGCGCCCGCTTCGCCCACCCGGACGAGGCGTTGATCGTGCATGTCAGCAATTTCCGCCCGGTCAAGCGGGTCGAGGACGTGGTGCAGACTTTCGCCCGGGTGGCGAGTGAGATTCCCGCCCGGCTGCTGATGGTCGGCGACGGCCCCGAACGCCCGCGCGCCTTTGAACTCGCCGGGCAGCTCGGCACCCTGGGGCGCACGCACTTCCTGGGGTCCTTTCCCGACGTGCAGACCGTGCTGGGCATCAGCGACCTTTTCCTTCTCCCGAGTTCCAACGAGAGCTTCGGCCTGGCCGCGCTGGAGGCGATGAGCTGCGAGGTCCCGGTCGTCGCCGCCCGTGCCGGAGGCGTGCCCGAGGTCGTCGAGGACGGCGTGACCGGCTTTCTGGTCCCGGTCGGGGACGTGGACGCGATGGCCGACGCCGCCCTGCGGGTGCTGCGCGACCGCGCCCTGTACCTGGGCATGGGCGCCGCTGGCCGCCAGGCCGCCCTGACGCGCTTTCATCCCGACCTGATCGTGCCGCGTTACCTCGAAGCCTACGCCCGCACCGTGCAGGGATGAGGGAGAGACGGTGCTGGGCGAGGGGTATGCAAGTGATTTGTTTCACGATAAATCCGGTCGTGAAAGTTTTGGTTCCTTTGGGAAAGGGATGACCCGGCCTCCTGTGCAGAGGGCCGGGCCAGCCAGGCCGGGAGGCCGCGTCAGCGTCCCAGGTCCAGGGTGACGGCGGCCACGCCATCCACGAAAGGGGCGACCTTCACCGCGCGGCCCACCTCGACCACGAAGGCGTTCCAGCCGCGCGTCAGGGTGGCCTGGTAGCCCCGGCTGGCCTTGACGGTCACGTCGCTCCCCACCCACACGACGAACAGGGTGCCGCGCGCGCCGCGGAGGGTCACCTCGCGCAGCGTTTCGGCCTCGTCGTGCTGGCCGTTGCGGTTGGCGTCGCGGTAGCTGAAGAACTTCAGCTCGGCCGCCGAAGGCTGGGCGCTCATGCTGACCGGGTCGAGGACGCCGGGCCAGGCGACGTTGGCGGCATTCAGCGCCGTCTGGGCGCGGAAGCTGGGGGGGGCGGGGGGAATCTCGAGTTGGAATCGCCCGGCGTTGACCGGCACGCTCACGATCTCCTGCACCGGCTGGCCGGAGGCGCTCACGGCCCAGCCGCTCAGGCGGGTATCACCGGGCACGCTGCCGGAGACGCTGCCCGTCACGGTCAGGGCGCTGCCCGACCCCACCAGGAAGGCCGCAGCGAGGGACCAGAGACGCATCTTCATGCCCCCAGTCTACGCGCGGGCCTGACGGGGGTGTGACGGCCCATGACGCCCGTCTCAAGGTGCGGGGAGGGGGAGCCGGAGCACGCACGCGCGCGGCCCCGGCTCCCCCTCCCCTGCCCAGAGGGCTTCAGGCGGTGACGTTCAGCGCCTTTTTGACGAGGTCGATGATCTCGGGCATGGTATCGGCCACCGGCACGTTCGCGGCGGCAAAGGCCGCGAGCTTGCTTTCGGGGGTCCCGACGTTGCCCATGATGATCGCGCCCGCGTGGCCCATGCGCTTGCCTGCGGGGGCCGAGCGGCCCGAGATGAAGGCCACGACGGGCTTTTTCATGTTCTGCGCGATGTACTCGGCGGCCGCTTCCTCGTCCGCGCCGCCGATCTCGCCGATCACGACCACGGCGTCGGTGTCAGGGTCGGCCTCGAACATGGGCAGCACGTCCGCGAAGGTCGTGCCGATCACGGGGTCACCGCCGATGCCGACGGTGGTGGAAGTGCCCATCCCGGCGTCGTTGAGCAGCTTGGCGGCCTCGTAGGTCAGCGTGCCGGAGCGGCTGATCAGGCCGATGCGGCCGGGCTTCTCGTAGATGCGGTTGGGCATGATGCCCACCTTGGCTTCGCCGTTGGTGACCAGGCCGGGGCAGTTGCCGCCGATCAGGCGCACGCCCGGGCCGCCTGAGGCGCGGCTCTGGGCATCGAGTTCCTTGACCTCCTGCACGGCGCGCATCATGTCCACGGTGGGCACGCCCTCGGTGATCAGGACGATCAGGGGAATGCCCGCGTGGGCGGCTTCCAGCACGGCGTCGGCGGCCCCGGCGGGGGGCACGAAGATGATGGAGACGTTCGCGCCGGTCGCCTCTTTCGCTTCCTCGACCGAGTTGTACACGGGCCAGCCCTCAAAGTCGGTGCCGCCCTTGCCGGGGGTCACGCCCGCCACGACCTGGGTGCCGAAGTCGCGCATGGCGCGGCTGTGGCTGGCGCCCTCGCGGCCGGTCATGCCCTGCACGATGACCCTGGAGTCTTTGTTAACGAGGATGCCCATTATTTGCCCTCCGCAGCGTTGGCCTCGCGGGCAGCCTCGTCGGCGGCCTCGAACATGGTGGGGTACATCTGGATGAGGGGGCTGCCCACCTCGGCCAGCAGCGCCTTGGCTTCGTCCTCGGCGGTCCCGGCGATGCGCATGCGCACCGGCTTGGTCAGGATGCCGTCTTCGAGCGCCTGGATCACGCCCTTGGCGACCTCGTCGGCGCGGGTGATGCCGCCGAAGATGTTGATGAAGATCGACTTGACGTCGGGGTCCTTGGAGACCAGCTTGACCGCGTTGTACACGATCTCGGCCTTGGCGCCGCCGCCGATGTCGAGGAAGTTGGCGGGCTTGGCCCCGGCGCGGTTCACCACGTCGAGCGAGGTCATCACGATCCCGGCGCCGTTGCCCAGCACGCCGACATTGCCGTCGTCGAGCTTGACGTAGGCAAAGCCGTACTTGCTGGCCTCGATCTCCAGGGGATGCTCGGCTTCCAGCTCGCGCCAGTCGGAGAGGTCCTTGTGGCGGTACATCGCGTTGTCGTCGATCTCGAACTTGGTGTCCAGGGCGAGCGGCGTGCCGCCTTCGTCCACGAACAGCGGGTTGATCTCGACCAGAACGGCGTCCATCTTCAGGGCCGCTTCCGACATCTTGACCATCATGTCGGCGATCTTGTTGAGGTTGCCCTTGAAGCCCGCCTTGAGCGCGACCTCGCGCGCCTCGAAGGGGCGCAGGCCGGTCACGGGGTCCACGCGGTGCTTGATGATCTTCTCGGGGGTAGCTTCCGCCACTTCCTCGATCTCCATGCCGCCCTCGGCGGAGGCCATCAGGGTGTAGCTCTGCACGTTGCGGTCGACGATCATGCCGACGTAGTACTCGGTCCCGGCGTCGATGTCGACGGCCTTGGTCACGAGGACCTTCTTGACGGTGAGGCCCTTGATGTCCATCCCCAGGATCTTCTCGCCGTTCTCGAAGGCCTTGTCGATGTCGGGGCTGAACTTCACGCCGCCCGCCTTGCCGCGCCCGCCGACGTGCACCTGCGCCTTGACGACGACCGGCTGGCCGTACTCGCGGGCGATCTGCCGCACCTCGTCGGGGGTGTAGGCCACCTTGCCGTCCTGCACGTTCACGCCGAAACGGCGCAGCAGTTCCTTGCCCTGATACTCGTGAAGTTTCACGACGTTTCTCCTCCTTGGGGGTGGCTGGCCGGGCAGTCCCGGCCCGTCTTTTGTCCCGATAGAGGAGTATAAGCCGCCCTTTTCGTCCCGGCGCGCCTTGTCCCCGTGGGGGGGACAGCGGGGCGCCGCCCCTGGCCGCCGGGGAAGCTGGCCTCCGCCCCGGCGCCAGGCCCATATGTTACGGTGCCCGCCGATGACCCAACTGGAAGGTTTGAGAGCGGCGATGAGGCAGGCTGGGGTGGACGCCCTGTGGATCAGCGACCCGGCCAACGTGCGGGCGGTGAGCGGCTTTTCGAGCGGCAAGGACGGCAAGGTGCTGGTGACCGGGGACGGGGCGGCGCTGTACACCGACGGGCGCTACACGGTGCAGGCGCAGGAGGAATCGCGCATCGAGCAGCACATCGCGCGGCCCCCGGAGACCTACCAGGATGCGGCGGAGCGGGTGCGCGGCGGGCGCGTGGGCTTCGAGGCCGAGCACCTGACGGTGGCGGGACTCGACGCCCTGCGCGAGCACTGGGAGGCCGAGCTGGTCCCCACGCGCGGACTGGTGGAGGGCGTGCGGCTGATCAAGACGCCGGGGGAGGTGCAGGCGATCCGGGAGGCGCAGGCGCTGGCGGACCGGGTGTTTGCCCAGGTGCGCCCCATGATCCGCGCGGGCGTGCGCGAACTCGATGTGGCGCTGGAACTGGAAACCGGCCTGCGCCGCGCCGGGGCCGAGGTCGGCTTCGACGTGATCGTGGCGAGCGGGCCGCGTGGGGCGATGCCGCACGGGGTCGCCAGTGAGCGGGTGGTCGAGGAGGGCGACCTCGTGACCATCGATTTCGGGGCGCGGGTGCGGGGGTACCACTCCGACATGACGCGAACGGTGGCGGTGGATCGCCCGTCGGACGAAATGCGGCGCGTCTACGAGGCGGTGCTGGAAGCCGAGGAAGCCGCTGTCGCTGCCGTGAGGCCGGGAATGCGGGCCGCCGACCTGGACGCCCTGGCGCGGGGGATTCTGGAGCGGCACGGGCTGGCCGAGGCGTTCGCGCACTCGCTGGGGCACGGCGTCGGCCTGAACATCCATGAGGGGCCGGGGCTGCGCAAGGGCAGCGAGGACGTGCTGGAACCCGGCATGGTGATCACGGTGGAGCCGGGCGCCTACTTGCCGGGCGTGGGGGGTGTCCGTATCGAGGACCTCGTGCTGGTCACGGAGGACGGGTATGAGGTGCTGAGCCACACGCCCAAAGAGAAGGTCTGAGAGGCCGCGCGCCTGACCTGAGCCGTGGGTCGGGCCTGGACTTCAGGCCGCACGCCCGGGAAGGCGGGTGTTAGAATCTGCCCCGGGTTTCACCCTAAGAGGAGGAGTTTCGATGACGATGGAAACGGCGCTTTTGACGCTGGACACGCTGGCGAAGTACCTGAAGGAAAAGGAAGTCCAGCTCGATATGGAAGAAAACGGCGGCCAGCGGTTTATCCGCATGGGCTGGCGCTTCGAGATGGGCGACGCCGCCGTGCTGGTCTCCGTCAACGACGGCCCCAACAACACCAGCCGCCTGGAGATCACCTGCGTGACCCAGAAGGGCTACGCCGACCGCCGCAGCGAGGTCGTGAACATGCTCAACGACCGCAACCGCGAGCGGGCCTTCTCGCGCTCCATCGACGCCGACGGCAACGTCTGGCTGGAGTACGTGGGCTTCTACCCCACCCTGGCCGAGATGCCCCAGGAAACCTTCGACACCCTGTTCGGCGGCGTCCTGATGCACTTCCAGGACGACTACGCGGCGCTGGAAGGCTACACCCCCGGCCCGCAGCTTCAGCAACCTCAGGCGTAAGGCAGGTGAAACAGGCGGGGAAGCCCCCCGCCCGTTCTATGCTTGTTTAAGTGATAAGTTTCACTATACAGCCGGTCGTGACTTTTTTGTCTCTTTTAAAGAGGAGAGATAAGAGCCAGCGCAGACGGGGGATCCTCTCCCCCTCCACGCTGGCCCGGTCGCGCGCCTCAGCCTCGGGCGGCCAGCAATTCCTCCAGGCGGTCCACGTACCCGGCCAGGGTGCGGAAGGTGGCCTGCACGGGTTCGGGGCTGAGCATGTCCAGCCCGGCTTCCCGCAAGGCGTCGATGGGGTCGAGGCTGCCGCCGGATTTCAGGAAGGCGAGGTAGCGCTCGCGGGCGGCCTCGGGGTCTGCCTGGAACTGCTCCAGAATCTGGTGGGCGGCGCTGATGCCGGTCGCGTACTGGTAGGCGTAGAAGTTGGCGTAGAGGTGGGTGGAGAACTGCGCCCACAGGATGCCGCTTCTCTCGCGGTCCATCTGCACGCCGTCGCCGTAGCCCTCGTGCAGCAGGTCGGCGGTCAGTTCGATCAGGTCGGGGGCGCTGAGGGTGCCGCCCGCCTCGACGCGGCGGTAGGCTTCCAGCTCGAAGGCGGCCAGCGTCGGCATGATGAAGAAGTAGCGGTGGAAGTTGGCGAGCGCTTCTTCGATGATCGCCACCTCGAAGTCGGTGTCGCCGCTTTCCCGGGCCTGTTTCAGCAGGTGGGAGCGGACCATCGCCTGATCGAAGTTGCTGGCGACCTCGGCGTGGAAGAGCGTGTAGCGGGGCACTGCATAGGAGTGCTCGCGCTGGGAGAGCAGCGAGTGCATGGAGTGGCCGATCTCGTGGGCCAGGGTGGAATAGCTGCTCATGGTACCGTTCCAGGTCATGAAGATGTAGGGCTTGACCCGCCCGCCGCCGTTGGAATAGGCGCCCTGGCGCTTGCCGTCGTTCTCGGCGTAGTCCACCCAGCGCTCAGTGGTCAGGCCCGCGCGCAACTCACGCACGTAGGCCTCGCCCAGCGGGGCCATGCCGTCGGCGATCCACTCGACCGCCTGTTCGTAACTGACCGCGCGGGGGGGGACCAGGGCAGCTTTCACGTCGTACTCGCGCAGTTCGGGCAGGCCCAGCCACTCGCGGCGGACCCGCCAGTAACGGTGCCAGGTGGGGGTGTGGGCGCGGTAGGTCTCCAGCAGGGTGGTCACGACCTCGGTGGGAATACAGTCGGGAGCCAGGGTCGCGGTGATCGCGTCGGGGTAGCGGCGGGCGCGGGCCAGGAAGACGTTCTGGCGCACGTTGGTGGCGTACATGGCCGCCTGGGCGTGGCGCACGGCCAGGTGCGCGTCGGCGTAGTTCTCCCAGGCCTCGCGGCGCACCTCGCGCCCCTGGGCGGAGGTCAGGCGGTCCACGTTGCCCTGGGTGACGGCCTCGCCGCCTGCGGTGCCGAAGCGCAGGTCCATGTTGGCCAGCGCCGGATGGATGCCGCGCTCGGAGGCGAAGGGGGCCTGCACGGCGCCCAGCAGTTCTTCCACCTCGGCGGAGCGGACGTGGGCACGGTCACGCCACAGCCGCTCCAGGCGGATGCGGTGGTCAGTCAGCTCGGGGCGCGTGAGCCAGCCGCGCACCGCCTGCTCGTCCAGGGCGAGCAGTTCGGGGTCCGCGAAGGCGGTCACGCTGCCGAACTGCGCGGCGACTGCGCCCACCCGGTCGCGCCGGGCGGCGGCCACGGCGTCGCGGCCGTCCACGCTGGCGCCCATCCCCGCGTAGGACATCAGGCGGATCAGGCGCAGCTCGACCTCGCCTTCCTCGGTCAGGTAGGCGGCCAGCGCCTCGGGGCCGAGACCCAACCGCCCGCTGTGGGCCGCGAGCGCCTCGATGGCGGCGGGGAGGGCGTTCGCCTCGGCCTCCCAGCTTTCGGGGGTCGCAAAGAGGGCCTCGATGTCCCAGGTCTGCTCGCGGGGCACGTCGGCGCGGGACGGCAGGGCCGCTCTTCCGGCCGGGCTGTTCTGGGTTGTGGTCACGTCCGGCAGGCTAGCACCGGGCGCGCGGCGGGACGGAGTCCGCCATTTGACCTAGCCCGCTCTCACACGAAGTGGCAACGCGGTGGAGACTCGCCACCGGTCCGGGGGGTCCAGAGGACAGGCAGGAGTAAGCTGGGGGCACTGCTGGTCGATCCCGCGCCGGAGAGGGAGAGAGGCGTCTGACTGAGGAGCTACCGGCAGAGGCTGTGCCTGCGGTGGTCCGCCCCTGTGCTCATTCACCCCGCGTCTTGGCCGCCTTTCTGGGCGGCGGAGGGGAAAAAGGAGTCCGGCATGTCCCCCAAAACGGCGGCTCAACTCGTGCTCGAGGCCCGGCAACGGGTCGAGAACCTGTCGGCTGCGCAGGTCGCGGTTGAGCTGGAAGGTGGAGAAGCGGTGCTGATCGACGTGCGTGAACCGGCGGAACAGGCCGCCGCAGGTGTCATCCCCGGTGCGGTGTCGGCCCCACGGGGCATGCTGGAGTTCTGGGCGGACCCGTCCAGTCCATATCACCGCCCGGAATTCGACCCAGGGCGCCGAGTCATCCTGCACTGTGCCAGTGGGGGCCGCTCGGCCCTCGCCGCAGACACCTTGCAGCAACTGGGCTACACGAACGTGGCCCATCTCGATGGCGGTCTCAAGGCCTGGGCAGAGGCCAGATACCCGGTCGAGAAACCGGGCGCCCCCTCCTCCTAGCCGAACCGCCGCTGGAGGCCTGCGCACCTCCAGACGGCCCGCTCCAGACCCTCGGCTGGAGCCGCAAGAGGCCGTCTCAACGCCGCTGCCGCAGGGTCTCGTACAGCACCAAGGCCGCCGCCGTCGCCACATTGAGGCTGTCAGCTTCCCCGTGCATAGGGATGCGGACGGACAGATCGGAGGTGCGCCACTCGGGGGGCAGGCCCGCGTGCTCGGCGCCCAGGACCAGCGCGACCCGGCCGGTCAGCGGCGCGTCCCAGTACTCGCGGGGGGCGTCGGGGGTGCAGGCGACGCGGGTGAACTGGTGCCCGGCGAGGTACGCCAGGGCTTCTTCCTCACCCAGCGCGGCGACCGGAACCGAGAAGACGCTGCCCTGCGAGGCGCGGATCACGCCCGGGGAATACACGTCCGCGCCGCGCCCCAGCACCAGCACCCCCGACGCTCCCACCGCGTCCGCCGTCCGCAGGATCGCGCCGATGTTGCCGGGCTTTTCCAACCCGTGCAGCACGACGAGCAGGGCGTCCCCGGCGGGGTCAGGCAGGCGCGGCGCGGGGGCGGGAACGACCGCGAGCAGGCCGTCGGGGTTCTCACGGCCGCTGACCTTCTCGAAGGCGTCCCGCGAGAGCGGCTGGCGGGGGCCGGGCAGACCGGATTCGACCTCGTGCGCCTCGGGGCTGTAGAGGGGGGGACAGGTGTAGAGGGTCTGGGGCACCAGACCGGCGGCAGCGGCGCGGGCGAGTTCGCGGGCGCCCTCGATCAGGATCACGCCCTCGCGGTCGCGCTCGCGGCGGTTGCGCAGGCGCACCAGCCGCTTGACGTGGGGGTTTTGCAGGGAAGTGATCGGGGCCGGGGGCAGGGACATCGGGGGTTCAGTATGCCCGCTATCCTCGGGCCATGCCTCTCCCCTTTCCCGTTTTCAAGCCGTGCCCGTGCGGCTCGGGGCGCAGTTACGGCGGGTGCTGCGGCCCCCGGCACACGGGCGAGCGGCCCGCCGAGACGCCGGAAGCGCTGATGCGGTCGCGGTACGCGGCCTATGCGCTGCGCGACACCGGCTACGTGCGCCGGACCTGGCACCCCGACACCTGCCCGCCGGACCTCGACCTGGCCGGAGACGACACGCGGTACACGGGGCTGACGGTCCACCGGGCGCAGGGCGAGGAGGTGGAGTTCACGGCCACGCTGGTCGCGGGCGGGCGCCGGCAGCGGCTGCGCGAGCGCAGCACCTTCACGCAGGTGGGCGGGGCGTGGGTGTACCTGGACGGGGTGACGCCCTGAAGCCCGGCTAGCCCAGCGCCCCGATTCCGGGCAGCAGCGTCACGACCAGCGCAGCGGTCCCGAGGCTGGCGAGGGTGCTGAGGGCCACCGCGCTGGCGACCGTGTCGGCGTCGGCGCCGTATTCGCGGGCGAGCAAAAAGGCGTTCACGGCGGTGGGCATGGCCGAGGCGAGGACCAGGCCCTGAAGGCCCAGGCCGCGCAGCCCGAAAGCCAGGCCGACCGCCAGCGCCAGCGCGGGCATCGCGAACACGCGCAGGCCCACGGCGGTCAGGACGGGCCGGGTGAGCGCCACGTGGCCGGACTGTCCCAGCTGAATCCCCAGCGAGAGCAGCACCATCGGCAGCGCGGCCTGCCCCAGCAGGTCGATCCCCCGGCGCAGGCCCAGCGGCAGGGGCAGGTCGAGCAGGCGCACCAGCAGGGCCGCCCCGATGCACCAGACCACCGGCAGGCGCAGCACCGCCAGCAGCCCGGCCCGCGCGCCGCCCGCCGAGCCGTACAGCAGCGGCCCCAGCGTGAAGGTCAAGACGACCGAGCACAGGAAAATCACCACCGCCTGGTCGAGACCTGCCTGCCCCAGCGCGAACAGCGCGATGGGCAGCCCGAAATTGCCGTTGTTGCCGATGGCGACGCTCGCCATGACCGCCCGGCGGGTCAGCCCCGGCGTGCGGCGGGCAGCCAGATAGGCCGCCAGCACCCCCAGCCCCGCCAGCGCGAAGTAGGCCAGCGAGAGCCGCAGCCCGGCGCGGGCCGTCACGGTGGTGCCCAGCAGGCTGCTGAGGGCCAGCGCGGGCGTCAGCGCGTTGAGGCTGACCTTGCCCAGCGTGTCCGGGTGGAGGGGAAAACGCCGGGCCAGCAGGGCGCCCACCCCCGCCACCAGCACGACCGGCAGCACGACGTTGAACAGGGCGGCGAACACGGGGGGCAGCATACGCCGCCCGCCCGCGCCGGGCGCGTCCGCCCCTCCCGCTCTTTCTGAACCCGGTTCAGAATCACGGGGAGCGGAGGCGCGCGGCCCTTAGCCTGCAAGAATATGACCACCACAGCATTCCTGGGGCTGGGCGCGATGGGGTTTCCCATGGCCGCGCACCTTGCCCGGCAGGCCCGGGCGGCGGGCGGCCGCGCCCTGGTCTGGAACCGCACCCAGTCCAGGGCCGAGGCCCACGCCCGCGAACACGGCAGCGAGCGGGTGGACCTGCCCGGCGTGGCCGGGGCCGACGTGATCTTTTCCTGCCTGCCCACCAGCGCCGAGGTGGACGAGATGCTCGCGCGGCTGGCGGGCGACCTGCGCCCCGGCACCGTCTGGGTGGACTGCACCAGCGGGCACCCGCAGGCGGCGCGGCGGCAGGCGGCGGCGCTGGCGGAGCGGGGGGTCGCCTTTCTGGACGCGCCCGTCAGCGGGGGCACCTCGGGCGCGGCGGCGGGCACGCTCACCGTGATGGTGGGCGGGGACCCGCAGGTGCTCGCGCGGGTGCAGCCGGACCTCGCCTTCGCGGGCAAGGTGGTCCACGTGGGCGAGGCGGGCGCGGGCTTCGCGGTCAAGGCCGTCAACAACGCGCTGCTGGCCGCGAACCTCTGGGCGGCGGGCGAGGGACTGGCGGCGCTGGCCCGGGCCGGAGTGGACCTGGGCGCGGCGCTGGACGTGATCAACGCGAGCAGCGGAAGAAGCAACGCTTCCGAGAACCTG
Source organism: Deinococcus budaensis (assembly GCF_014201885.1). Lineage (NCBI taxonomy): Bacteria > Thermotogati > Deinococcota > Deinococci > Deinococcales > Deinococcaceae > Deinococcus > Deinococcus budaensis. The sequence continues at coordinate 321,626 of NZ_JACHFN010000001.1, read as the reverse complement.
ATCGGCTCCCGCGTCCTGACGCGCGCGTTTCCGGTCACCTTCCAGCTCGGGCTGCTGGCCAAAGACACCGGGATCGCGGCGGACGTGGTGCGGGAGGCCGGGGCGAGCGCGCCCGTGCTGATGCAGGTCGAGGCCCTGATGCGCGCCGCCGCCCACACCGTCGGCGCCGGGGAGGACCACACCGCCGCCCTGAGGCTGATCGAACAATTCAACGACAAGGAGATCAAATGACCCACCAGCCGCAGTTTGCCGTCGTGACCGACGGGGGCCTCGACGCCTTCCCGGACCTCCGCAACGGGGTGCCGGTCGCGCCCTTCAGCCTGACGTTCGGGACGCAGAACTACCGCATGGACGAGATCACCCGCGAGTGGCTCTTTCAGGAACTCCAGCGCAACCCGGCGCACCCGACCTCCAGCCAGCCCACCCCGCAGGACTGGGCGGAGGCCTACCGGGCGGCGGGGGCAGGCGGGCTGCCGGTGCTGGCGCTGACGATCAGCGCGGGGCTGTCGGGCAGCCGCAACGCCGCCGAGCAGGCGCTCGCGCTGGTGCCGGGAGTGGATGTGACCATCCACGACACCCGCACGCTCAGCGCGGCGCAGGCCTTTCAGGTTCACGCCGCCGTGACGGCGGCCGAGCGCGGCGAGTCGCTGGAGACGGCGCTCGCCTGGGTGCGGCGCACGCACGAGGAGACCGAGCTGTACTTCACCATCGAGACGCTGGAGTACCTGCGGCGGGGCGGCCGCATCGGACGGGTGCAGGCCACGCTGGGCGGGCTGCTGAACCTCAAGCCCGTCATCACGGTGGACAAGGAGGCCGCGATCTACACCAACGTGGGCCGGGCGCGCTCGTACAAGGGGGCCATCGAGGCCGTCGCCGCGCAGGTCACCGCCCGCCACGGCGAGGGCACCCCGCTGCGGCTGGGCCTGCTGTACGGCTCGGTCCGCGAGGACGCCGACGCGCTGCTGGCGGCGATCCGGGCGCGGCATCCGGTCGTGTGGTCGGGGTTCGCGGGGGTCAACCCGGTGCTCAACGTGCATACCGGGCCGCGTGCGCTGGGGGTGGCGGCGGCGCCGGGCAACTGGGTCTGGGAACGCTGAAGGCGTGAGGGGGCGGCGGGTCGGCCGCTAGCCCCGCAGGTGAACGTGCCGCGCCCAGGTGCGGAAGCCCAGGCGCTCATAGAAGGGGGCGAGGTCGGTCCAGTCGATGCCCATCGCCTCCACGCCTCTGGCCTTCAAGCGGCCCATCGCCGTGAGCATCAGGGCGCGGCCCACGCCGCTCCCGCGCAGGTCGGGGTGCAGGCCGACCGGGCCGAGACCCCCCGCCGGGCCGGACGTGCGGGCCGCCGCGCGCAGGGCGGCCGGAAAGAGGAAAGAAGGCAAGACCGCCGGGTCGTCCTCGGTGCCCACCAGGGCGAAACCCAGCACGCGGGAGCCGTCTGCCAGGGCGAGCAGTTGCTGGGGCGCCTGCCGGGCGACCGCCGCCGCGTCGTGCGTCCAGCGGGCGCTGAACACGCCCTCCGTGAGCGCCAGGACACCGGGGAGGATGCCCTCCTCGCGGGCGTCGGTGAGGCGCAACCCAGCGGGCAGGGCGGCGGCGGGCAGCGGCGGGCGCAGGTCGGCCACCATGTCCACGCTCACGCGGCCGCTGCGCACAAAGCCCACCCGCTCGAAAAAGCCCACGCTGGGTTCGGGCGCTCCGGGCAGGAAGTGGCCGCGTTCTTCGCCCACCGCCAGCGGCAGCGGGCCGAGGCGTTCGCGGACCCCGGTGACGAGCGTGCGGCCCAGGCCCTGACCCCGTGCGCCGGGGTGGACGAGGATCAGGCGCAGGTGCCCGTGCCCGTAGGCCTCGGGCGGGCGAAAGGCGGCGAAGGCGGTCAGCTCTCCCGCCGGGCCGCGCCGCCAGACCCAGCCGGAGGGGTCGCCCAGACGGGCTTCCAGTCCGCGCGGATGCGGCGCGCGCTCCGGCCAGGCAGCCGCCCACAGCCCGGCGATCTCGGCCCCGCCGGGAGCGCTCATGCGCCGAAGGGGAGCTGCCCCGGCGCGCCCGCCTCGCCGCGCAGCCAGGCGACCAGGGCCGCGCGGGCTTCCGGGCGAAAGCCGTAGGTCAGGGCGGCGGGCGCGTCCACGTCGAGAACGGCGTAGGGGTTGTACAGGGCGAGGTGCAGGTCGGGCCGGGCGCCGCGCAGGGCAGGCTGGCGATGGCGGGTGGTCGTGGCGAGGATCACCGGGAGGCCGCGTGCCCGCAGGGCGGCCCAGTCGAGGTCCGCCGGGTCGTCGTAGGCGTGCAGCTCGACCGGGTAGACGGCGGCGAGGTCCCCGGCCAGCGCCTGCGCGTCCACGCTGGCCTCGCTGACGTTCTGGCGCCCCACCCGGCGCTGAGCGACGAGCAGCACGCGCGTGCCGGGCGGGGGCGGCTGGGGACCTCGCCAGGCGGTCAGGGCACGCGCCCAGGCGTGGGCGAACAGCGGGGCGTCGGCGGCGGGGTCGAAGGTGGGGTCCGGGCGGGCCGGGTAGGCGGCGGCCAGGGCGTGCAGGCGCTCCAGGCTGGCGTCCACCTCGCGGGGGTCGAGGTCCCCCTCACTCATCGCGGCGGCCAGGGCGCTCAGGGTGGTCTCCTGCACCTCGCGGCGGCCCAGCGCCATCACCAGGTCGGCCCCGGCCTGGAGGGCCAGCACGGCGGCCTCGCCCCGGCCGTAGTTCGCGTCGATGGCGGCCATGCCCATGCTGTCGGTGACGGTCACGCCGCCGTAGCCCCACTCGCCGCGCAGCAGGTCGGTGAGCACGCGGCGCGAGAGGGTCGCCGGGTGGGCGGGGTCGAGCGGGCCGTAGACGATGTGGGCGGTCATCACGGCGGGAGCGTGCGGCAGGCAGGCGCGGAAGGGGGCGAACTCGACCGCGTCCAGCGCCCCCCGGGACCGCTCCACGCGCGGCAGGGCCAGGTGGCTGTCGAGGTGGGTGTCGCCGTGGCCCGGAAAGTGCTTCACGCAGCCCGCGACCCCCTCGCGCGCGTGCCCCCGCAGCGCCGCCGCGCCGTGCCGGGCGACCTGTCCGGCGTCCGCCCCGTAGGCCCGCTCCCCGATCACCGGGTTGGCGGGGTTCACGTTCACGTCGAGCACCGGGGCGAAATTCCAGTTCACACCGACCGAGCGCAGCTGCCGCGAGAGCGCCGCGTTCACCTCCTCCGTCAGCGCGGGGTCGTCGGCGGCCCCCAGCCCCATCGCGGAGGGCGCGAAGGGCCAGAAGCCTGGGCGCAAGATCGCCCCCCCCTCGTGGTCGAGGGCGATCAGCGCGCCCTCCCCCATCACCTCCCGCAGGTCGGCGCACAGTCCCCGCAACTGCCCCGCGTCCTGAATGTTCTTGCCGAACAGGCACACCGCCTGCACGCCGAAGCGCCGCAGATGCGCCGCCGTGTCCGCGTCGAGCACGGGGCCAGGAACGTCCACCATCACCAGGGAGCCGGGTTGAGGTCGGGTCACCCGAACAGCGTAAGGGACGGGGTGGGGGGAGGGGCCGGGCTGAGGCGCGACGAGAGCTGTGCAGGCTCATGCGGAGCTTTACAAGTCTGCGAGCAGCTCTGCGAGTCGAGGGGAAGAAGGAAAAACGCTCAAGCTGAAGCGCTTCAGAAACGGGCACAGCGGACGCCGCACAGGCGGGAACGGATAGAGTCCGCACTGCCTTCACCACGCCTCAATCGCGCAGCGAGACGGTGGACGCGACGAAATCGCACCAAGATCAAACGTTTTATTCGAGGATGACGCCTCGCCAGCGCCGCCCATCTGCCCTTGCCGAGCGCAGCGCTTCACTCCCCTCACCCTCCGGGGGGACTCGCAGAGCTGCTTGCAGAGGGGCTGGGGGTGGGGCACCCACCTTCCAACCTCAATACGGCAACCCCGCCAACCGCAAGAGCGTCTCCCGCGCCTCCCCCGCACTCCCCAGCCGCCGCCGCCGGTCCGGCTCCGTCAAGGCCACCAGCAGCGCGTCCAGCGGATCGGCCAGCGGCGGCGGCGGCACCTCCGGCCCCGAGAGCGCGCCGTGCAGGCCCCAGCCCAGCAGCACCCCGACGCTGTAGAGGTCGCTTTCCGGTCCCAGCGGCTCGCCGCGCGTGGCCTCGGGACTCTGGAAGGCGGCGGTGCCCAGACGGGTGGGGGCGGCGAAGGCTTCCCGGCTGGGGCCGGAGAGGTCGAAATCGACCAGGGTGGCGCTGCCGTCGGGTTCGACCAGGATGTTTTCGGGCTTCACGTCGCGGTGAACCACGCCCCGCACGTGCAGGTGGTCCAGGGCGCCCAGCAGGTGCGCGAGCGTGAGGAGAAAGGCGCGCCGCTCATGGGTCAGGGCCGGGCGGCGGACGTAGCGCCCGAACAGCACCACGCCGCGCGCGAGCGTGACGATCAAGGCGGGGCGGTCGTCCACGCTGACCGGGCCGAGCACCCGTTCCAGCCGGGGGTGGTCGAGGCCCGAACCGTGGCGGTACTCGCGCAGGGCGTGGTCGGCAAAGCGGGGTTCAAAGATCTTGACCGCGCAAGGCTGGCCGCCGGGGCCAACGGCGAAATAGACCACGCTGTGCGAGCCACGGCCCAGCGGGCGCACCAGACGCACGCCCTCTCCCACCACCTGACCGGCCAGCGGCATTCCTCATGCACGGTACTCCAGCGGGTGGGCCGGGCGGTACCCCCCGGCGGGCGCTGGCTACAATCCGGCCATGTCGGGGTTCGGGCTGGTGCTGGGCGGCGGGGGCGCGCGGGGCCTGGCGCACATCGGGGTGTGGGCGGTGCTCGAAGACGCCGGGCTGCGGCCCGGGGTCCTGGCCGGAACCAGCATGGGCGGGCTGGTGGCGGCCTTTATCGCGGCGGGCATGGACGCGGCGCAGTTACGGCAGGTCTCGGAGACGGTGTCGTGGCGGCGGCTGCTCGACTGGCGCCCCGGGCGGGGGCTGCTGCGCACGAGCGCCTTCGAGGCGTGGCTGGCGACCCACCTGCCCCCCACCTTCGAGGAGCTGAAGCTTCCACTGGCCGTCACCGCGACCGACCTGCTCACCGGGCGAATGGTCTACCTCTCCAGCGGACCGCTCTACCCGGCGCTGCGGGCCACCTCCGCGTATCCCGGCGCGACCCAGCCGGTGCCCTGGGAGGACATGTTGCTGGCCGACGGCGGCATCCTCAACCAGGTCCCGGTGGACGCGGCCCTCTTTCTGGGCGTGCGGCGGGTGGCCGCGGTGGACGTGACGGGACCGGAACCGCTGGAATTGCCGGGGCAGGCCCCGCTGGGCACCGTGCGCTCGCTGCGCCGGGCGGTGGACATCATGCAGGCGCAGCTGACCGACGCGCGGCTGAGCCTCTACCGCCCCGACGTGCTGCTGCGGCCCCGGCTGGAGGGGGTGGACCTCCAGAGCTTCCGGCGCGGCGGGCAGGCGATCCTGGCGGGCGAGGCGGCGGCGCGGGCCGAGCTGCCGCGGCTGCGCGCGCTGGGGGCCTGAGGGGCTTTCCATCCCGCGCCGGAAGCGCCGCCGTCCGCTATCCTGCGCGGCGGACGATAAGGAGCGGCATGACGAGACTGAGAGGGGCCGGGAGCGGCCCGCTGGGCAAACTGTGGAAGGAAGTGCTGGAACCCATCGTGTTCGCGGTGGTGATCACCCAGTTTCTGGCGACGCTGGTGGGCGTGGACGGCGTGAGCATGATGCCCAACCTGCGCGACCGTGAGCGGGTCTTTGTGCCCAAGTACGAGACCTGGCTGCACAAGGCGGGCGTGGGCGACTTTCGGCGCGGCGACGTGGTGATTTTCAAGCCGCCCCGCGAGGCGGCGGCGCAGGCGTCCAACCTCACCCGCAGCGCCTTTGGGCTGTGGACCTACCGGCCTTTTTTGATCAAGCGGCTGATCGGCCTGCCCGGCGACCGCATCCGGATCGAGGGCGGCCGGGTGTTTATCAACGGGGTGCAGCTGGATCAAAGCTGGACCACCGACTACTGGCGCGAGCAGGGCTGCTGGGACACCCAGAGCGACCTGGCGAACCTGGCGATCTCCTCGGCGGCCGGGATCCTGCCCGACCAGCCTGAGATCACGGTGCCGGAGGGGCACTACTACGTGATGGGCGACAACCGCACGGCGAGCGGCAGCGAGGATTCGCGCCTCTTCGGGCCGGTGCCGCTGCGCGACATCGCGGGGCGCGCGGCGGCGGTCGTGTGGCCGATCATGCGCAAGCAGAGTGCCCAGTACGACTGCTCGGCCGGGCAGGTGGCGAACCTGACGGGCGAGAGCGTGCTGAACTGGCGCGTGCTGGAGCGCCCCGAGGCTTTCGACACGCTCAAGACCCAGCTGGGCCAGAAGTAGGCCAGCGGGCAAAAAGAAGAGGGGGAGGCGATGCAGGCCTCCCCCTCTCTGCTGTGGCGGGCGGCGCTAGTCTTCCTCTTCGCCGTCCTCGCCCAGCACGTTGATCTCCACTTCCTCGGACACGACGCGGTACTCGCCCTCGCGCGCGATGAAGTCCGACGCCATGCGGAGGGTCTCTTCGACCCAGCCGTAGTCGTTGCTGAGGGTGGCGACGCCGATCACCTCCCAGTCGTGGGCGTCGAGGCCGTCGAGCCGGGCGACCGTGAGGGGAAAGCGGGCCTTGAGGCGCTCGACGACCGGGCGCACCAGGGCGCGTTTTTCCTTGAGGTTGCCCACCCAGGGCATCTCGACCCGGACGGTGAGGACGCCGACGTAGCCCAGGGCCACGGCCCGGCTAGAGCATGCCCGCCAGGAAGCCCTGGGCGCGCACGGTGCGCACCAGGTCCATGACGGTGTGCTGGGAGGGGTCGTAGTGAACTTCGATCTGGCCGTCGTCGGGGGTGGCCTGCGAGACGCCGGGCAGGGCGCGCAGCTGCTGGGCGACACGCTCCCCGGCGTCACGGGACATGCCCCGGACGCCGAGCAGCACGCGGGTGGCTCGGGTGGTCATGCCCGCCATTATGCCCCGCCGCCCGGCGCGGTGGCCCCCGGTCCGGACGGCTCACCCAGCCGCTCGCCGGGCGCCGTGTCCGCGCGGGTGCCCAGGTGGCGCACCGCGTAGCGCCCGGTCACGTGGGCCGCTTCCTCGGCGGCGGCCGCCGCCAGCGCGGGCGTCAGGGGAAAATGCACCTCGTACACCGCGCTGTCGTAGGCGCTCTTGACGGTGGCGTGCAGCAGCCCCGCCGCCGCTTCGGCCGGGGCCGCGGGCGCCAGCAGGACCGTGCGGACCAGCACGATGGGGCGGTCGCCCTGCCAGACGTGCTGCGCGAGGATGACGCCCAGCAGCGCGCCCGCGCTGTCCTGCGCCACAAAGGAGTGCTCGCTGCGTTCGTAGAACTTCAGCGCCGGGAGGCTGGTGCTCAGGCGGCCCTCGCGCTCGCGCTCCGGGCGGGCGCTGAATTCAGGGTCGGCAGCCCGTTGCGCGGCGAGGTCGAGGGCCGCCAGGGCCGGGTAGTCGGTTTCGGTAAAGGTGCGGTAACGCAGCATGGCGCTCAGCCTAGAGCACCCGTCCGGCGCGGGTCGGCCCCTCAGCCCCCGGTCAGCGCGGCCCGGATCTCGGCGCGGGTGGGCATGGCGTCTTGCGCGCCGGGGCGGGTGCAGGCCAGCGCCCCGGCGACCCCGGCGGCGTGCAGCGCGTCCGCCAGCGGCTGGCCCGCGACCAGCCCGGCCGCCAGCACCCCGCAGAAGGTGTCCCCGGCCCCGGTGGTGTCCAGCGGCGTGACCGGAAAGGCGGGCAGGCGGAAGGTGGCGTCCGGGGTGGCGGTCAGGCTGCCCCGCGCGCCCAGGGTGACGGTCACGGCTCCCGGCCCCCGGCCCAGCAGGGCGCGGACCTGCGCTTCTCTGTCCGGCCCTGCCCGCCCCGCAGCGAACGCGGCGAGTTCGTGTTCGTTGACGATGAGATGGTGGGTATGGGCCAGCAGCGCGGGGTCGGGGGTGCGGGCGGGGGCGGCGTTGTGCAAGACGGTCAGGCCCGCCGCGTGTGCCCGGCGGGCGGCCTCGCGGGTGACCTCCGGGGGCAGCTCGCCCTGGAGCAGCAGGTGGGTGAAGCCGCCCAGGTCCCCGGGCAACTGCGCGGGCGTGAGGTGGGCGTTCGCGCCGCTCGCGACCGTGATCGCGTTCTCCCCGCCGGGGGCGACGGTGATCAGGGCCAGCCCGGTGGGGGCGTCCAGCGTGTGCAGCCGGGCGAGGTCCACACCCGCGCGGGTCAGGCCCCGGAGGGCGATCTCGCGGAAGGCGTCGTGGCCTGCCGCGCCGCAGAAGGTGACGGGGGCCCCTGCCAGCGCCGCCGCGACCGCCTGGTTGGCCCCCTTGCCGCCGGGCGACACCCGCACGTCCCCGCCCAGCACCGTCTCGCCCGGCGCAGGGATGCGGGGGGCCTGGACCGTCAGGTCGGCGTTCACGCTGCCGACGACCAGCAGGCTCACACCCTGGGGGTCCGGTCTTCCGGGTCGCGCTCCTGGACGCCCTCGGTCTCGCGGGGGTAGCGCCCGCGCCACAGCGCCCAGCCTTCCTCGGGAAAGGCGCGCTTGGCCTCGGGCGCGAACAGGAGGGCGCCCTCGGCTTCCAGCTCGGGGTCGGGGGTGGGGATCACCTCGGTCTCCTGCATCGCGGGGTGGCTGCTCCAGGCGATCAGCCGGCCCGACCCGCCCCAGGGATCGTCGGTGGCCCACACCACCCGGCCCACGCCCAGCAGCGCCGAGGCCCCGCCGCACATCAGGCAGGGTTCCAGGCTGGTGTAGAGGGTCAGCGTCCCGGGGTCTTCCAGCTTCCCCACCCCGAAAAACACGTCCATCTCGGCGTGGGCCACGCTGGCTTGACCGACGTGCTCGGCGGTCTGGGCTTCAGCCACGCGGTTGCGGCCCCGCGCGATCACCGCGCCCTGGGCGTTCACGAGCACCGCGCCGACCGGGGCGCTTCCGGCCTCCTGCGCCTCGCGCGCCAGTTGCAGGGCTTCTTGCAGGTGCAGGCGGTGGACCTGGGGATCAGAGGAGCCTGAAGACATGCCCGGAGTGTGGCACGCCCGCGCCCCGGGGTTTGGTGGGACCGGCGACAGGACCGGGTGGGTACGGCAGAGCTGCTCCTCTGGCGGTATGCTTATACTGGGTTCAATTACAATCTGTTCCCCGCGTGGCCTGGAGGGTTGTGCGGCTTCGCGGGGGGCGGGAACACGAGGAGCGTGAGGCATGACGAGGCCCTGGCTGGACCATTACGAGGAAGGTGTGCCGCGCGAGTTCACCGCGAGCAACGATGTGCTGCCGGACCTGCTGCGCCGCAGCGCGGAGCGCTTTCCCGACCGCGTCGCCCTGACCTTCCTGGGCGCGAAGACGACCTACCGCGAGCTGTGGAGCGGCGTGCAGCATTTCGCTGCCGCCCTGCAACGGCTGGGGGTGCGGCCCGGCGAGCGCGTGAGCGTGATGCTGCCCAACTGCCCGCAGTTCGTGGTCGCCTTTTACGGGGCGCTGCTGGCGGGCGCGACGGTGGTGAACACCAGCCCGCTGTACACGCCGCACGAACTCGAGCACCAGCTCACCGACAGCGGCAGCGAGACCCTGATCCTGCTCGACGCCTTCTACCCGCGCTACAGCCAGATTGCGGCGGGGGTGCCCGTGCAGCGGGTGATCGTGACCGGGATTCAGGACGCGCTGCCTTTTCCCAAGAACGTGCTGTATCCCCTCAAGGCGCGCCGCGAGGGCAGCTGGGTCGGCGTGAAGACGGGCGGGTCGGTGTACTCCTTCACGGCGCTGGGGCGCGGGCAGCCGCTCACCCCGCAGGCGGTCACGGTGCGCCCGGACGACGTGGCGCTGCTCCAGTACACCGGCGGCACGACCGGGGTCCCCAAGGGGGCGATGCTCACCCACCGCAACCTCGTCGCCAACGCCGAGCAGGCGCGCGCTTGGATGACCGGCCTGAGGGAGGGACAGGAGGTCACGCTGGCCGCCATCCCCTTTTTCCACGTGTACGGCATGACGGTCGCGATGAACCTCAGCGTGCTGATCGGGGCGACCATCGCGCTGGTGCCCAACGCCCGCGACATCAAGATGGTGCTCTCGCAAATCGCCGCGAGCGGAGCGACCCTCTTTCCGGGCGTGCCCACGCTGTACAACGCGATCAACCACCACGCCGACACGCCCAGGTACGACCTGACCACCATCCGCGCCTGCATCAGCGGCAGCGCGCCCCTCTTGCTCGAAACCGCGCGGCAGTTCCGGCAGATCACCGGGGGCGCCAATCTGGTGGAAGGCTACGGCCTGACCGAAGCCAGCCCGATCACCCACACCAACCCGATTTTCGGGGACCAGCGCGAGGGCAGCATCGGCCTCCCGATGCCCGGGGTGGACGCGTTCGTGGCGGACGCGAACGGCGGGCGGCTGCCTCCGGGCGAGATCGGGGAGCTGTGGGTCGCCGGGCCGAACGTGATGAAAGGCTACTGGCAGCGCCCCGACGAGACGGCCAAGACCATGCGCGAGCAGGGCGGCCAGAGCTGGCTGCTCACCGGCGACATGGCGGTGATGGACGACGACGGCTATTTCCGCATCGTGGACCGCAAAAAGGAACTGATTATCGCCAGCGGGTACAACATCTACCCGCGCGAGGTCGAGGAGGTGCTGAGCGCCCACCCCGCCGTGCTGGAGGCCGCCGCCGTGGGCGTGCCCGACGAGTACCGGGGCGAGAGCGTTCACGCCGTTGTGGTGCTCAAACCCGGCGCCACTGCCACCCCGGCCGAGATCATCGCCCACTGCAAGGTGGAACTCAGCGCCTACAAGGTGCCGCGCAGCGTGGAGTTCCGCCCCGAGCTGCCCAAGACGGCGGTCGGCAAGGTGCTGCGCCGCCAGCTCGCTGCCGAGGCGCGGGAAGCGCGGCAGGCGGGCACCCCGCAGGCGAGCTGAGGCGGGGGCCGGGCGCGCGCCCCCCTGCTCCTCCCCCGCCCGGTGCGGGGGGTTTTCATGCCCGGTTCAGCGGCCTGGCGGGCGGCTGCTCTATCATGGAGGGTATGGCGTATACCATCCTCGTCGCGGACGACGAACCGGCCATCCGGACCCTGCTGGAGGTCCTGCTGTCGGCGGACGGGCATGAGATCGTCACGGTGCCGGACGGGCGCGCGGCGCTGGCCTACCTGCGCGGCCACACGCCCGACGCCCTGCTGCTGGACGTGGACCTGACCCAGATGAATGGCTTCGAGGTCTGCTCGCGGGTCAAGCGGGTGGGGAGATTGCGCGGGGCGGCGGTGCTGCTGCTCAGCCGCCTCGACGACGACCGCACCCGCACCCAGGCGCGGCTGGCCGGAGCGGACGGCCTGCTCGCCAAGCCCCTGAGCGGGCCTTACCTGCGCGGGCGCGTCAACGAGCTGGTGCAGGCCCGCCGCCCATGACTCCCCCGCCGCGTTGTTCTGCTGGGCGCCTTGTTGCTGTGCGCCCGGCCAAGGAGACCTTCTTGTGTTTCTGAGATTCCTCAAATTGACCGGTTCGCTGCTGCTGGCGGGCGGGGTGGCCGCCGCCGGGGTGGGCGCGACCTACGTGACCAAGTGGACCCGCGAGCTGCCCGACTACCGCGAACTCGACACCCTGAGCCTGGGGGCCGAGACGCGCGTGTTTGCGCGCGACGGCACGCCGCTGGGCAGCCTGATTCCCAAGATCGGGGAGCAGGCGATCAGCCGCACGCTGGTGCGGCTCGACGAGATCAGCCCCTTCATGACGGCGGCCCTGATCGCCAACGAGGACCGGCGGTTTTTCGAGCACTACGGCCTGGACCCCTACGGCATCGGGCGGCAGTTCCAGCGCCTCGCGCAGGGCGAAGAGGCCCAGGGCGGCTCGACCCTCACCAACCAGCTGATCAAGAACACCCTGCTGTACGACGAGTACAAGGCGGCCCGCACCCCCGACCGCAAGATCAAGGAATGGCTGCTCTCGGTGCAGGTCGAGCGCGCCTTTACCAAAGAAGAGATCCTGCGCAACTACCTCAACGCGATCTACTGGGGCGACGGCGGCCCGGTCGAGCTGTACGGCATCTACTCGGCGGCGCAGGCTTACTTCGGCAAGACGCCCAAGCAGCTCAGCCTCGCGGAAAGCGCGTACCTGACGGTGCTGGTGCCCAGCGCGGGGCGCTACTTCAACTACGAGGCGACCCGCCCGCTGATGAAGGTGCTGCTCGACCGCATGGTCGAGGACAAGTGGGTCACCCGGGCGCAGGCCGACGCCGCCTGGAAAGAAGACCTTCAGCCGCGCGGCTGGCAGATCCGCTACGAGCCGGACGGCACCCTGAAAAGCGCCCAGCTGGTCGACCGCACCGCCAAGGAACTCAAGGCCGTGACCAGCACCCGCGCGCCGCACTTCATGGGGCAGGTCGAGGGCGAGCTGCTGCGGCGCTTCGGGCGCGAGAAGGTGTACGGCTCGGGCGGCCTGCGGGTGTACACGACCCTTGACCCCAAGGTGCAGACGGGGGTGGAAACGGCCAGCCGCGAGGCCACCGGGCTGCCGCCGGGCGCGACGCTGGGCGCGGTCGTGATCGACCCCTACACCTCCGAGGTGCTGGGCATGGTGGGCCAGAAGCTGCGCGGCGCCGCGCCGCCCGACGACTGGAACAACGCCGCGCAGGGCCAGCGCCAGATCGGCTCGACCATCAAGCCGCTGCTGTACACCACCGCGCTCTCGACCGGGCTGGACCAGACCCACCGTGAGGACGACAAGCCGGTGTCCTTTCCGTGCGAGGGCTGCAAGAACGGGGTGTACGAACCCAAGAACTTCGAGGGCGCGACGACCTACCGCAGCATGACCATCCGGGAGGCGCTCGACCGCTCGCTGAACCTGGTGACCGTGCGCCTGGCCGACCGCATCGGCCTCCAGACTTTTTTCAGCAAGCTGCGGGCGCTCGACATCCCCACGAACGACGGCACCGGGCTGGCGGCGGCCCTGGGCGCGGTCGAGACGACGCCGGTGAAGATGGCGGCGGCCTACGCGCCCTTCGTGAACGGGGGCCTGTACCGCTCGCCGCGTTACGTCACCCGCGTCACCACCGCGCGCGGCGAGGTGCTCTACGACGTGGCCAACGAGGTCACCAAGCCCCGGCGGGTCTGGACGCCGCAGGTCGCCTTCCTGGGCCTGGATATGATCCGGGGCGTGGTCAACGACTGGACCACCGCGCAGGGCGGCCTGGCCGCGCAGGCCAAGTTCGGCGAGTGGCCGGTGGCGGGCAAGACCGGCACCAGCAACGAGGTCAAGGACCTGTGGTTCGTGGGCACCACGCCGCTGTACACCGGCGCCGTGTGGGTCGGCAAGCAGCAGGGCGGCGGCAACCCCGACTACTACTATTCGGGCGTGGTGAACGGCCCCATCTGGCGGCGCATGATGGAACTGGCCCACAGCGGCAAGACCCCGACCAAGTTCGTGGAACCGCCCGGCATCGTCTACGCCGACGCGCCGGACCCCGGCTACCTGCCGGGCGTGAAGGTGGCGCTGCTCGACCCGCGCTACCGCGACCGGGCCAACACGCTCACCGAGGAAGACACCCCGCCCCCGGTGGTGTACCGCGAGATCAGCTGGGCGCCGGGCACGCCCGACCCGCGCACCCGGGTCGTCAACCTCGACCGCACGACCGGGCGCCTGGCGACCGAGTTCACGCCGCCCGAGAACGTGGTGCCGCGCCGGATCGCCATCGACGACCTGCCCGGCTACGCGCCCGACCCCAATCCCCAGCCGCTGCGTGACGAGAAGCCTGATCCGCAGGCGATCAAGGCCATTCGCTCGCCGGGGATGACGGCGGCGGACACCACTCCGCCCAAAGCTCAGCCCAAGGCCCCGGAGCAGAGCGCCCCCTGAAGCCCGGACCTTCTCCCGTCTCCGGCGCCCCCTGTTCCGTGTGGGGGCGCCGTTTTCTGGACATTGCGGCTCTCACCGGGCGGTTACACGCGCGGCGGCCCGGGGCGGGCATCATGCCGGGCATGAGACGTGCTCCCCTGCTCACGCTGCTGCTCGCCCTGGGAACCCCGGCCGCCGACGCGCGGGTGCGGCTGGGCGACGTCCTGCCGGCGCACCCCTGGACCTCCGGCGAGCGCGAGGTGATCGTGGTGTACTCGCACGACTGCGGCGACCTGGGCGAGCTGTGGAGCGCGGTGCTGGCCGCCGGATTGCCGGTACGCGCGGTGAACGCCGAGGACGTGCCTGCCCCGGCCCCGGCGGGCGTGAACGTCTGGCGCGGCCCTGAGGCCACTGCCTTTGCCCGCGCGCTGCGGGTCGGCGCCTACCCCACGGTGCTGCTGGTACGTGGAGGCCGGGTGCTCAACGCCTGGGAGGGGACGTTCGGGGGCGATCTGGGGCTGGCCGGAACGCGCTGAGGCCTCAGCCCTCAGCCCTGTCGGGCCAGCCGCCGCCTTTCCACCTGCACCAGCCGCACGAACTGCACGAGGCGGGGCGCCCGGTTCCAGCGCTTGCGGTCCAGGCCCACCCGCCAGATGAACTCCACCCCGAGCTTGCGGGTCCAGGCCGGGGCCAGATCGGCGGTCCCGGCCAGGACGTCGATCACGCCGCCGCAGCCGATCAGCACGGGCGCGGCGAGCACCTGGCGCCAATACTGGTTAAAAACTTCCTGCCGCCCGGCGCCCATCGCCGTCAGGACGAGGTGCGCCCGCGACGCGCCGACGAGGTCCGCGACCCGCTGGTCTTCTGCCGGGTCGAAATAGCCGTGGTGGACGCCCGCGACCTGAACCCCGAAGTCGCGCACGGCGTTCTGGGCGGCCTGTTCGGCCACGCCGGGCTTGGCCCCCAGGAAAAAGACCCGCAGCTCGGGGCCGTGGCGCTCCATCAGCCCCCGCACGATGTCGTAGCCGGGCGCGCGCGGGACCTCCTGGCGGTGCAGTTGCCGCGCCGCCCAGACGATGCCCACCCCGTCGGCGGTCACCAGATCGGCTTCCTGCACCGCGTCCACGAACTCGGGATGCGTGCGCGCCTGCACGATGATCTCGGGGTTGAGGGTCACGACCGTGTGCGGCGCGCGGGGGGCGCGGAACATCCAGTCGCCCAGGCGGTCGAGGGTCTGTTCCAGCGTCACCACATCCAGCGGCAGGTTAAGCAGGCTCAGGCGCTTGCCGCTGGGGGGCGGCGGAGTGAGGTCGGGTCGGCTCATGCGTGGCGCGGATTGTAACACGGGGGGTCAAGGGGGCTGGGAGGCGGGTCAGGGGCACTGACAACGGCGCTCGCCCGTCCAGGCCGGGGCCGCAGCGGGTAGGGAGGGCGCCCCGCGCCAGGGGCACGGAACTGGGCCGGACCTGCCTGTTGACGCCGGACCCGCTCAGGCGGACTGTGGGGACTTGATATGCCACACTGTCCCCATGATGTCCGGGCCGTTTGGGGCGCTGCCGCAGGAGACGCAAGCACAGGTGGTGGCTGCCGCCCGGGGGGGGCGCTGGGCGCGGGGGGGCCTGCTGTTTCACCCGGAGGACGCGGCGGAGACGCTGTTCGTGCTGACGCGCGGCAGCGTGCGGCTCTACCGCCTGGGGGCCGGGGCGCGCGAGGTGACGCTGGACGTGCATGGCCCCGGGGACCTGCTGGGCACGGCGGCCCTGCTGACCGGCGCGAGCTACGGCATGTACGCCGAGGCGATGGACGACACCGAGGCGCTGCTGCTGGGGCGCGAGACCTTGACCCGGCTGACCGGCACCCATCCGGCGGTAGGCGTGGCGCTCACCGAGCAGGTCACCCGGCAGACGCGCGGGGTGCAAGAACGGCTCTCGGGGCTGGTGTTCATGGAGGTCTCGCAGCGGCTGGCGCTGGCGCTGCTGACCCTGGCCGAGCGCGAGGGACCCTGGCCCGACGGGGCGGCGCTGGCGCTCAAGGAGCGGGTGTCGCATCAGGACCTCGCGCACGTGGTCGGCAGCACGCGCGAGACGATCACCAAACTGCTGGGCGACTTCCGCACGCGCGGCCTGCTCGATCTGGGCTACCGCCGGATCATCCTGACCGACCGCGCCGGGCTGCTCACGGCGTCGCGTGAGCCGCTGCGTTAGGCACGCGGCGGGAACAAGCACTGTAGAATCCAAAGCGCAGTGGCGAAGGGGACGGGGCGCCTGCCTCTCCCGTCGCCCGAAGGTGGCCTGTATGAAGCGAAACTCCTATGAGGCAAGCCCCAGGAAGGACACACGTTGACGAGGAGCATCGCTGCGGCGTACCGGGCGGGCGACCTGCCCGCTTTTTTCCGGCTGGGACCCGCTGATCTGGACACGGCGGCGGCACAGGAGCGCCCCGACGTGGACCGCGCGGCCCTGGTCAGCGCCCTGCGCGAGTACCACCGCGACCTGGGCACGCTCGGCCCGGACGTGGAAGCGGGGCTGGCGCGGCTGGCCCATCCGGCCTCGCGGGTGGTCGTGACCGGGCAGCAGGCGGGGCTGCTGACTGGCCCGGCCTACAGCGTCCACAAGGGCGCGGACGCCGCGCTGCTCGCCCGGCAGCTTGACCGCGAGGACGCTCCGGTCGTGGCCGTGTACTGGGTCGCCAGCCAGGACCACGACGCCGCCGAGGTCGCCTCCACCACCCTGCTCGACCGCGCCGAGACGCTGCACCGCCTGACCCTGGATGTGCCGCAGGGGGTGCCGGTGGGCCGGGTACCCTGGCAGCCAGAATGGACCGCCGAGGTGCTGGGCCTGCTGGACCGCTTCGACACCGCGCCCGAGTACCGCGAGGCCCTGCGGGCGCGGGTGCTGCGGGCGGTGGAGCCGGGTGGTCCACGGATGGGCTACGCCGACGTGTTTGCGCGGCTGATTCACGGACTGCTCGCCCCGGCGGGGTTGATCGTCCTCGACCCGCTGCACCCGGCGCTGGCCCGGCTGATGGCCCCGGCCTTGAGCCGCGAGCTGGAGCGCCCGCTGGACGGCCCGGCGTGCATCGAGGCGGCGGCGGCGCGGCTGGAGCAGGCGGGCTTCACGCCCCAGCTGCGGCGTCCGGCGGGGGCGACCAACCTTTTTCTGGAGGAGGAAGACGGACAGCGGCGACTGCTGAGGGTTCGCGGCGGGCACTTCGAGACCGACACGCGCGCCTACAGCGCAGAGGAGCTGCGCGGGGTGCTGGACGCCGACCCCTCGCGCCTGACCCCGGCGGCGGGGCTGCGCCCGGTCGTGCAGGATGCGCTGCTGCCCACGCTGGCTTTCGTGGTGGGGCCGGGCGAGATCGCCTACGGGGCGCAGCTCGCGGAGGTGTATGGGCTGCACGGGTTGCGCCAGCCGTTGCTGTGGCCGCGCCTGAGCGTGACCTGGCTGGAGCCGCCCGTCGCGCGGCTGCTCACGCGCATGGGCGCCACCGCCGCGCAGGTGCAGGCCGACCCGGAAGGCGTGCTGGGGCGCGCGCTGGCCCGCGAGCGGGGGGCGGCGGCGGCTTCGGCCGAGCGGCTCGCGGCCCTCGACGCCGAGTTGCGCGCCCTGACCGGGGAACTCTCGGCCCTCGATCCCACGCTGGCGGGCGCCGCCGAACGCACCCGCCGCCGCACGACCGCCCGCGTCGGGCACCTTCAGACGCTCGCTGTGCGCGCCCTGGCCCGCCAGGAGGACGACCGGACCCGTCAGCTCACGCGCCTGAGACGCCACCTGCTGCCGGGCGGCGTGCCGCAGGAACGCGAGATGAATTTCCTGACCTTCCTGCTCAAGCACGGGGACGCGCCCTTGCGGACGCTGCTGGCGCTGGCGCCGGGCACCCAGGCGGAGCTGGCGATCGCCTGAGGCTTCAGGCGACCGTCTGGGCTTCGCTCGCGCTCTCGCCGTAGTCCAGGCCGCCGGGCAGGAGGGAGAAGGCCAGGGCTTCCAGCGCCGTCTGCCGCTCGGCGGCTGAGGCTTCGCTGAGAACAGCGTGCAGCAGTCCAGCTTCCGGGGCGCCGCGCCGGGCCAGGTCGCGCGGCCAGACACGCGGCTTGACCTCCCACCAGCCGCGCGCCGCGTAGAGCGCCCGCACCAGCCTCCCGGCGGCGCTCGCCACCAGCAGGGGATGAACCGGCTCCGTCAGGGCCGCCCGCGCCTCCACCACCTCGTCGAGCAGCGTGTGCCGCTCGGCGGGCGTCAGGGGACGTGGGGCGGGACCCGCCGCGTACAGAGCGCGGGCCTCCCCGAACAGCGCGTCCAGATCGGGGTGCGGCAGCAGCACCCGTCCCCCGGCGAACATGGCGACGGTGGCGTGGTCAGGCTGCGCGAGCATCGCCCGCACCTTCCGCGCCGGGTTGTGAAAGACCTCGACCGGGACGCCGCCCGCCACGAAGCTGGACCGCCAGCGGTGGTCCCCGGTCACCAGGGCGTGAATGTCGAGGTCGCTGTGGGCGTCCGCCTCCCCCCGGGCCGCGCTGCCGCACCACAGCGCCGCGTACACGCCCGGCGTGGCCGCGATGCGGGCGAGGGCGGCGGGCAGGGCGCCTTCCAGACTGGCCTGGGCGGCGGGGTTGCGAGGAGTGGGGCTGGGGGCGGGCATGGGTCGAGGCTAGCCGCTCCCTGGCCTACGCGCCCGCATATTCGGGCACCGCGTATTCAGGCACCGGGAGCCATTCCAGCGTGACCCCCTGAGCGGCCAGCCAAGCGCCCAGGTCATAGCGGGTGCGGGCCAGACCCGAGAGGACGCCGTGCGCCACCGTGACCGCGTGGTGCAACTCGGCCGCGCCCAGAAATCCGGCCCGGTGCGCGGCGAGCAGTTCGTCGGTGTCCACGATCTCGGCGGCCGTGCCGTCCTGCACGATCACGTCGAGGTAATGGTCGCGCACGCTCCACAGGTGACCCGCGCGGGTGATCGTGGCGATGTCGAGGTAGAAGTCGTGTTCGCGCGCCCCGTGAAAATCGTAGCGGCAGACCACCAGCCCAGGCGCCGGGAGCAGGTGCGCCTGCCAGTGGCGAATGCGCGGGTGGGCCACGAAGTCGCGGGCGACGAACAGGCCGTGGGTGTGCTCGCGGTAAAGCTGGACGGGGCGCACGCCGGTATTCGTGTGGTGCTGCCGCGCGGCCACGTCATGACGTTCGGTTTTGACGGGTTCGGCGGGGGGCATGGACCATCGTAACCGGGTTTCCCGGCCGCGCGGCGTGGCCTGAATACACGACCCGGCTTCATGAAGCCTGGCGCGCGCCGGGATCAGAGCACCGGCAGGGCGGGCAGGCGCTCGAACTCCTGGGGCACGAAGAGGCTGCCCTGGGTGGTTCCCTGCTCCGCGAGGGCCGCCAGGTGCCCTTCCAGCTCGGCCGCGCCCACTTCACCCGCCAGCGCCGCGCGGTGCAGCCGGATCACCTCGGCCACCTGTCCGGGCGTCTCGTGGACGAACTCCAGGCGGAAGTCGCGCAGTCCAGCTGCCAACCAGCCCTCCAGGTGCGCGCCCGCGACCTGGGGACGGCCCTCGAAGACGGTGTTGCGGCAGCCCACATCGGCCATCACCGGGTGCGCCCGCCCCCGCTCGTCGCGCAGGGCGACCCGGTGCGACTCGCAGGGGTGGCCGCAGTTGGTGTAGTCGGTGCCCTGAGACAGGAACCGGCAAAAGACGCAGTGCTCGGTGTGGAAGACCGGCAGGTGCCCGTAGGCGATCACCTCCAGCCGCTCCGGCCCGACCAGCGAGGCGAGTTCCGTGATCTGGCGGGCGTTGAGGTCGTGCGTGGGCGTGACGCGGCCCAGCCCGAGGTCCAGCAGCGCGCGGGTGGTGAGCACGTTGGCGGCGTTGAGGCTGAAGTCGCCGGTCAGGGCGGGGAGGTCGGGCGCGCCCTGCAACCCTTCCAGCAGGCCGCCAGAACGCACCAGCAGCCCGGCGCCCAGCGACAGCAGGAACTTCTGGAGGTTCTGCTCGGTGGGCTTGAGGATGCGCGGACTCGCCACCCGCACCTCGATTCCCGCCGCCCGCACCCGCTCCACGCTGGGCTTCAGGCCGTACAGCTCCAGGTAGTCGAGCGTGATGGAATCGGGCCGCTGGGCGAGCGCGGCGTCCAGCTGCTCGGGCGTGCGGACGAGGACGTGGAGGCGGGGCTGGGGGTCGTGGGCGGCGGGCTGGGGCGTGGTTCCCTCGCGCAGCACGTCGTCCAGGCGCGGGGCGACGCGGCGCTCGGGGGCCTGACCGCGCCGGGCCGTGAGCCGTTCGGCGGCGTCGCGGCGCAGGGCGTTGAGCGCCGAGACGGGCAGGAAGCCGGGGCCGCCCAGGTCCACCGTCAGGGCCGCGAGGTGGTGGCCGGTGCCGCCCAGCTTGCCGAGTTGCTCGCGCAAGCCCGCCTCGTCCAGCGCGCGGTTGCGGGCGGGCGCGAGGGGATCAGGCAGGGTCGCGGTGACGCTCCTCCCCTGCTCGTCGGTCAGGGTGAGCGCCGGGACCTCACCGACGTGGCCCCGGAAGTGGGCGGTGACGGGGCGGGTGTGTACGGGGTCACTCGCCTCGACCAGCGGGCGAACGCGGGCGCCCAGCGCGGGGTCGTGGGTGCGCCAGACCGGGTCGCCGGGCCGCACGCGCGCCGGATCCACCGCGCCGCGCCCGAAGCGCAGTTCGGCCAGCTCGCCGGGGCGCACGGTTTCGACCTGGCGGCCGCCCTGCCACAGGCCGTAGAGGAAGCCGCCCTCCTCGCGGCCCTCGGGGGTGCGCCAGTTGGCGGGGTCGAAGACCAGACCGTCGCCGGGCTTGACCTCCTCGGCCAGCTCGACCAGGACCCCGCGTTCGGTGGTCCCGCGCACGGTGCCCACCCGCACGCCCCGGTGCCTGGGCGCCCGCCCGCGCACGACCGTCTGGTGGTTGGTGCCGCTCAGGAAGTGCGGGGCCAGCCCGCGCGAGTAGGCCTGCTCCAGATCGCGCTCCTCCTGCGCCGACACGCTGAGGGGCAGGCCCGCCCAGGCCTCGTCCACGGCCTTGCGGTAGGCGGCGGTGGTCAGGGCCACGAACTCGGCGTCCTTGTAACGGCCCTCGATCTTCAGGCAGTTCACGCCGAGGTTCACCAGTTCGGGCACCTGATGCAGCGCGTAGAGGTCGCCGGGCGAGAGCAGGTAGCGGGCGTCGCCCAGCTCACGCCTCTGCCCGTCCACCAGCAGGTCGTAGGGCAGGCGGCAGGCCTGGGCGCACTGGCCCCGGTTGGCGCTGCGGCCTCCCCAGGCTTCCGAGGAAAAGCACTGGCCGGAGTAGCTCACGCACAGCGCCCCGTGCACGAAGGTCTCCAGCTCGATGTCGGTCGCGGCGGCGATGCGCCCGATGTCGCGCAGCGAGAGTTCGCGGCCCAGCACCACCCGGCTGGCCCCGAAGCGCCGGGCGAGTTCGGCGCCCTCGGCGGACGTGATGCTCATCTGGGTCGAGCCGTGGATCGGGAGGTCGGGGCAGATCTCGCGGGCCAGCCGCGCGACCCCGTGGTCCTGCACGATGATCGCGTCCACGCCGCTCTGGGCCAGGTGCATCAGTTGCCGCTCGGCCTCGCGCAGCTCGCGGTCGAACACCAGGATGTTGAAGGTCACGAAGCCCTGCACGCCGCGCTCGTGCAGCCCGCGCATGATCTCGGGCAGCTCCTCGTTGGAAAAGCCGACCTTGGCGCGGGCGTGAAAGCCCTCCACGCCGAAGAACACCGCGTCCGCCCCGGCCTCCACCGCCGCGCGAAGCTGGCGGGGGCCGCCGACCGGACTCATCACTTCGGGTTTCACGCGCGGACGGGCAGGCAGGATGCTGGGCTGGGCGGCACTGGGCATAACG